>NZ_JAVIWJ010000001.1:2017500-2317500 GCF_034314105.1 Pseudomonas sp. AB6
GCACCCAGCGTTTCCAAAGCTTTCTGATTGAAGTTGATCGCGACAGCAACCGTCTTGCTCTTGATGAAATGATCCCGCGCGACGGTGAGCGTTTTTTGACCAATGGCGAAGCGTACCGCGTGGAAGGTTTCCATGACGGGGTGCGCATCGCTTGGGAAAGTGTGGACGCTCTAACTATCGACGATGGGGAGCACCGTTGCTACCGAGGCACTCTGCCCAAAGAAGTGGTTTACCACCAACGCCGCAACGCGTTCCGTGCAGCGTTGAAGTTGGCTCAGTTGGTGAGTGTAGAAATCGGTGGCGAAAAGCTTTTGTCACCGATTAATGGAAAGCTGCTGGATATTTCCGCTACTGGGTGCAAGCTTCGTTTTGAAGGTGATATTTCTGATCGACTGCAATTAGGTCAGGTCTATGAGCGGTTTATTGCCGCCCTGCCGTTCGGCAAGATGACTGCGCCTGTGGAGTTGCGTTATCTACACTTCGAGGAGCGCATAGACGTGACGTTTGCCGGTATTCGCTTTCACAACATGAGCGGGCTGGTGCAACGTCAGGTTGAACGCTTCGTGTATCAATTGCAGCGCGAAGCACGGCGATTCGATAAAGACGACGATTTCTGATCAACAACTCGCTAGCAAGTCTGGTGGCCCTGCGTTCCAATCCAACCGCGTGCATGGCCAGTGATTGAACTCGCCCTAACACTGTGCCTAAGCAGTGTTCAATATTATAGGTGCCGCCATACCAAGGACCGGCCTATCGCGCCTACAGGTCGCGAGCTTACTGTCGACACAGCCTCTTTAAACAGTCTCGTTCTCTGGGTTTTCTGCCGGTTGCGGCTCACCCTCGACCGGCGCTTGCATCTGATCTTGAACCACTTGTTCATCCACCCGTGGGTCCAGTGCAACCACCAACGGTGAGCTGGACATACTGTCTGGCATGGCGACGTGGTGCAGCGGAGCATCTTCGACCTGGTGCAGATTGGTTACGGCCTTAGGTCGAATTCTCAATGCCAGCATCAGTGCGGCAAAACAAACGAAGGCGTACAGCATATTGCTGCCAAACATCTTCATCAGCACGCCCGCGACCAACGGACCGATGCTGGCGCCAATGCCGTAGGTCATTAGCAGCATCGCCGTCAACGAAACACGGCGCTCCCCTTCCACGTGATCGTTCGAAAACGCCACAGCCAAGGGATAAAGGCAAAACTGCATCAACGAGGCGAAAAAACCGACGACGAACAGGACTTCCAGAGGCACGTGGGGCATGATCGCCAACGGAAACGCAATCAACGCCAGCGCACCGGCAAAGGCACGAATTAATACAGCTCGATCGTAACGATCAGATAGGCGTCCCAATGGCCATTGAACTAACAGCCCGGCCAGAATACAGCTACCCATGAACAAACCCACCGTCTCGGTAGGTAGTCCCTGCCGGGAGGCGTATAACGGGGCCAAGCCGTAGAACGAACCAATAATTAACCCCGCCGCCAGCACTGTACTCAGCGACTGCGGCACACGCTTGAGGAAAAACCGAGGTTCCAGTGGCGCTGGATGCATGGGCGCCGGGTGGATACTACGGGTCATTGCCACCGGCACCAGGCACAGCGCGAAGCACAATGCGACCAACATCAGCAGCTCAGGCCCCAATGAGGGATGGATGACCAGAATCAACTGACCCAGAACCAGCCCCAGATACGATGCGATCATATAGCCACTGAACACGGCGCCGCGTTGTTTGGCTTGTGCCTGCTCGTTAAGCCAACTTTCGATCACCATGTATTGGCACATCATGCCCAAGCCGACGATCATCCGCAGGAACAACCAGGCCGGTAACCAGTCGATCAGCCCATGCCCCAATACGGCAGCGCTGACGATACCGGCACACGTCGCGTAGGCGCGAATATGCCCAACACGCCCAATCAGTCGGTGACCGATTTTTCCACCCAGTACCAGCCCAAAATAGTTGGCGGCCATCAGCCCACCCACCCAAAGACCGTCGACATTTTCTGCCCCCAGTCGTAGGGCGAGGTAGGTACTTAACAAACCAGAGCCGATTAGCATCATCAGCGAAGCGAAATAAAGCGCTCGAAAAGACTTCCAGATTTGGCGCATTGCGGTCCAGACGTTCCCTAAAAAATGAAGAGTTACCCCCGCGGGGCAACTCTAGAACAATAACCTTTAAGCTTGAGCGGCCAATATGCGCCGTTCCCAAGGCGTGATTTCGTCAAAGAAGCTAGTCAATTCCATACGCTTCGAAGCGACGTATCCATCAATGAACTCAGGGCCAAACAGTTCTTTCGCCAATTGGCTGCGTTTCAGACGCTCCAACGCGGCATGTAAGGTACATGGCAATGACAAGTTATCCGGCACTTCAATTTCACCTTGCATAAACGCTGTGGGTTGCAGCTCATGTTCAATGCCATAAAGACCCGCCGCAAGGCTCGCGGCAATGGCCAGATAAGGATTTGCGTCGGCGCCAGGGAGACGATTCTCTACCCTTCTGGCCACTGGCGCACTCGCTGGAATCCGCAAACCCGCTGCGCGGTTGTCGTAGGACCAACAAGCGTTGTTCGGCGAGGCATAGGGATGACACAAACGCTGATAAGAATTGACGTTGGGCGCAAATAACGCAGTGAAATCGCCCATAGCCGCTTGTTGACCGCCGATAAAATGCTGGAATACCGGTGTCTCGTTGCCTTGTCTGTCACTGAACACGTTGTCGCCTGAGTGCAGATCTACCACGCTTTGATGGATGTGCATCGAGCTGCCTGGGGTATGCGCCAACGGCTTGGCCATGCAGACCACAATCAGACCATGTTTAAGCGCGACCTCCTTGAGCAGGTGCTTGAACAGAAACGTCTGATCGGCCAGCAATAAAGGATCGCCGTGCAGCAGATTAATCTCGAATTGGCTGACGCCCATTTCATGCATGAACGTGTCGCGCGGCAAACCAAGTGCCGCCATGCACGCGTAGACCTCGGTAAAGAAGGGGCGCAAGCCGTTATTGGAACTGATGCTGAAGGCCGAATGACCGTCTTCCCGGCGACCATCTAACCCCGTCGGCGGCTGAAACGGCTGGGCGGGATCGGCATTGGGCGCGAAGACGAAGAACTCTAGCTCAGTTGCCACCACCGGCGCCAGACCGCGAGCGGCATACCGTGCGATCACCCTTTTTAACTGAACACGAGTCGAAAGGCTGGAGCCTCCACCGGCCAAGTCATCAGCGTCACAGATGGCAATGGCCCTGGGCTGCTCGCTCCATGGCAAGCGATGAACCTGGACCGGGTCTGCCACCAGCGCCAGATCACCGTCATCGCTGCCGTAAAACCGCGCCGGTGGATAACCGCCCATGATGCATTGCAACAAGACGCCGCGGGCCAATTGCAGACGCCGGCCTTCGAGAAATCCCTCGGCGGTCATGACCTTACCTCGGGGTACACCATTTAAGTCGGGCGTTACACATTCAATCTCATCAATGCCTGCCAATCGCTCCGCGAATGGACTGTGGTCATTAACTGTCATGATTCAAATCCTTGATAGCGACAAAAGCCGTTAAACGGCAACCTGTATAAAATACGCACCGCCCGTTCGACATTTCAAGCACGCTAAAGAAAAGTTTCAAACGGGCGTGCATCACTGGGCTATGTCAGCTGCGTATAAGATCGTTAATTGACCTATTGATCGACCAGCAGGAGTGAAGTATGGGTCGCCAACACGAACAACATGAAGGTTTTAAATCACTGGGTAAGAACGTGAAGATCTACCCCAGTGCGAAAATAATCGGCCGCGAATACATCAGCGTCGCAGACAACGTCATTATTGATGACTTTGTGTTTATCCATGCTACCGCGCCAATATTTATCGGCAGCTACATCCACATTGCGTCGTTCACCTCAATTACCGGAGGCGGCGTCATCGTCCTGGAAGATTTTTCGACACTCTCTTCAGGCGTGCGCATCTTTAGCGGCTCCGATGATTTTCACGGCGGCGGGATGACCAACTCCACGATTCCAGACAGATACCGCAGTGTCAGCCGAACCCATGTTCACGTCGGCCGTCACGTAATTATTGGTACCAATAGCGTTATTTTACCCAGTGTGAAATTGGCCGAGGGTGTGGCCGTCGGTGCCGGGGCCGTGGTTACCCGCTCACTTGACGCGTGGGGGGTATACGTAGGTTCACCAGCCCACAGGTTAAAGGACCGACCGTCGAAAATTATTCTCGATCATGAACAGGCATTAATAGACGAAGGACTGTTTACCCCGATGAGCGCATCGGTATTTGACAGATTTCTAGCGAGATCGGGTCGCTGAGCCGTTTTGGTCAGCGCCTTCTCATTTACGGATTGCAGCCGATTTTCGTGACTGATAGTGGTAACCGTGATGTCTGAGTACACTGGACGGTCACGTACTTAACGCCGACGCGTATGACGTTGAGCACGGCCGCATGCTTCAAACCCAAACGCTTCTCAGACCCCAAGCGATCCGATGAAAAAAATTCCAGTCAGCATCAGCGACATCGCCAAGCGGGTGAACATGACGCCGACCACGGTGTCACGGGCGTTGAACAAACCTGATCTGGTCAAGCCTGCCACCTTGGCCCGAATCCTTGCGGTGGCCCGAGAACTTGACTACGTGCCGAACGCGTTCGCTCGTGGACTCAAGAGTAGCCAAAGCCTGATCCTCGGAGTTATTACTGCGTCTGTAGATAACCCGTTTTACAGCGTGATGATCAAGGCAATTTCCCGAGAAGCGAAACAGCACGGCTACACCATCATGCTCGTGGACACCGATGGCTTGGATGAGCTGGAAACCAAAGCCGTGGAAACGCTGTTGAGCTACCGAGTGGCCGGGATCATCTTGTCTCCGGTCTCGGATGAACCAGAGTATCAACCGGACTATCTGGCGCGTTTGAGTTCAGGTGAGACACCGGTAGTGTTGCTCGACCGAGTGCTGCACAACACCATGTTCAGCCAGGTGGCCCTGGACAATTATCAAAGCGGCTTCAAGGGCGCACGCTACCTGCTTGAGCAAAACCCAAATATTGAACGCTTGCTGGTATTGACTGGCCCGGAGCACTCGCACATCACCGAACAACGTTTAAGCGGCTTTCGCGCGGGCCTTGAAGGTCACCGCAAACCAGTCCAGGTGGACGTTTACCCCGGTGATTACACTCTTGAGCCTTCCCACCACGCTACCCTCGCCTACTTGGCCCACAGCCGGCCAGATGCGATTTTTGGATTCAATCAGTTGATCACCTTGGGCGCCATGAGCGCATTGCGCGACATGGGTATCGCCCACGACAGCGTTTTGATCTGCGGCATTGACCGTCTGCCGTTCGCCGATATCTTCGGCGTACCGATTGCCTGTATTGCCCATGATGCCGAATTGGCGGGCACCAGCGCCGTGCGTCTGCTGCTCAAACGCATGCACCAGCCCCATGCACCACAGGAACAGGTAGTGATTGTGGGTAAACTTGAAACCGAGATTCAGCGGCTGGTGTAGCCGCCGTCAATGGCAAGGCTGACCCCGCTGATCATCGACGCGGCGTCGCTGAGCAAAAACAAAATCGGTCGCGCAACTTCCGCAGTTTCAGCGAAGCGTCCAAGGGGAATTGCCGCCAAGGCTGGATCGCGTTTTTCCGGGGCACTCCAGACCTGCTGTCCCATAGCCGTCAGGGTTACTGTCGGGTTGACACTGTTGACCCGAATTCCAAACCTGCCCCACTCCGCACATTGCACGCGAGTCATGGCATCCAGTGCCGCTTTTGACGCGCAATAACTCAGATGGTCATCCAGGGCCACCAGTGCCGCCTGGCTTGACACGTTGACGATGCTGCCAGCAATCCCTGCCGAAATCATGCTTTTAGCCACCCGGCCGGCAACGATAGCGGCAGCGCGAGCATTGACCGCCATCACGTGATCAAACGAATCTGCGCAAACTGAATCAGCCGCTTCAAGGCTGGCGATGCCGGCGCAATTGACCAACCCGTGCATCGCCGGATACCTGGCCAGCGCCACTTCCAGGGCCGCGCTGTCGGCGATGTCCAACCTCACGACATGGCAGCCCTGCGCTTGCAACTGCTCCAGCGCCCCAGGTTCGCGACCAATCGCGAATACTTCGGCACCCGCTACGAGAAGCTGCTGGACCACTTCCCAACCAATGCCACTGCTAGCACCTGTCACTAAAATGCGTCGATCACTAAAGTCGAAATGCAATCGATCCATGAGGTAGACCTCTGAGTGGTTTTACTGAGTACCCGATATACGTCCGATGGAGTATTGGCGATGCAATGATCTATATGGATCCTGCCAAAGGCTGCTATACAGCCAAAAATCTTAGCCTTCGGCAGCTCTTACAGAACATCAGCGTACCTGTGACACTCGGTTAAGCCTGTTGCAAACGGTGCATGATCGGTTTAAGAGCCGGGTATAGGTTCAGGTACTCGGCAAATGCAACATCATAGTGGGCGACATTTTCGGCCCCCGGTTCGGCACGAAGACGTAGCTCGATCCACCCTTCATCGACCTGTCGTTCGTCCACCAGACCGACGCTGTGCGCCGCCAACAAGGCTGCGCCCATCGCCGCTTCGACATCCTGAACGATGGTGTAAACCGGGTAATGGGTGATGTCGGCAATAATCTGCATCCACAGATTTGAGTGACTGGCGCCGCCCACCACTATCAATCGAGGGTCCAGGGAATGTGCACCGCGTGCGCCGGCTTCGATGTTGTGCCGCAACGCGAAGCTGACCCCCTCCAGCACCGCTCGATACAGGTGAAAGCGGCTGTGATACAGGGTCAATCCGACGAAACTGCCGCTGGCCTTAGCGTCCCAAATCGGACTGCGCTCGCCCATTAAATACGGCAAGAACAGCAAGCCCTCGCTGCCCGCTGGAATCTTCTGCGCCAAGCGTTCGAGTACTAGGTGGCTGTCTTCCCCGGTGTCCCTGGCCTGTTGCTCTTCGACCTGACAAAACTGTTCACGAAACCAACTGATCGATGCCCCGGCGGTAATCGCGCCGCCGAAGATATACAAGTCCTTTTGACCGTTATAAACATGGGGCATGCTGACCAAGCCATGGCGCGCATCCACCCGCTGATTCAAATAGCCCCAGCACATGCTGGTGCCAATCATCGCCACATGGTTGCCCGGCTGCGTGACTCCAGCGGCAAAGGTCGCCATGGCCGCGTCGACGCCACCGGCCAACACCGGGGTCCCTGGCTGTAACCTCAAACGCTCAGCCCAACCGTCGAGCAATCCACCCACCGCCTCGCCGGAATACAGCAACCGCTCGGGCATCATTTCCGATGGGATGCCCAGCGCCGCGAGCATCTCCTCGGACCATCGACGCTCAGCAACGTCATAAACGCCGCCAATGTTGCCCGCCGAACTGTGGTCCACCGCGATCTCGCCGGTCAGGCAGTAGTTGATGTAACTGTTAGGCGGCAGCAGATAGCGGGCATTCGCCCACACCTCTGGCTGATGTTGCTTGAGCCAGAGAATCTTTGTGAAACCGTAATAACTGTCCACCGAATTACCGGTCACTTCATACAGCCGCTCAAGATCGACGTGTTGCCGAACCCACTCGACCTGCTCTTGCGCACGACGGTCCATCCAGATCAGGCATGGGTGCAAAGGTTCAATATCGGCGTCTACCGCAATCCCGGACCCGCCGTACAGGCTACTGATACACAGCGCTTTGATTTGCTCTTTAGGCACCCCGGCCATTTCCACGCACCGCGCAATGCAGGATTCCACCGCATTGAGCCAGACCTGCGGCCACTGTTCGGCCCAGCGTAAATTTGGCGTGTCGACCCGGTAGCCTTGGCTGTGTTGGGCAATGATCTTGCCCGTGCTGTCGACCAGCAGCGCCTTGGAGCTTTGCGTGCCGATGTCCACGCCGATCACATAGTTCATCATGGCGTTCGCGCTCTAGATTACAGGCTTTAACAGCACTTTGATCGACTTCACAGAGTCGGCCAGGGCGAAGGCTTCGGCGTAGTCATCTAGGCCGAAGTCGTGGGTAACGATGCCTTTGGAAGTGATCAAACCGCGCTCGAACAAGTCGATGGCAATCGGGTAGCAATACGGACCCAAATGCGCGCCACGGACGTCGAGTTCCTTGCGGTCGCCGATGATCGACCAGTCAGCGCTGGTCTCAGCACCAAACACGCTGAACTCAACGAAGCGCCCGAGTTTGCGGATCAGCTCCAGGCCTTGGGTGACGCCCGCAGGTACACCGGTGGTTTCGATGTACACGTCACAACCGTAGTTGTCGGTGAGGCTGTTGATAACCGCCCGGGCGTTGTCCCGGGACGGGTTGATTACGACATCGGCACCGAGTTTCAGTGCCAGTTCCAAGCGCTCGTCGACCATGTCGATGACCACCAGCTTTTTCGGGGTTTTCAGCGCGGCGATCTGCACCATGCACAAGCCAAGGGTGCCTGCCCCAGCGATGACCAGCACGTCGTCGAGTTGAATGTCACCCCGGTTAACCGTGTGAATCGCGCACGACATTGGCTCGATCAGAGCAGAGTCTTCCAAGCTCACCGATTCAGGAATCTTGTGCACGATGGCAGTCTTTGGAATGCGCATATACTGCGCCATGCCGCCCTCAGCCACCTCACGCTGGAAGCCGAAGATGTTGTGCACTTCGCACATCCAATACTTACCGGACTTGCAAAAGCGGCACTTATCGCATGGCACTATCTGTTCAGCGATCACCTTGTCGCCCACCTGCACGCCGAAGAGTTCTTCAGCACCTTCGCCCGCTTCTACTACGTAGCCAAAAAACTCATGGCCCGGCACCACAGGTGCCTTGACCCACGGATTTTCACCGCCCCAAAACATCGCCGCACCTGAATGGCATTTGCAGTCGCTGGCGCAAATCCCGCAGGCGGCGATGCGAATCACCAATTCGTTAATCCGCGCTTGGGGCTTGGCAATTTGCTCCAGACGATAGTCCTTGGGACCGTGGCAGACGACAGCTTGCATGGCATGTTCAGTTTTTTCGTTCATGAGGTTTCTACCTATATCAGCGCGAAGTTGCTAAAAAGTGTTCTGTTGGGAGTTTCTGGAGCCAATGCGCTGGCGAGGCGGCTTTCAGGTAAGCCACATCGACATTCTCGCCAACACGTTGGCGCCTACAATTTGTGTTCTATTTATTTATGCCGTTGGCGGCTGATATAGATTGCCAACAAGATAATTGCGCCCTTGATCACACTCTGGACGTAGGGTGAAACGCCTAACATGTTCAGGCCGTTATTGAGGACGCCCAGCAATAGCGCACCCACCAAAGTGCCGAGAATCACCCCGCGCCCACCGGCGATGGAGGCGCCGCCAAGAACCACGGCGGCAATCGCATCGAGTTCAAACGACACCCCGGCGTTGGGCTGGCCGCTCATTAGACGCGAGGTCAATACCAACCCCGCCACTGCGGCGGTCAGGCCACTGATGCCGTACACCAACAACTTGAAGCGCGCCGCCCGCACACCGGACAAACGCACCGCTTCTTCGTTGCCGCCAATCGCATAGATGTAGCGGCCAATCCGGGTGTGTTGCAGCAGCACGTAGGCCAACAGATAAGTTAGCAACATGATTAAAATCGGTACCTGGACGCCAAACAGACTCTCTCGACCGAAGAAGCCAAACCAGTCTGGCAGGCCGGAAATCGGGTAACCATCGGTGTACATCAAGCCCAATCCGCGTGCGATGCCCATGGTTGCCAAGGTCACAATGATCGGTGGCATTTGCAGGTAAGCGACGAATAAGCCGTTGCCTACTCCGAACGCGATGCCAAGGATTATTCCCGCACCGATGGCTAAAGTCGGTGGCACGCCAGCGGCCATCAGGCCAGCCGTCAAAGTACCGGACAAAGCCATGACCGGACCCACCGACAAGTCGATACCGCCAGTCAAAATCACACAGGTCATGCCCACGGCAATGATCGCGTTGATCGATACCTGACGACCAATATTCGCCAAGTTTGCCGCGGTGAGAAATTTGTCGCTGGCGAAGACCATCACAAGGGTCACGATCACCAGGCCTACAAACGGCAAAAATGCCGGTGAACGCATGGCCCTGGTTAGATTAAGACGCAGCCCCGCGCCACCTAGGGTATTAATGGACGTATTCACGTTGAGTGTTCCCCGTTGCATGACGCATGACCTCCTGCGGATTAACGTCGGACGATTCCAATACGCTGACAATTGCCCCTTTGTGAAACACTGCGACGCGGTCACACATACCAATGATTTCAGGCAGTTCCGAAGAAATCATGATGATTGCGAAACCTTTCTCGGTGAGCTTGCGCATCAGTGCGTAGATCTCGGCCTTGGCACCCACATCAATCCCACGGGTAGGTTCGTCAAACACCAGAATGTCGCAGTGATGGTTTATCCAGCGCGCAATTACGACCTTCTGTTGATTGCCGCCGCTGAGGTTGAACACCCGGCTTTCACAGCTGGGCGCCTTGATTGCCAACTGGCTCATCAGCCCTTGGGTGGTGTGGGTTTCTTTGCCGGTGTCCAGCAAGCCGCCACGGTTTTCGTACTTTTTCAGGTTATTCAGGGAGATGTTTTCGCGGATGCTGAAATCAACAATCAGCCCCTCGCTCTTGCGGCTTTCTGGCAGTAACCCGATACCCAACGCCAAGGCTTCGGCCGGGTCGCGCAATGCCACCGGCTGGCCGCGCAGCAACACACGTTTAACGACGATCGGGATCGCGCCTATGATTCCCAACGCCAGCTCGGTACGCCCCGACCCCACCAGCCCAGCGAAACCCAAAATCTCGCCCTGGTGCAAATCAAAGCGGTTATGCGGACCGCTGCGGGTCAGTTGAATATCCTCCACTTGCAACAGCACCGGCCCCCGCGCGGTTTGCGATTTCGGCGGAAAACTGTTCTCCAGACGGCGACCGACCATCATTTCGACTAAATGATCAATGTCGCTATCAGCCACTTCGGTAACGCCAACGTTCTTACCGTCACGCAGTACACTGATGCGGTCACACACTTGGAAAATCTCTTCCAGATGGTGAGAGATAAATATCACCGCCACGCCCTGACGCTTGAGTTCACGCATGATGTCGAACAGCAACTCCGCTTCGCTGGGCGTCAGGGTGGCCGTGGGTTCGTCGAGCACCAATAACCGCGCATCAAGGTTCAGCGCCTTGGCGATTTCGACAAATTGCTGTTCGGCGACGCTTAGGGCTTTCACTGGGCAGTGCAGATTGATGGTAACCCCCAGGCGTTCGAACAACTCCCGAGCCTTCATCTCCATGTCATGTTTACGCAGCAGTCCGAAACGATTGACCCATTCGTGGCCGAGGAAAATATTTTCCACTGCATCCAGGTAAGGAATCAGACTGAACTCTTGAAAGACGATGCCGATACCAGCAGCAATAGCGTCGTTATAGGTCGCGAACTGCTGCGCCAGACCATCGATCAAAATGCTGCCTTCATCCTGGTGCTCGACGCCTACCAGAATCTTCATCAGGGTTGATTTACCGGCGCCGTTTTCGCCAAGCAAGGCGTGGATTTCTCCACGCTCGACTTGCAGATTTATCGCGCTAAGCGCTTGCACGCCGGGGTAGCGCTTACAGATATTTTCAAGTTTTAGCAGACTGCTCATGCTCAGGTGCTCCGCGCCAATCCTTCGAGGTCGTAAGGCCTTGCTCCGTGAACCGCCACGGAGCAGGCAACGCTTACCAGCTGAAGTCCTTTGCTTTGCTCTGGTCAATCAGCGCGATGTCCACCGGGATAGTGGCTGGCACCTGCGCGCCCCACTTTTTGGCCAAGGCGATACCTAACGCCAGACGCACTTGGTCACGAGGATATTGTGCTGAGGTCGCAATGAACTTGCTGCCCGGTTTGAGGATGGCCTTGATCGCTTCCGGCGCGCCGTCAACGCTCACCAGTTTGACGTCGAGCCCGCTCGCCTCAATGGCTGAAAGCGCGCCCAATGAGCCGGTATCATTGACGCTGAACAAGCCTTTCAGGCCAGGCTGCGCCTGGAGCATGTTTTCAGTTACGGTCAGCGCCTGATCACGCTCTTGCTTGCCGTTTTGGATGCTGACAATTTTGATTTTCGGGTGTTTGGACAGTGCGTCCTTACACCCCTTAACGCGATCAAGAATCGGCACGACCGCAATGCCATCAAGAATACCGACATCACCGGCATCGCCGATGTGCTGGGCCAGGTATTCACAGGCCTGGTAGCCGGCATCAACGTTTTTTGAACCGACGAATGAATCCAGCGGGCCCTTCGCCTGAGCATCTACTGCAACGACTACAACCCCGGCTTTGTGGGCGGCTTCTACAGCCGATTGCACACCTACAGAGTCAGTCGGGTTGATCAGCAGAATATCGATGCCCTGTTGCAGCATGTCTTCGATATCGCTGACCTGTTTGGAGACATCATGACCGGCGTCGGTGACGATCAGCTGCGCACCAATGGTTTTGGTCGCGTCGGTCAACGCGTCCTTCATGGTGACGAAGTAGGGATTGTTAATTTCCTGGAAGGACACGCCGACTTTCAGGGGGCCAGTCTTGCTGTCGGCAAAAGCACCCGTGGCGATGCCACAGCTGATGCTTAACGCCAGTAAACACAGAGCTTTAGGGAGCTTTACCATGGACAATTTCCTTCTTGTTTTTATTTTTTTAGCAAAATGTCATCGTTAACATTTTGAAATAAGGTAGCAAAGGAATTTAAGGTCAGCAAGGTAGAGAAGAGAGGTTTTGTTCGAAAAATAACGGAACCGGGTGAGGTTGCAGCGTGGATTTCAGGATTTTCAACGATTTAGTTTGTAGCGTTAGGGAGAAATATTTTGCGAAATCCGACAGACGCATACGAATGGTGAGCCGCAAAGAATTTATCGGATCGGTTGCGGCTCAGCGTAAAGACAATCGTGGAAAGACGTCGGCTCCGCACACACTAAAATTCTGATATTGCCTGAATTAGTGGACGCGATAACCCTGCGCACAACCTGACTTTCGGTTTCCGGGTTGCTGTCGCATAAATGGCAACCCGTTTAGCTACGCAAGACGGGATGCCCAGACGCATAACGACGTGCTCAATCGTTGATCAATTTACCTGTGCGAATGGGCTCACGCCCCGCCACTTTCGCCAGCCATAAACCTGGCTGCGTATAGCGACCGCGATCGATTGCAAACAGAACGCCGCTGGTACCGGCACAGACCGTTGTGGCGCAATCATTGAGAGGATCGACCACTTCGAACACGGCATCGCCACGTTCTACCCAGTCACCAGCTTCGCGCAGAAAACTGACAACGCCCGCGTGTGGCGGGAACAGGTATTCGGTGCCTTCGAACGGCATGCCTTCGCAGCATTCGCCGGGGGCTTCTGGCCACTGACCATCAATGAATCCATGTTCCGCGAGAAATCCTAGTATCGCTTCTGCATTGGCTTGAGCCTGATCCACACGAGTATCGCCCATGCTCCCCAGTTCCAAAGTAGTCGCCAGACACGCTAAGGGAATCTCGGCGTCAGGGAAGGCCTGGGTGAGGCGCAACCATGGAAGTGAGCAGGACTCGTCAAATGAGCTGCCTCCAGAATCTTCCGCCAATAGCGCCACTCGCGCCTTAAGTCGTGCGGCAAGGGATTGCCATTGCGGCCATTGTTGAGGCAGTGCGTAGATATGGATCGCGGCATCAAAATCGCAGTGCAGATCGAGCGTGATATCGGCATCACAGGCATGTCTTAGCAATAACCGGTGCATAGCCTCAAGCTGCGTCGCAGCGGCCGGTAAACTATCAAGCTCGTCGCGCATGGCTTGGCGGATCAACTCGACGTTAGCCTTGGCGTCGCTTCCAAGCTGATCACCGATCATCGCGCCGACCTGCTTACCAAGTTCGTGGAAACCTCGATTGAAATTTTTGCCGCTGGCCAGTTCGAATCGGCCCAAATGGCTGCCCTGCAGTTGCTGGTCGAGACCCATCGGGTTGGCCACTGGCACCAGTTCGATGATGCCCTTGAGCTGTCCTAGGCTTTCCAATTCGCCTAAGCGTTTCTTGAGCTCCCAAGCGGTACGCATGCCGGGTAACTCATCAGCATGCAAACTCGCTTGAATGTAAACCTTGCGCACTCCACTACCGTAACGGAATACGGTCAGGTTTCGTTGGGTACCTAGATTGCTCCAAGGTAACGAGTGATCAATACGTTGCATGTGAGAACTCCTGCGCAGACAAAACACGCGCAAAAAAAGTGGCATTCGCAGAGCGCTTTATGCGCAGCGAGTGCCACGATTTTCAATCGTTGAGGTTATTTGCCGTACACGTCAAACTTGAAATATTTATCCTGAACCTGTTTGTACTTGCCGTTGGCACGGATATCAGCGATGGCGTCGTTGAACTGCTTCTCAAGTGCGCTATCGCCTTTACGTACGGCAATACCAGCACCGCCGCCGAAGTATTTTGGATCGTTGAACTCTGGGCCGACAAACGCAAAGCCCTTACCGGCGTCGGTTTTAAGAAAACCGTCATCCAGGTTTACCGAATCTGCCATCAAAGCGTCCAGTCGACCAGAGACTATGTCCATATTCGCTTCCTGCTGAGAACCGTAACGCACGACGGTAATACCGGCCGGCGCCAGCACTTCGGTGGCGAAGCGGTCATGGGTGCTCGCACGCAGTACCCCGACCTTCTTACCGTTAAGTTCGGTCAATGGGTCTTTGATGTTACTGCCTTGCTTCATTACGAAGCGCGCAGGCGTGTGGTAGTACTTATTGGTGAAGTCGACGGATTTTTTGCGCTCATCGGTAATGGTCATGGACGACACAATGGCGTCGATTTTCTTGACCTTAAGCGATGGAATCAGACCGTCAAACTCTTGCTCGACCCAGGTACATTTCACCTTCATCTGCTCGCAGAGCGCATCCCCAATATCGACGTCAAAACCGCTCAACTTACCGTCTGGGGTTTTGAACGAGAACGGCGGGTAAGCGGCTTCGATACCAATACGTAGGGGCTTTTCGTTCTCGGCTATTGCGGGCAGGGATAACATCGACAGCGCCAAGGCGCCGACCATTGCTAGCTTTTTCATCTATAACTCCTTCATTTGGGAGAATGTCGATTAGCAGGGATTAAGTGCTCGGCAGTCTAAGACTACGTCAGGTTTGGGAATTACCAAGTTGCGACAATAATTTACGAAATAGTCAGGACTCTGGCAGGTAATCGGTCGAGGGTTATCGCCTCAGCCCGAGGCATCGTAGGCTTGGGTTGTTGGTACCTGTGCGGGTTTCGAAGCCTGCGGTGGCGATTATAATTTTGATCCAGTCGGCACCGCTAATATGGCCAGTTAACAGTTTAAAAGGCACTGTCGTTGTACAGCGGGCCGCGTTCCACGGTTGCTTTCATTTGATACCAATAGCCAACAAGACGAGTACCAGTAATGCGATATAAATGCGTGCATGCAGCTCATCCGGGATTTTTCCTGCGTGAGGCATTGCAAGGCGAACCCCTATTAACGAGCCGACGGTCAACAAACAGAAAGCGGGGAGATAGATGTAGCCCAAAAAAACGTAGCTAAGCTGCTGCGTTTCCATTTGCCCCGTGATCACATACATCAAAGATCCAACAAGCGCTACGGGCATGCTCAGAGGATTAGCCAACGCCGATGATTGGGCCATGCTCAAACCCGTTCTGCGCAACATTGGAACGGTCATTACGCTACCACCTACACCCAGCAAAGTCGCAATTGTGCCAATGGTGATACCTTTAAAAGGTATCCCTCGCAGCGCTTTTTCTGTTTGATCCAAGCCAAGCAGAAAGCCTTTCCGGAAAAGGCAGTCAGTGATAGTCAACAGTAGGTAGACCACAAACGCCATACGAACACCGTCACTAGTCATAAAATTGGCCAGTACTGCCCCAGCCACTGCACCAGTTGCGATATAACCCGACAGCGGCCAGATGTAACCACGGGCCAATTTCTTAGCGTGGTGCTGCTTGAGCGTTGCCATTGACGCGCTAACCACCATGACTGCAGTCGAGGTGGCTACTGCTATTTGCATTGCAGAATCGTAGCCAAAATCACCTGGATTATGGCTGGAAATGAGTAAGTGATAGACCAGAGGAACTACAACAAAGCCGCCGCCAAACCCAAATAGCACGGTAGTAATTCCGGTCATGCAGCCAAACGTTGCCAATATCAAAAGGCTCATCCACTATCTTCCATTGCTCAATATTTTATTGAGCAGGCATCTTAAAGATGCGGCGCTTGAACGACTTCAGCGAACGAGCCAACTGTGTTTTCGTTTCAGCCAAAGCCTCATGGATCATTGACGATGCGTAATGCTTCAATCTCAATTCTGGACTCCACACTTCGTAGCGTTGTGGCAATTGGCACAGATTATGAGTATGGCCATCGCCTACCGATACACAGCCATCGGCGCTCACAATTACTCTATGGATCAAAGGGCGTTATGCAGGTGACTACCGCCCTGGGTACGTGGGTAGTGCCGCCCCAACGTGCCGTGTGGATACCACAGCAGATACCTCACGAAGTGCTATTTCTTGGCGTAACGACTCACAGCTTATACATCGAGCCTGAGGATTCGCCGGTCACAGGAGAAAGATGCCAAGTGATTGAGGTCAGTCAGTTGATGCGCAACTTGCTTCAGGAGGCAGTGGATTTGCCTTTGGAGTACGACGAGGACGGACGGGACGGCGCGATAATGAAGCTCCTGCTACACGAAATACAGCGTGCAAACGAGCTTCCTTTGCATATTCCTATGCCCATGCACGACCGCTTACTGGCAAGCTGTAAAACCTTTCTGATGAAGCCCGACGTCACCCTATCGGCCCAACAGTGGGCTGATTCTATATTCATCAGCGTGCGGACATTTAACCGTCTTTTCCAAGAACAAACCGGCCTGAGCTTTGGACAATGGCGGCAACGAGCTTGCGTGGTCTTAGCTCTTTCGCGGCTCGCCGATGGCAACAGTGTGACGTGTATTGCTCTGGAGATGGGTTATGAAAGTCCCGCTGCATTTGCAACCATGTTTCGCCGAGTACTGGGCTGCGCGCCTTCGACGTATCTCAATAGTTAGCCTTCCTTGCGAACTCGTCCGACGCATTAGCTAGACGAGGAATCACCTTCGCCGTGCTACAAGCAACCGAGATTGGAAAGCCTGTGTATGAGCAAATAGGCTGGATGGGGACCTCGGAAATGGCCAAACCCATCACTTGATAACGACTGCTTTCGGCCGATTCTGTTGAAAAAGTTGAAATTTAAGACTGAAAGACATTGAGGTTGGCTGTCTCTTCAGAACCCATTCGCCACGTTGTCAGCCATACTCCTGCGTCTCTTCGCTCCATTGAAAATCGCTGATAGGGAGGCTGTCGTTCTTGCGTTCGGTTTTGCCCCAAACGGGCACATGTAGCTGGATATTTTTTTCGTCCACCCTCCAGGCCAACATCGGTGCGGTTCAATAAGCGGTCTCGCCGAGTCGACCGGGCTTGATATCGAACTGCTCTTCGACACGCTCAATCATGGTCTTGGTGCTCTCGACCTCGACTGTTCGATGAGCCGGGGTGATTTGCTGGGAAGTGATCTTCAATGTTGAACGAATAAAACAGCTGCTCCTGTCTACTCGACAATTGTCCCATCACGCTGTGAATCCTCCCGCCGGCCGATGACCGTATTTTGCCGCAGGCCAGCAGGATATCTACTTTTTCAACAGAATCGGCCGACTTCTGCCGGTCGCAGTCAGCATCGATAAGTAGCTCCAAGCCGGTCACGGCCAATGACACGGAGGTGTCTTCTAAGCGTACTTGGCAACTAGTGGAGACCATGGTTCTACTTTGACTAGTCTTTGACCTAGTCTCGATGATTAAGCCCCATAAAAGCGCGACAGTTTCGGGAGTCGATACTTCCTTGCTTATATGGCCAGCACGCAAGCTGTTTCATACTGGGCGATTGCCGGACGATCGTTAGCTTTACTTTCTTTGAGAGCTCCTCTCGGGGGAAAAGATCAGAACCAGCGCCGAGGGTAACTACGTTGTCAGCTCCTCTAGGAATGAAGTTCTGATCATTGAAGACGGTTTGTCGAGCCGTGTTGGCTGGTAGATGTATGTCCAATGGTGCTTGAGGCTGCGAGGGCTCGATATCTTGCCTCGGCGACATTTCACTGGCGCGAATCAGCTCCCCTTCTCCCCCGATTGGACTCATCAACCGTTTGTATGCCGAGTCGGTGCTCGGGGCTCGGCTTATCAACTGCAGTGCACCTATCGTGGCTATGCTTCCAACCACCAGACACATGCCCAGGTAAAAAACGCTACGTTTGTGATGTCTTCTGATGACTCGTTCGGGAGCATCGCTGATGTCAGCTTTCATCCATTCTCCGGTTCGCCTTTGAGGAGCGAAAAGCGTCCTTTTCCTACAGGCTTATCTCGCACGATGGCGGGCTTGAGGATGCAGCGGATTTCTCGAACGGATTAAAGCATATAAGAGCGATTCTAAACGACCCACTCTGGCCGACTTTTGCAGCTTGCGACGTGCCGGACTTGGCCAGAAACGGACGGAGACAACAGGCAGAGAACGATCGGGAGCGGAGGGTCGCTCCAAAAAAAACAAGATGCACCGGTGCTTGGGAAAAAGACGAACGGGCTTCTCGCCCGCCCCGGCTTATTTTGACCGGCAGAAGTCGACCCAAAGCTGCCCTTGGCTGACTTACCCAATCACGACCTTACTGTCGGAGCAGACCGCCCCATTCACTTCAGGTTCTGCTCAATCCAAACGGCCATCGTCGTCAGGTCAATACCGTGTGCAGCGTTGAAGGTCTGACTCTTATCCCAAGCGACTCCTTTACCTTCAGCGAATACGGCTCGGTACTTGCTTAGCTGGTCATTCGGAGCAGCATTGAGATCGTCCTTCAATTTGGGAATGCTCCATTCGATGCGAGATACCGTTCGGTTGAGCGTTGCATCAACCGCATCCGCCAACTGTGCGTAGGTCAGGGTGTCTCCGGCCACGAAGACCACCTGATTGGCGAGGCGCGGCTTGGCAAACACAATCTTCGCCGTCAGCATCCCTATATCTTCTGGCGTAGTAACGGTGACCTGAGTATCCCAGCTGCCTAGCGCATGAACAGTATTTTTTGCCAGATCAACCACGCCAAACGCGGGCTCGAATAAGAAGCTTGTAAACATCCCGGTGGAGATGATGATCCATTCGGTAGCGCGTTGCGCACGCAGTAGCTCACGGACTTCAAGTTGCTCATTAAATAAATCCTGCGCACTGCCTTTGCCAATCACGTCGTAGTCCACGCCAAATTGCCACGGCACATAGCGTTTTACGCTCGCCTGAAGCACTGCACGGGTGAGTTTCAGCTGGGTGCCGGCACCGGCTATGAAACCTACGCAACTGATGATCGTGTCGAATCGGGCGAAATGCTCGGCAAGTTCCTCAACTGAATCGTTAATGACGTCAGCCTGCAAAATGTCTATGCCTAGCCCACGGAGTTCTTCAATGGCGCGCGTTTTAGATGCGTCTTGAATCACCGCCACCGGTGGACGCAGAAGCACAGTAATACGAACGCCTGCATCCTTCTTGTTTAACGTAGTCCTAGCCAGCTCGCGTACCACGGACATGCCGAGTTCACCGGCCCCCAGCACCAGAATGTTGTCGGTTTCCACTGGTTTTGGCGTTTGCATAAATTTTCTCCAATGTGCTGATCAAGGTGAGTGAGAGTTATCCTGTCACCATTGGAGCCTGCCCATAAGTAGGTACACGAGTGATCCTGGGGGGCGAATGGATAACGAAGAAATCATTAGGCAGTCGCAAGCTGCGTGCGAAGCACTCAGCGCAGGAGATGATGGTCTGAAGCGGGAAGTTCTCACCCATGCTGGTAATCGTTGGTCGCTGGGAATCGTCCACACACTAGGGGTGGAGGGACGGCTGCGGCATGCGGAGATAGCCAGGCGCATGAGGGGCGTGACGCAGCGGATGTTGACCCGCAGCTTGCGCCAGTTGGAAAGAGACGGCTTGGTTTTACGCCGGGATTACAACGAGGTGCCGCCACGTGTCGACTACGAATTATCCGAGCTGGGGCGGGGCCTACTAGCGCGGATGATTCCATTGTGGATGTGGGTGGCAGAGAATGCTGAAGGTTTTCGCGATGCTCGTATTCTCTACGACTCTGACATTTCGAGTGATACGAAGTGACCGCTTCTGGCCGATGGCTGCGCTTCCTAAATGAGCAGTCATCGGCGCTCTCGCCTCCATTTAGCAACTGGCCAGTCAGACCAGCCTTGCGCCGCCGTCGATATTCAAGGTGGCGCCATTCATAAAACCGTTTCTCATCAGGAAAACAACGGCGGCGCCTGCTTCTGTTGCGCTGCCTAGACGATGCAGCGGCAGCGACTGTTCCAGCGCCGCCACGAACGCATCACGCCCGTCGCCCAGTGCTTTGCTGAAAATGGGGGTGTTGATCGGACCGGGTGACAAGGTGTTGACCCGAATCGGCGCCAACTCCAGGGCGAGGCCCCGCGCCAACGCTTCCATCGCGGCACACGCAGCCGACAACACAGCGGAGCCATTGGCATTGGGTCGCTCCGACAGCATCCCGGAGATAAAGGTGATGGAACCGTCTTTTGCCAGGCGTTCGCCAAGGGCTCGTATGGCATGCACCGAAGCCCATATACGTTCCTCAAATGCCCGGCGCAGGTGGTAAATCTCGGCATCCATTACCTTGCCCACCACACCCCCTACCCACCTCGTGACAACGTTGAGGCAACTTTGCATGCCCTCATCACTGAACGAGACATCTTTTGCGCCTATTCCTTTGCGAAAAACCTTCCCAAGGCAAAGACATCGCCCGCGTACTTGGCGCAACCAAGCGCGGCGACGGGTACCTGATCGGTGATTCGGTCTGCGTGACCTGGTGCATCGGACATTTATTGGAAACTGCGGCTCCTGAGGCCTACGACGCACGTTACAAATCCTGGTCTCTGGACCACTTGCCGATTATTCCCAGCGACTGGAGGGTCCAGGTCAAGCCTAGGACGGCCGCGCAATTCAAGGCCGTGAAAAAACTTCTGGGTGAAGCCAGGGAATTGGTGATTGCCACGGATGCTGATCGTGAAGGCGAGTTGATCGCCCGTGAAATCATAGATTACTGCGGGTATCGCGGACCGGTGCAACGTTTGTGGCTGTCTGCTCTGAACCCTGAATCAATTCGTAAGGCATTAGCTGATTTGAAGCCAGGCGAGGAGACCTTTTTGCTGTATCACGCGGCATTGGCTCGCTCTCGCGCAGATTGGTTGATCGGAATGAACCTGAGTCGCCTGTTTACGCTGATCGCCAGGAGAGGTGGTCATGATCAATTATTCACCGTCGGCAGAGTCCAGACGCCTACGTTGAGCTTGGTTGTGAACAGAGATCGGGCCATATCGGCGTTCGTAAAAAAGCCTTTCTGGGAGGTTGAAGTTCTGCTCTCTGCACAGGGCCAGGCGTTTAGTGCGAAGTGGAAAGCACCACGCGACTTGCTGGACTCCGAAGGCCGCTGTGTGGACCAGGCGCAAGCTCTTCAGGCGTCCCGCCGTATCGCCCAAGGCCAGGCCGTTGTCAGCAATATCGATGTTGAACGCATCACTGAACGACCCCCGTTGCCTTTCGATCTGGCGACGCTGCAAGAACTCTGCGACCGCCAATTGGGCATGGGGGTTGAGGAAACGTTGAACATTGCGCAGTCATTGTATGAAACTCACAAGGCAACACATTACCCGCGCACCGAATGCGCCTACCTTCCGGAAAGCATGCTTGAGGAAGTGCCAGCGGTTTTAGCTGCACTGGGTAAAACCGACCCGTCAATCATCCCGTTGCTACAGAAAATAAATGCTCAGCAGCGTTCACATTGTTGGGATGACAAGAAACTCGTAGGGCCGCATCACGGCATTATTCCGACCACTGAGCCTGCGGACATTTCAAGAATGTCGGACAAAGAATCCAAGGTGTATGACCTCATACGACGTCGGTATATCGCACAGTTCCTGTCCAACCATGAATATGACCGTGCCTCAGTATCACTCTTATGCTCGGACATGGAGCTGCGAGCGGTAGGCAAGCAGATCGCTGTGACAGGATGGAAAACCTTGTTTTCTGGGAATGCCTCAAGCGATGGGACCGATGAAGAAACTATCACCGAAAAAACCCAGCAACTGCCAGTTCTGCATGTGGGCCAAAGTTGTCGTGTCGATGCCGCAGAATTGAAATCGCTGATGACATCGCCGCCACGCCCTTATACAGAAGGTTCACTACTCAAAGCGATGAAGAATATTGCCGAACAAGTCGCACATCCGCGACTCAAGGCCAAGCTGAAGGCCACCACCGGCATTGGTACTCAAGCCACTGGGCGTCGATCATCAAGGGGCTGATGCAACGTGGATATATAGAGAAAAAACGGCGAACGTTGAGTCCTACGGCATCTGCTTTTGCCTTGATCGATGCCATCCCAGCCATCGTCAAAGACCCAGGCATGACCGCAATCTGGGAACAGGCCTCGGATGAGATTGAAGCCGGTCGAATGACTCTGGACAGCTTCCTCAAAAGCCAAGGTCTATGGATCGGAAAACTGGTGGAACAATGCTCGACGGTCACCCTGCGCCTCGATCAACCACCAACACCGCCCTGCCGGCAATGCGGCTCAAACATGAACAATAGAAAAGGCAAAAAAGGACCGTTCCTGTCATGTACACACTACCCAGACTGCAAGGGGGTTTTAAGCATTGGTCCCACCAGCAAGCGGAGCGTTAATCCGAAATCCTACAAATAAATCCCACCTATTGTGTCGGCTGAAGGGAAGGAAAAACGGTATTCCAAGATTCATCGACGTATGAAAGAATCACCCGGCTCCTAATTTTCACCCGCTGGCTACTGGCGGTCATCAGTGGCGTTGGGGGCTCAACACTCCATACCCAAGCACGCTTTACCTCGGGAAGCGCGTGCAGGCTCTCCCTTCGTCTCCCTGTCTGTCCGGGCACGTTGCCGTCACGATCTCCATGCTCGGGATCCACAGGCGTAAAGAGTTCAAGGTCTACTCTCCCTCGGGTCGATGCGCGAAGCACGGCCCCTACTTCTCCTTTATAAGCGACTTTGAAGAGTGCCCTGACCTTCTGCGGTGCGGAATGTGAGGACACCCTTCCGAGGGGCTGATATTCGCTGCCGGTGCCCGCCGGTGAAAAAACGGGCTCCCTTTGTACGCGGATGCGTGCCAGCGAAATTCCGATTCCAGCCACGACAAGAATCGGGTGAGGTGTGAGCAATGACAGTCAATGCCAAGGGGCTGTCGATGCGATCGTTCATAGGTGGTTTTCTGTTCTTGAGCCGAGACGCTGATCTCGGCTTAATTTCCTTGGTCGTTACAACTACAGCGGTGGAATCGGATAAAACTCAACAGTCACGTTCCCATCCCCATCATGAGTGATATCCAAAACCCTATTAAGCATGTCGTCGATGCTGGCCAAATCTTCCAGCACGATATCGAACAGATAAGTTTGTACCTTATAGGTCAATGGCTGTACTGAATTCAGACAGATCAGACCGGGGTGCACGTCCTGAAACAGATATAAGCCGCCAGGGCTGACGTAACCTTTTCCCCGAAAATCCCGAGAATTGGCCGTGACCAAAATAAAATCGTCATTGATCACGCACCTGACCAATTCTGGATCTTTTAAACCCAGCCAACCACGGTCTCTGACGCAGCTGCAATCCAGGCCAGCGTTGTACGCACGTTCGACCAACCTCGGACTCAGACACTCATCCAACAGGAGCCGATGAATCATTTGCCAATCTTAGTGGAAGCGATAACCCTCCGCACAGCCTTACCTTCGGCGGGCTTAGGAACTGAATAAATCTTTGGCCGCCCCCGACGCGGATGCGTCTTCACGTAGATCCGTGCGTCCTCGATAAGCTCAATCGTCAAGAACCCATAGTCCTCTTTAAGCGCCTCGAACGAAGTGCCTTCATCGATCGATGCAATAACGATATCTATCGGTACCCGTGACCCTTTGAAAACAGGGACGCCGCCCATGATGTCCGGGTCTGTAACGACAACAGACTCAGCCTCTCTCAAATGCTCAAGGCGCTCTCTCACGAAGTTCATATGTTTTTCAAAGCTGATTTCGAATAAATCGGTAGAGACACGCAGCGCTTGGGCATCAGGAAACAACTCCATCGTGACCATGCGCTCTGAGCTCGGGGAACTGAGCAATCGATCCGTAAACACCTGGAGAATTTCGACCCGGGTTTTTTTTGAAAATACGTCCTGTGCGGCCCTATTAAAGCTCATGAGTACCGCCGCCAATGGCGCGTAGAGTCGGTACCCCGTCAGCTTCTTTCGATAAACATAGAAAGCCGGCAGGATGTTTTCATCAACCGCTTTGTTGACCTCTTTCTCAGTCAAGCCGCTGAGATAGGCAACCTCGGCCGGCATCATTGACTCACGGACGACAGCGACCATGACGGACCCCTAATAATTATTCCTTAAGCTGGGGAGAATTATAGTCATACCACCGTTCAGCACAACCTAGAACCGACGATCTGTGCCTGCTCTCGCAATCCGTTACTCGTTAGGCTTGACAGGGCATAAGACTTTTTCCACTCTAGCCGCATGTCCGCTGACGTCGTCAGCAGCATGCTCAGGTAGCCAAGATCTTAAAGGCTACGGCGCGATACTCCGCGTTTGATCCCCCCAGAGATCGCCATCAGCATTCGTAATACACAGTATCCGCATCAGTGAATTGATTGATGACAGCACCTTATGTTTGAATTCTAAGGCGTTGGCAGATCGCGATGATCTTGCTCCTGCGTTGAGCAAGTTAGCCGACGCGCTTTCGTGAGTTAATGCTTTCATTGAACTACAGATTCTATGTGTTTATTAAAATAAAAAAGGAGCGCGAAATGGATGTTCCGCAGGATTTCAAACCGTTATTTAGAAGCAGCCCTTTTCTTGATCTTCTAGGCCCCTTCTATTATCGGGAAAATACTGAAGGTTTTACTATTGGGATTCGTGTACAGGAGAAACACGCCAATGCGCGTGGACTCGCCCACGGAGGCCTATTCATGGCACTGGCTGATGTCGCCCTAGGCTACAGCGCAGCTTTCTCGAAAGACCCACCTCTCAAACTTGTGACGACTGCACTGACCACGGATTTTGCCGGTTCCGCCAAGATAGGCGATTGGTTGGAAGCCGTGGTGGATATTCAAAAAACCGGAAGCCGATTGGTTTTTGCTAACAGTTATATTAGCGTTGGAGATGAACGAGTGGTCCGAGCCAGCGCTTCATTTCTAGTGGTTAGCTGAAGCGCGGACGGCGATTATTGATCGAGCTTGTCGATAAAGCTGTCGCGGGTTTCCCTAAGCGCCGTCGAGGACAATTCCATTAGCCCAGAAAACAATGCATCGGGATCCTCATGTACTCGCCCTTTCGGAACGCGCCAGGCTCGGTGCTGCGGGTGGTCTGTCCGGCGAATGAAATAGCCCTGCCGATCCAGAAGCAACCGATTGCTCCCCTCGATGTAAGTCAGCAGCAGGCCATAGTCATAGCCGTCATACACCACTCGTTTCAACAACGTGGGACGTCGTATTTTCATGACGTGGGACTTCTTACTGTGAGAGTTCAACGGAGGATGGTGGTTGGCGATCAGCAGGTAGGACTTTCAGAATGGGCGTCACGACTGCGCGATTTTTTGCTTTGCAGTGAGAGTGATTCCAGTGGAATCATGCTGACAGTTGGGCACTGGCATCAACGCCTTCTGACTCGGATAAGGCGTACTCTTTTGTGGTTCAGTGGTCCAGCCAACGACACGACAACTGCACCTCCGACAAGCCCGAAAGCGCTAAAAGCAAAACCTGCTAGCGACGGCCCTATCACCAATAGAGCGGCCATACCGATAAGCCCCAAGCACACTGACATCCACCCTGATAACGCTGTTAGATTCCAAGCGTTGCTCGTCACTGCAATTTCCTGTTGGTCGTTTTCGTTCATCGGGCTCTCACGTGCCAGCATTGATTTATATTTCGCAGGCTGAACGAGAAGTACAGGTTGGCGATTAGAGGGCAGCTTTCCAGGATCAGCTTCGCGAACAGTGCGATTTTTTTTACCGAAGAGGCTGATTCCAGTGGAATCATGATGGCTAACCACCACTATGATTCCACTGGAATCACCTTGTTCGTCAGCCATCATCCAAACTCAAACTTCTCTATCCGCAACGTTTTTTAAGCTAGCGTTGGTTTCGAGAACGAAGCTTCATACGCCCCAACAGCCTCCCGCATGAGGCGTTTTTTATGCCAACTTATTCTTCATGTTCCGCCGCCGCATGATCAGCCGCTGCGAGCACCACGCTTTCAATCCGGTGCGGCAAGATCCCGATGCGATTGGCCTGCACTTTCATTGCACTGTTCTCTTCCCCGTCGTCGTCCTCCCACTTGTCCATCACCATGCGACCTTGCACCAGCACCCGGACGCCCTTCGCGTACAACTTCGAGTAACGCTCGGCATCCCGATGCCAAAGCTCGACGTTTGCCCAAAAACCACCTCGATCCTCGTATCCGCCGTCGCTCTTGGGTATCGAGTTGTCGAAGTAGACGTTCAGTCGCAGCAGGCGTCGGGGATCCTTGTTGCCGTTTGGGAACTCCTTGAACTCGGGCTTCGTACCAATGTTGCCTTCACCCAGAAATGTTGTGCCCATGGTCAGGCCTCCTTTGCATGGTTGTTATTGATGAGGTCGAGTCGTTGACGGTAGGCAGCTTCAGCCTGACCCATTTTTTTCGAGCACTCCGTCGCTTGCCGGCAGATGCTGTGGGTCAGGCTGATTTGCATATTGATCGCGATCCGCTGCAGTTCTAGCGCGTACAAATCCGCGATCAAGCTGTCAGGGGTGCGTGGGTCGCCGGGAAGTTCGTCCCACAGATCGACCCCCATCTTGCTGCGATCCGTCCGGCTCCATCGCAGGAAGACAGTTCCTGATCCGGTGGACTGGCAGGTCAGTCGAATCGGCAGCAACGTGAAGGGATAACGCTCGGCCTGGGCGAGCACATCACCGACCGCAAGCTGGATCAGGTTGCCTCTCAACTGCCGACACAACAGCGCAAATTGGCTCAGGTCCCCCTTACCCTTAAAAGGTTTTAAAAGCCCTTTAAGGAAGGATGCGTGTTCGAGGGTCGAGAAGGCAGTCTGTTGCAGCGGCAGGAAGGCAGCGTGTTTTGGCCCAGTTCTCGATTTTTGCGACATGTCGTTCGGCTCAGTCTTTTGAAATTCTGACATTGCCTCAGCCCTCCCCGACCTCGGATTCATCAGCGCCTGTTCGCTCTGACGCTTCAACACTGTCGGAGACGGTTTCGATATCCCACTCGCCTGCTGCAGATTGAGCTTTGGCACGGACAATCACCGGTGCGAACTCAGACCGCCGCGTGCCTTCCAGAACATCCTGCGGCAGCTCTCCAAACGCCTCGCGAGCCTCCCGCGCCCTGGCGTTATTGGCCGCAAAGTCGTCTCGCGCAGCACCGGAATATTTGAAGCGCTGTGCCAAGCCAAAGAGGCTTCTCAGCACATGTGCGCCCTCGTTGAGCCAGACCTCCATATCCCGACGGCCAATCAAAGCCGTGTGATGGGCCAACAACAGACGGCGGGCAAGTTCATCGAACTGCGTCAGTAAATAGACGGCCATGAAACCCAGTTGGGCATTGATGAAGAGCGGCAGCTTTACCGGATGGACGCTAAGGTTGTCACCGATATTCAGGGTCGGTGGTAAGCCCGACATGACCTGATCCAGCTTTTCCTGGATCAGGTTCAGCTCCACTTTGCAGGTCGCGATTTTTTCTTCGACTTGGATGATCCACCAATCGGAGTAAGGATCATCAAGCTCGGCACCGCGCTTCATCTTGTTCATTATCCCGACGAAGCCGCTCAGGCCGATGATGCCGTTCTTACCGTCTGAAGCCGTTCGCCCATGCCAAATACGCGCGGCATGGTGGGTATGTAAAGTGAGGTCCATGACGCTACGGAGCGCGCCGAGGTTGAGCTGGATAGGTTCTGCCACGTTGAAGATCCTGATTGGCTTGGATGCAATCAGTGTCGCCAAGGGGTAGGAAGGTTGTCAGCGCTCAAACTGGATCGGGGTGGGTTCTTTTCGGAGGGCGGATGGTGGGAGCTGGTGATTCCAGTGGAATCATAGTGGCAGTTAGGCACCGTGATTCCAGTGGAATCACTTGGTCTGTATCGGCAATCAACTGCCAAAACGGTCGTGTGCTGTCTCGCCCTTTACCGTTGCCGTGATTCTCTGCGTTGCAGGAGCGAGAAAATTTCCAAGTAGCCGCTCATGGCCAAAGTTGCATTGCAACGTGGCACTTCGCAGAAAATATTTAGCTTAAACAGGCTGTTCAGTACGAATGCAAACGGGTAGTTAACTCGATGCAATCTTGTCGGCGAGCAGACACTGGGACAGTCCATGACAGCAGGGCGGCTCATTAGGCTGCATCGCGCCCGTAGCGAATGGTCAGGTGTTTTCTGCTTCTGACAGGGCCTTGGCCACTACGGCAGGTAAGCTTCCGGGCGCCCTTATACGCATCTGCTTGTTCAAATTAAAACGACCGAACACAACCGTGATGTCAGAAACCGAGACGTCAAACTCTCGGGCGAGAAACTTAACCATGTGGTCAGTCGCCCTGCCTGCTACGGGTGCGGCGGTGACACTAATCTTGAGTTGACTTCCTTTCGCCTTGCCGATGGCATCCTTTTTGGCGCTCGGAGTTCCAAGTATGTTCAGAACTAAAATCTCTCCATCCCACCCACAAAACGAGGACATCTCAAACCCACGCCCGGATGATTTCTTTTTGGTAATTGCTTTTGCTGTCTTCACATGGATCCTGCGTAGGTCGGATAAAAAAAGCCTCACTATAATAGACATCAACGGGTGCAGCCCATTTTGGGCGAACGTGCGCTGCCGCTCTAGAGTGAATTGTTTACGAGGAGGGTGGAAGTAAAAAACGGTTGGGCACCATTGCAGCAATTCCTTTTGCGAACGGTGTTTAGCAGGTTCGAGGGTAGCGCATGGCTTGGAGGAAAGACGAACGCCTGATTCTTGCCAGCCCGGGCTATTGTGACAGGTAGAAGTCGACCCAACGCACCCGATCCGGCTCCTTAGATAGTTCGTGGCGTTTCAGCTCAGCGGCAGTACCCCTCGATGGCTTGGGTAAACTTTTTAGACACGCCAGTTACGTAGAGGCCGGTAATATCGATAACTATGTCCGCGCGGGCATTTAGCTCGCTGAGTACGGGCTGACGGAAGTTTGGGTCCAGGGTTTCAAGATCCTCAGCAGTTGCGCCACGAGCACGAAGTTTTTAGGCGCTCCTGCTCGTCGAGCAGAAGTAGGATAGTGATGTCAGGCTGAATCAGGCTTTTGCCGAAAGCCTCCAGGTCGGCTGACACATCGCGAGCGTTGCATAGGCAAGAGTAGAGGCCCAATAGCGATCCATAAAAACCCATTCGCCACGATCCGCCTTATGAGCTTAGAATTTGAATGAAAAAGGATGTCAATATGAGTGGCAATGCCTCCAAGAAGAGCACCCTTAAGCCCCACCCAACAAAAGATGAGATCGTCCTGTTGCCTGCTTTTGAAGGGCTGCAACTTGGTCAGATCGTCATACTTGAATCACATGATCAGTTTACAAACGCCCTGGAATTGATTCAGGCTGCTGGGGTGGTTGGTTTCGATACCGAGTCGAAACCAGTATTTATCAAAGGAGGAAAGAGCGAGGGGCCACACGTGGTGCAGATCGCCCTGAATGACCGGGCTTATATTGTCCCTATCGGTACCAATCCACCAATTGAGTTCCTGACAGCCGTTCTTGGCTCGAAAGACATCGTCAAAGTCGGATTTGGCTTGAAGTCTGATCGAAGCCACCTGAGGCGGAAGCTTGGAGTTCTGATCCAAGGTGATATAGAACTGACTCAATCACTGCGCGCACTCGGGTATCGGCAACGTCTAGGCGCCAAAGCCGCTGTTGCCGTGGTGCTGGGCCAGAACCTGAACAAATCTAAATCTGTGACCACTTCGAACTGGGCAATGTGTCCACTACAGAAGTCTCAGTTGCTGTATGCGGCCAATGATGCTTTCTCAGCACTGAAGATATTCTTGGCACTTGGCTCACCACTTAAACTGAACCACACCAAAACCAAGACAATTCAAGGTACATTTGCGCATGTGATCAGCCCATAGGCCGCAGCCGAACCAAAGCTGCAGATGGTGATAGGCAGAAACCGGCCAGAAGCGGCCATCGGGCTTGATAAGTTTAATCGAGTAAGCCAATCTGAGTTCCCAACAACACAAACATCAAAAATGATCATTTATACACTCTTAAAAATTTTTGAAACGAAGAACTATGCTGAGGAATTCTTGTCGGGCTCCCTTTACATGAATACATTAAAGTATTTCGCGGAGGAGCACGTGGACAACGCTGGAGAGTTACGCGGCGATAGCTATGAAGGACTCATAGGGCACTACCAGCCTAGCCAAATCAGCACTCTATCGGTTAACGAAATTAAGATTTCAGGAGATCAACTTGCGTCGCCGATCCTAGTGCATAGCAACAACCTGCTCGCTAGTAATGTATTCTGCATGTTCGCCGTGAACAGTGGGGCATGTACAGAGCTATCAGATGAAAATCTCGACATTTTTCGTGAGTCGCTCAAGATCCCCCCAGCATGCCATGGCTTAGGTGCGTACTGCGTCGTGCTACTGAACACATCAGAGTTCCTAGCCAGATGTGATGAAGCTCTCGACAAACTGAATCTGCCGTTCCAACGCTCAATGGTCAACTATTTTGATGACCAAACCTTCCATGGCAGAATCCCTGAAGCTGAGCTTGGATTCCACAAAAGAAAAAGATTTTCTGTACAGCAGGAGTACAGGTTGCGAGTAGATCCGGTAAACGAGCTTCCAGGGCCATTGAGGCTAGAAATTGGGAGCCTCAAAGACATTGCAGTGATTGTGACGCCACAACAATTCAATGACGGACTTCAATTCCACCCTGATACGCTGTCAAACACTGAGTAGCAAAAAACGCTGCCAAAATGTGGGAAGCTTTCATCTTCTGAAATTTTATTTAGCGTCTGCTTCGGGTCATGTTCTGCCTCTCACCAAGGGCGGAAAACGGCAAATACCAGTCTGTGGTGTCAACGAAATGTGGCACGATTCATACCGAAGATGGTTGTGAAATTAGGCGCGATTTAGCTAAAAGCCAGATGAAGGCGAAATTAACAGCAATGGAGCAAGGACGCAGCGTGGAAATTACATGTCCAAAATGCAGCAAGTTTACTAATTTTAATGTTACTGATGCGATTAGCTGCGAACACTGCAAAAGTAGTTTTAGTACACTCCGCCTGGCGGTTAAGACCACTTTGCTCCCGGCTGTTGGGGCGCTAGCCATAGGTGGAGCAATTGGCCACCAATTGGACAGTTTTTTTGAGGCGAACCGCTATCCGCTTGAAATCGAGTACGCCCTTGTCGAGAGTTGCGTGCAGGGTGCGAAGCGGTCTGAATACTGGCGGCAGGCTGAACAGAAATTTGTACTGTGTAGCTGCGCGCTCACGCACGCTCAAAAAAATGTCAATTTCAAAAAATTTAAAGAAGCACCAGCCCAATTCAGGCAAGCCATGACAGCGGCAACTCAGAACTGTAGTGCCGGATAGTTATTAGCCCGAGCGCCAACGTTACAGCGCTCGGGCTATCAACAATCAGCCCTTGCTGGGGGCGTTTCCGCGTCCTCCGCCAGACGGATTGCCGGTTGTACTTGGCCAGTTACCACCCTGAGAGCCAGTACCAGGGGCAGTTCCTGAACTGCCCTTGCCGCCAGAACCTTGGCTACTGCCACCTTTGCTGCCGCCGTTACTGCCGTTACCCTTAGCCATATTCTTCTCTCCCTAGTTTTACTTGGTTGTTTTCGGCTTTACTTCTGCCACGGTTTTCTGAACTCGGCTCGTGAACGAGTCAGTACTGACTTTACCGCCATTTTTGATGGCTTCAGCGCTGTGAATTCGGGCAGCGGCCTCTGGTGTCATTGGTGTCTTCTTGCTCATTGATGTTCTCCTTGAGTTAGCACCACGCTTGGTGCAAGGTCGACTTTAAGCAGTGACAAGGGACAAACAGGGACAGCTATGGATGACGTCAGAAAGTTGCAAGCCACGATTAAGCATAAACTCGAAGAGCTTGGAATAAGCCAGGCCGCACTGGCCGAAAAGATTTTTATCGAGGACCATGACGAAGATGATGAGACTGCCTTGGCCCGCTTCACCGAAACCTTAAAAAAGCAGCTGCAAAGAGCATCCACGCCGGCTGAAAAGCTTCATCGTTATCTGGAGATTCTCTTGGCTGATCGACGGGGATTGGAGGCTCGTCACCTGAGCGTTGCGTCATCTTATCTGTCCAAGCAGGTGCTCAACGACATGCACCATCTTTCAGCGTCCATCGATGAGCAACTTCGTAAAAAGCGGCTAACTGAAATTGCGCCCTTTGAAGGAGTGAATCGACCCTGATTTCCTAGACGCTTTTGACTGGCTGCTTTTGGCCGGTTATTGCCTGTCGCGAAGGGCCACAACCGACCCATTGCAGCCAGTCGGCACCGACTGAAGTCGGCCAAAAAATGACACTGAGCTAGCTATGTCACGGTAGACTAAATCGTCACGGATGCGTTACTCCGCGGCACCTGTCGAAAACCATGTGTAAAAAGGAGACTGGATGCGATGAATATTTCCACTTCCTTGGACAATACTTGTATTTATTGCCCTAGCTCAGGGCCGTTCTCAGCCGAACACGTCATACCAGCTGGCATGGGGGGCGACGACAAGCGTTTTATGTTGCAAGATATCGTCTGTAAAAATTGCAATACGAGTATATTTTCACCTCTTGAGGCAGCATTTCTACGGAGTTCACTTGTAGCGATTGGGCGACTATTTATGCAAGGTCAAGGTCGTAATCGAGGTAAAAAGACTACCCCCCCTACACTAGATGCAAAGACAAAGGTTTTAGTGTCCGAGGATGGTTATCCATATGAAATTGAACTTGGTCAAAACGGCAAGCCATTTGTGCTACCACAGTTAATAATTGTTGGGGAAAATGCTGTCAAGAGTACGGCTACGACAAGGGTGGAGCTACTGGAGTTTATTGAGGTTTCTCGAACCCAATTAGATGATTCCGTCACTTGTATTCGGAAAAGTCATGATGAAGTCCCGCCCATCTTCGAGTTAACTCATTTTATATGGCGGGAGGGGGCATATGTTCGGTCCCAAGAGGTAGAGCATTTTGCGAAAGCACCCTCCGGCGGTATTTGGCACGAACAAATGGAAAATTATGAGAGCGAACAGCGGCTTTCTCGTTCTAGACTATTTCGGTCCGCCAGAAATAAAATAGTACTAAGGGTAACAGATGACTTAGCGCTAGAGAAAGCGCTGACTCTTTACAGAAAGTGCCTAGAGCAAACAGACTTTTCAAGTATGGAGGCAGAAGCGCAAACTGTTGAAAATCCCCTTGTGTCTGTAGGTATGTCGGTACGTACCGACGTAACTGATAGAGTTCTGGCTAAAATTGGCATTAATATTTTGGCGCATGTGGCCGGAGCAGCCTATGTTCGTCAGTCCGGATTTAATGAAACTAAGAAATCCATCTTGTCGGGAGAACCAGATCTACATTCAGTAGGCATGGAAGAGCATGATGAGATGCGAAAAATACTTTCACGTTTACCGTCAGGTCACCATTTATTCATGATTTCCGGAGTTCCCCATCCGACTGAAGGAAATATTATGGCGTTGATGGTAAGACTGTATGATTCTCAAATAACGACCATCAAGCTCGGTGTCAACTTGGCCGAGGCGCCAGCACTTTTGCCCATTGTTTTTATTGTTAACTATACAACCCATTCGATCACGCATCTGGGCTTAATCGAGTTTGCAAAGCTCCTTGGGCCATTCGGTAACTCGAAGGCGTGATAGCGGCTCAAAAGACACTCTGACCCCTCGTTGTATGCTGGATGGGCCCGATCTCATAGGGATCGGAGCCCACAGCAGTGTTTACTTTGGGTCAATTTCTGCCAATTGCGAACGACGGCTATGGGTCGAAAGCGGCACTCGCTGACCGACAACTATCATCACCCCATACCGACCAACTGCCACCATGATTCCACTGGAATCACCCCAGCATCAACCACTCCCACCCACCGCCGGCTGACTTCCCACCGTCCCCACTCCCCGCTTACCCATCATCGCCATAATCGCCGCCAATTCCTTGTTCGCTACCGACCTACTTAGCTCAGTCGGTTGATGCTGTTTGAACGCCGGCAAAGGCTCCCGCACTCCGTCATCTGCGACGGCCACCCCTGACGCATCCGAATGAGACCGCCCACCCCCCACCTGACCCACCACATTAAACTCCCCATTCCGCGCTTTCTCGATCATGCCCAGTAAATACCCAAACGGATTCCGTATCTGCCCTTGCCCTACCCGCACATCCCACTGATCAAGCACCGATTGCTGTACCTCTGCCGAAACCAACCCCAGCCCAACCTGCACCTTCCGTCTCTGATCCGGCGCCAAGTTTTCAAACGACGCTGGCCACTTGATTACCGCCCCAGGGCTCGCACGCGGTACAGAGCTTTTACATACAGATGTATTTGTATTAGTACTTGTACTAGATGAGTTCGGATTCCGAACTCGGGGTGCGTAGCCCTGTTTCCGACTGGGTTCGGATTCCGAACGGGGGGCTGCACGATTCCGAACTGGGTGTTTTTTACTGAGTTCGGATTCGCTTTGACTGAGTTCGGATTCACTTGGCCCGAGTTCGGATTGGAGTGGTGCGTCCGAGGGAGGTGTCTGCGTGTTAGATTTGTCATTGAGTGCCTTCGCCCAGCTTTGATTGGCAACCCGCTGCCTCAGGACTTCGAGGTGGCTCGGCAGTGTCTGCTCGCGAAGGTGGGGATCCTGCATGAACTCCTCAAGGGTATTGGCGGCCACTTGGCGTATGGATTTGTTGGCGTGGTCCTGGGAGTTTCCGACCAGTTGCAGGTAGCTGGTGTCCAGCAGCATGGCTTCCGAAATGCTGATGGGTTCGTCATGCAGCAGGTAGATGTTGCCTTTCATTTGTCCGGTGACCTCATCCCGAACTCGCCCGGCCAAGCTCAGCCAGCGAGTCAACCGCAAGGCGGTGAGCGCTTTGGCGACGGTCTCTCGGGATGCAAGCTTGTAAGGCGACGAGGCCAGGTAAGGTCGTAGCTGCTCGTAGGTGGGAAACGACGTCAGGCCGTCATCATTCAGCAAGAGTCTAAAAACCTGCCAGGCGTTGCGCTCCAGTGGCGTCAGCCGGTTATCCAGCAAAAGCCTTCGCGGGAAGGCTTCGTGGGGATTGCCGGTGAACAGGATCCCGGTGTTCTCGGTATCGAGTATGGGCGCCAACGGCTGCGCGCCGGGGCGATCGGGTTTAGGAATTCGGGTCTGCTCTCGACGCTGATCGCTCATTGAGCTGGACGCGGAATCCAGCAACGCGTTCAGCGTCTCGAGATTGCCCGGGGTGAACCGTTTGGAGGCGTGGGGCATCAGATCAAGTCCTGTTCAATCCAGCCCTGAATCGTCGTCCACACCATCGACAGGTTGAGCGCCGGCAGCTTTTCGGTCAGCTGTATTGCCACGTTTAACAAGGCTCGGATTGGTAGATCAGGCTCGCGTCGTTGGTGGCGTCGAGCTTGTTGATCACAATGTTTAACGGCGGCGTATGCACGCCCAGCACCGACAGCGGCTCCAGGTCCTTGAGCAGTTGCTGGGTGCCCCGGTAAAACTCGCGGGTAGCGAGCATGTCCGGGGTGATGGGCGAGATTGCCAGATCGGAACAGAGCAAGGCCATTTCCAACAGCACCGAGCGCGCACCCTGGGTGTCAATCAGAATCAGGTCGAAGTCGTCAGCGAAGGCCGAGACCAGATTTTTCAGGCGTAAGCGCCCGTCAGCGGCATGCAACAGCAGGTTGCTGAGCTGGTTGTAGGGGTCGTTGGAGAGCACCAGTGACAGATTAGGGATGCAGGTCCGGGAAATGATCTGCTCTGACCGGGTATCGTTTTGGGCAATGAGTTGATAGGTCCCGCCTGCCGCTTCGTGGTCGATGCGATAGAACGAGGACAACGACGGTTGTGTGTCGAGATCTATCAGCAGGGTACGGATATTGGCGTCGGCGCAGAACGCGCCCAGGTTTGCGGTCACCGTGGTTTTGCCAGGGCCGCCTTTGGTTGAAACGATTGATGCGATTTTCATGGGTGCTTGCCTCTAAATCAAGTGATTAGAGACAGCGCATTGCTCGCACGAAAACCATATTGAATATCCTGTTACGAGATGTATTTCGAGGCGGTTAAGCGGGTTTTTCGGACCTCAGGTGCCAAATGATCAAAATCATTCGGTCCGGGAAACGTCCTACAACACCCCGCTCAACCCCTTGAAAAATCTGGCTCCACGACCTGGACTCGAACCAGGGACCCAATGATTAACAGTCATTTGCTCTACCAACTGAGCTATCGCGGAATGCGTCGTATGTTACTGATTGAAAAGGCGAAGTCAAGCTTTTCGTAAGCTTGCCTTAGGGCCTTACAATGGGAAATTAGCCTTGAGCGCCGCCAACCCACCTTGATACACACCGTCAAATATTTCAGCGGCTGCTTCGTCAGTAATGCTGGCAGCGGTGAAGGTGCCCGACCAGACAATTTTGGTCGCCTGCTTGCCTGGCACTTCGCTGACTTCTACTTTCGCCAAGTAATCGGTCACCGGAAATGGCCCCTGCTCGATGGAGTAGGTGTACGTCCGTGCGGCATTATCGAAGGTCTGAAGCCGCTCGACAATGACGGCGCCATCGTTGGTTTTCAAGTGACGAACGCGTCCACCCTCGCTCAATTCACATTCCACGATAAACGGCAGCCAATCCGGCAGCGAACCGAAGCCACCCATCAGTTGCCACACTTGGTCAGCAGTTGCCGACACTTCAATCGTTGCAGATGCCTTAGTCACGGTAGATCTCCAAAACTGAATTAAGAATTTAGAACAGCAATGTAAACCAGCCTTTGGACGACTTCATCCCTTTCCGTTGCGCTTAGCCGTTGATGGATCACGCCTCAATAACACTCAAGACCGAGCTTCGGCCAGGCGCGGCGCTCAAACCACCATCCCATCCCTCGCCACAATTACGTTTTCTGGCAACCGATTCCTGGCCTCCATCAACCACGCATCCAGGGTATGGCCGATGTGGGTCAGCACTGCCTGTCCAGGTTTCAAATCGGCAATGCATCCCAGCGCCACATTAAGGTCATTGTGATTACGCGGCGCCTGAGGTTGCGGCGGCATAGAGCAATCCAGCACCAATACATCCAACGCCGTTCCCTGTAGAAACGCCAAGGTCTCCTTGGGCAAACCCACCGTGTCCGTCAGGTAGGCAATCCGCCGTCCCCCACCTTCCAGCACATACCCCAAGGTCGGTTTCGAATGCACCAACGGCACCGCCGTTACACTCAACACCCCAAACTGACGGGTTTCGAAGGCACTGAACGGCTGGCTGAAATCCAGAATCCCCGGATGCTTATACAAATCAGCCAAGCCTTGCGCGTCAACGGGGCCATGCACCGGAATCACCCAGCCCTGCCCCCAACGCAAGTGCAACAATCCTTGCGCATGGTCGGCGTGGTAATGGGTTTGCAGAATGCCGTTGAAGCTGCGGGCTGGGAAACGTTCGGTCAAGTCAGTCAAGCCGGAGTCGATCAACCAGCGCTGATCCCCGCACTCGACCAACGCGCTACAGGGCCGGCGACGCAAGCGTTGATCAGCATGAGCCGCCGCACAGGCCGGGCAAGTGCACCCGTACACCGGGACTTGCCGAGCATCGGCGGTGCCCAGCAATGTCAGGCGCATGCAGGGTCTTTGCCGATTAACGTCATCAAGCGTGCAAGGGTGTGTGCAATAGGCCCGGAGTTGTCCAACAGCCACAGCCCAATGTTCTCGCTGGCCATTAGCGTTGCTGCGAAATCAGCGTTACGCACTAACCGCGCTTCAATCTCGGGCAGGGACTCACGGCCCCGAGCCAACAAGCGTTCACGCAAAATGTCTTGGTCTACTGTTAGCAGCAGCGCGAGCAAATCCGGGTAACGTTGCCGCGCTTGAGCCAAATGCGCACGCGAGCCATTAACGAGCACGTCCAGCCCTGAATCGAGCCAGGTGTTGATCTCGCTGGGAATTCCATAGTGCAGCCCGTTGGCCTGCCAGTTGAGGGCGAATTCGCCCTCAGCCTGCATGGCAATGAATTGATCGACGCTGACGGCTTGCGCCGCCTCGCCAACCGCTTCGGCCGAGCGCGTGATGACCCGGCGCACGATCCGGCAGCCCTGAGCGGACAACGGATCGCGCGCAGCATCCAGCAGGCTGTCTTTGCCCGAACCGGAAGGCCCGATGAGATAGATCAACCTGCCTGCCATCAAAACACCCTCTTCGCTTGTCGCCACACCTGTTGAATGACCGGTAATCCGTCCTGATTTTTTGCCTGAATCAGGTCAGCCTGTAACCCCACGCGGATCTCGCCGCGGTCATCGAGTCCAGCCGCCTGAGCCGGGGCGCGACTGACCATGCCCACCGCTTGCGGCAACTCACAGGCATTGTCTTGCGCGGCTAATAAAAAGGCCGCCTGTAGCAGGCTGGCGGGATAGTAATCGCTGGACAGAATATCCAGTAATCCCTCTTTAGCAAGGTCGGCCGCCGCCACGTTACCCGAGTGAGAACCGCCGCGCACGATGTTCGGCGCCCCCATCAATACCCCCATGCTCAACCGGTGGCTGCCACGCGCGGCTTCCAAAGTGGTTGGGAACTCGGCGATGGTCATGCCGTATCCAGCCGACTCTTCGACGTGAGCCAAAGTCGCGTCGTCGTGACTGGCCACTGACAACCCGCGAGCCAAACAATCTTCAACAATGGCACGCCGATAACGGTCGCTGAACTCGCGAGAGTTCGCCGTCTGAAACACAATAAATTCGTCCATCTGCGTGGTGGTCAGCTGGTATTTACCCATGTAGTACTCGCGGTACTTGGATTCAAGGGCAAATTGGCGCTGGCCCGGCGAATGGTCCATCACCGACACCAATTGCACCAGCGGGTGTTCCACCAAGTCGCGAAACACGCTCAAGGTGTCCGGATGGCAGAGCTCGCAACGCAAATGCAGACGGTGATCGGCGCGAGTCAGGCCCGCTGCACTGGCGCTGGCAATCGCCTCCAACATCCCAGGCAATTTCTTCATGCGATTGCCCTTGGGATTGACGTCGCCGATAGACAGCGCGTCGAACACCGTAGTGATGCCTGCCGCAATGATTTGGGCGTCGTGACTCAGCACCGCCGAGGTTGAGGGCCAGTCCACACCGGGGCGCGGGGTCATGTGTTTTTCCAGATTATCGGTGTGCAGCTCAATCAAGCCTGGTAGCAGATAATCGCCCTGCATGTCCTGCGCCTGGGGCAAGCGACTGCGGCCCTCATCCACCTCGGCGATCATGCCATTGCGCACCACCACCGTTCCGTTGAACACCCGGTCGGCAGTGACCACTTGGGCATTGCTGAGGATCTGTTCAGTCAGCATGGCGCGGTTTCCTGGATGATCACGGCACTGGGCGTCATGTCGAGGTGACGGTCAGCCACCGCTTCACGGGCGGTATGGTCGTGGAATATGCCGATCAAAGCGGCGCCTGCCGCTTTGGCTTCCTGCATCAGTTCCAGCACCACCTGGCGATTTGTGTCGTCCAGCGATGCGGTGGGTTCATCCAACAGCATTACTGGCCACTCGACCATGAAGCCTCGGGCAATATTGATCCGCTGCTGCTCGCCCCCGGAAAACGTGCTGGGCGCCAATTGCCACAGGCGTTGCGGGATGTTCAACCGGGACAACAAATGCTCTGCCCGAGCCTTGGCTTTTTCCTTCGTCCAACCTCGGGCCAGCGCCGGTTCCATCACCACATCCAGACTGGCAACCCGTGGAATCACCCGCAGGAATTGGCTAACGTAACCCAAAGTTTGCTGGCGCACTGCCAATATCTCCCGCGGTTGGGCACCCACCAGTTCCAGCCATTCGCCCGCATGACACAGCCGAATGCTGCCGCCGGCGGGTAGATAATTGCCATACAGCGTGCGCAACAAGGTGCTTTTTCCAGCGCCAGATTGCCCGTGAAGTACCAAACATTCACCGGCACTGACGGTAAAGCTCAGGCCATCAAGAACATTGAGCACCACGCCGTTTTGCTGATGCAGCGTGAAGGTTTTTGAGAGGTCTCGGACCTCAATCAACGTGTTCATCAAGCTCACCTCGAAAAGACGGCGACGACTGAATGCTGACCAGTCGCCAGTTAAATTACGGTTGCAGCACCGACGACACCAGCAGCTGCGAATAAGGGTGCTGCGGATCGTCTAGGATCTGGTCTGTCAGACCCGATTCCACGACGCGTGAACGACGCATCACCATCAACCGATCCGCCAACAGTCGAGCCACCGCCAAATCGTGGGTGACGATCACCACAGCCAGATCCAACTCGCGCACCAGACCGCGCAATAGGTCGAGCAAACGCGCCTGCACCGACACATCAAGGCCGCCGGTTGGCTCATCCATGAACACCAGACGCGGACCAGAAACGAGATTGCGAGCGATCTGCAAGCGTTGTTGCATGCCGCCGGAAAAGGCCCGTGGCAGATCGTCAATGCGCAGAGGGTCAATTTCAACCTGGCTCAGCCAGTCGATTCCGGCCGCCCGCAGCTCGCCGTAGTTGCGAACGCCTTGGGCCATCAGGCGCTCACCAATGTTGGCGCCAGCCGAGACACCCATTCGCAGACCGTCACGCGGGCTTTGCTCGACAAAGCCCCATTCGGTGCGCAGCAACGTGCGGCGTTCGGCTTCGCTGGCGCTATAGAGGTCTAACCAGTCGCCTTCTTTGCGCCGATAAGCGATGGCGCCACTGTCTGGCGGGCAACGGCCGCTTAGCAACGACAACAAGGTCGATTTACCCGAGCCGGACTCGCCGACAATCCCCAACACTTCACCGGGATATAAGTCGAAATCAACACCCTGACAGCCCTTATCCGGGCCATACAAAAACGACAAACCACGGACTTTAAGCAGCGGTTGCGCACGGTCGGCCTGACGGTCGTGTTGAGGCATTTTCGCAGGGCTGTTCATCGGCCAGACTCCTGTTCACGGCTGCGTTGAGCGCAATAATCGGTGTCCGAACAGACGAAGCTTTGGGTGCCTGCGTCGTCGAGGATCAACTCATCGAGGTAGGAATCGCGGCTGCCGCAGATCGCGCAGCATTCATCCCATTTCTGTATTTCGAAAGGGTGGTCTTCGAAGTCCAGGCTCACCACGTTGGTGTATGGCGGGACAGCGTACAGGCGCTTTTCCCGCCCTGCACCGAACAGCATCAGTGCTGGACTCATGTGAAGCTTCGGGTTGTCGAATTTCGGAATCGGCGACGGGTCCATCACGTAGCGCTCATCGACCATCACCGGGTAGGCATAGCTGGTGGCGATATGGCCAAAGGTGGCGATGTCTTCGTACAGCTTTACGTGCATCACCCCATAATCGTTGAGTGCGTGCATCGTCCGGGTCTCGGTTTCCGATGGCTCGATAAAACGCAGCGGTTCCGGGATTGGCACTTGATACACCAGGATTTGATCGAGGTGCAGCGGCATTTCCGGAATTCGGTGACGTGTCTGAATCACCGTTGCTTCCTGCGTGCGCTCAGTGGTGGCAATTCCCGCTGTACGGGCAAAAAAACGCCGAATCGAGACCGCGTTAGTTGTGTCATCCGCCCCTTGGTCGATTACTTTAAGCACGTCATCGGTGTCAAGAATCGCTGCGGTCAATTGCATCCCGCCCGTGCCCCACCCATAAGGCAGCGGCATCTCACGGCCGCCAAATGGCACCTGATAACCCGGAATAGCTACGGCCTTGAGTAGCCCACGGCGAATCATGCGTTTGGTTTGCTCATCCAGGTAAGCAAAGTTGTAAGCCTCGTCCCGCGCCGGGCGGACGTCGGTATGGCTGCTCATCGCTGATTCTCCTGGACGCCGGTTTTGCCTACAGTGAGTGCAACTGCTGCAGGCTTGCGCAGTTTGCGGATCAGTTCGAGTTCGGATTGAAAGTCGACGTAATGCGGCAGTTTCAAATGAGAAACAAAACCAGCCGCTTCGACGTTGTCGCAATGGCTAAGCACAAACTCCTCCTGCTGCGCCGGTGACTCTATTTCTTCGTTGAACTCTGCAGCGCGTAGCGAACGGTCCACCAGCGCCATCCCCATAGCCTTACGCTCGGCTTGGCCAAACGTCAGGCCATAACCGCGAGTGAATTGGGGCAACTCCGTGGCCGAACCGACAAACTGATTGACCATCTCGCACTCGGTGATTTCGATACTGCCGATGTTGATGGGAAAGCCCAACTCTTCAGGGTCTATCCAAACCTCGACCTCGCCGATGCGAATTTCTCCGGCGAATGGATGATTACGACCGTAACCACGTTGTGTGGAATAGCCCAGTGCCAACAAAAAACCTTCGTCACCACGGGCCAACGCCTGCAAGCGCTGGGCACGGCTGGACGGAAACTCCATAGGGTTACGGGTGATATCAGCAATCGCTGCGTCACTACGGGTTTCGTTCTTCACCAAGCCTTCGTTGGCCAGTAACCCCAGTACCCGTGGACAAGGGTCCAAACGTGCCCCGTCTTCCAGTTTTGGCCCCGGATGTTCACCTTCCGCCAATAAGGCAAAGTCGAGCAGACGATGGGTGTAATCAAAGGTTGGGCCGAGCAACTGTCCGCCTGGCACATCCTTGAAAGTTGCCGATAAACGACGGCTCAATTGCATGTCCGAGGTATCAATCGGCAGGCTGCCGGTGAAGCGTGGCAGCGTGGTTCGATAGGCGCGCAGCAGGAAGATCGCTTCAACCAGATCCCCGGCCGCCTGCTTGATCGCCAACGCCGCCAGTTGTTCGTCATAGAGCGAGCCTTCGCTCATGACCCGAGCAACGGCCAGAGGCAATTGCTGACGAATTTGTTCAACGGCCACTTCAGCAATCGAGGTGTCGCCCCGGCGTCTTTTTGCCAACAGACGATGGGCGTTGTCGATGGCCTGTTCGCCACCTTTGACGGCTACGTACATTAGGCAACCTCCCCGGTCACAGTATCGGTTTGCGCCACGCTGACACGGGTGCTTCGCGGCAGGCCAATAACGCCGTTGCCCGCGAGGAAGAACGCGTCCAATCCACGTGGGAAATCATTACGGGCGTCACGTTCGCCCCAGAAGCCGTCAGCCAATGGCAACGCCACTTGGTTTTCGCTTTGAATACCAGGGCCGCGCCAAGTCAGGTGGCGTCCGCCATCCAACTGTTGCAGCTGAATAAAAAGCGTGCAGGACTGATCCGGATAACGATCGTTGCCCAACTCAAAACCACGCAGGTCACCCAATTCGCTGTCGTCGAGCAAGGCAAAGCGCGCCTGCTCGCGGGTGCCGACAATCGGGCAGCCGCAGTGAAAGGTCAGGTTCGCGCGAATGATCGGGGTATCGAAAGCCGGGGCGAGCCATAACGGGGTGTCCACATCCAGCAATGCCAGGCACAGCGCGTAACTGGCCGGCGCCAGGCCTTCCAGCGGCGGAGCATTCATTGGCTGAACAACGCCGGGGCCGGCCAGGGCCTTGAGCGCTGAACGAAAACTGCGCACGGAGTCCAGCACGGAGTCGGCGAACGCCGGTTGCAATAGGGTTGCGTTCATCAGTCTTCTCCTCGCACCAGGGTGAAGAATTCAACCTTAGTGGCAGCGGTTTCGGCCTCTTTGGCGGCGCGGCGAGTGGCGTGCACTTTAGCCAGAGGTTCTATCAACTCACATAACCAGCGCGCCTGTTGCGAGCCCTGCAAATGCGCATCGGCCAGCGCGGCCAGTTCGGCATGTACCTTGTCGCGCCCTGCGACGTAGCTGAAACCGGTGCGGCCATCCGCTAGACGCACTACGCAACGGGTGACAGTCATCTCACCGACGTTGAATGGCGCACCCGTGCCGCCCATGCGACCACGGACCAGAGTCATACCAATTTCGGGAGCACGAATCAGTTGATATTCGGTGTCACGCAAGGCCGTTTCGTGAAGGTTTAAATCGACACGTTGGGCGTGGGCCAGCACGCTGATCCACTGTTGACGGGCAGTGGTCATGGCTAGAGGAGCGGGATTCATTTTCGACATCTCCATTTGGCTCTTCATTTGAACTCTTTATCAGGTCAAGACTTGATACTGAAAACGGTCTGAACGGCTAGTGGATTGTGAGAGCTCCACCGGCTGGCCGGAGTTATCACGGGAAAGGGTCAGGACGCTGAGCACCGGCAAGTGTCGAGGCATCAATAACAAACCCGCCTCTTCACGGCTCGGCAGGCGGGCGCCGATCAGACTGAAAGTACGGGTCAACGGTAGATCATGTTCAGCAAAAAATTTCCGTAGTGAACCGCCGCAGTAGGTTGCTAATAGATCACTGCGGCTGGCGCAATAACGGTGGCGAATCAAGCTCACCGGCTGACCGTCGACCAAACGCAAGGTCTGCAGCTCGATGAGCGGTGCCTGATCAGCCAGTCCTAAATGCGTAACCTCATCGCGATTGGCCAGGCAGATCCGGCGCTGCAATAAACGCGCTTCGACGCCATGGCCCAAGGCGGAAACCGATTGGCTATAGGCGCTTTCGGCAGCCATTGGGTAAATCAATCGACGTTCCAACACCTGCGTACCTTTGCCTTGTTGCCGCAGCAAGCTGCCCTCCAACACCAATTCGTCAATGGCACGCCGTACGGTGTGGCGATTGACTGAAAAACGCGCAGCCAAGCGAATTTCTGCTGGCAGGTATTCCCCTGGCTGATAGTCGTCAAGTTCCCTGCGTAAGGTGTCCGCTAGCTCGCGGTAAACCGGTTCAACTCGTCTAGACAAGTGCATGATTAAAAAAAGCGCCGCCAGGCGCACCCTCTTCGTTAGATGAACTGTTTGCGCAGGCGCTGCGACAGGATGTCGATCACGCTTACCACGAGAATAATGATCAGCAACACAGCGCAAGTTTGGGTGAACTGAAATGAGCGAATGTTCTCCCAAAGAATCACGCCGATTCCCCCGGCCCCGACCATCCCCACCACCGTCGCCGAACGTACATTGGACTCGAAGCGATACAACGCGTATGAAATCCACAGTGGCAATACCTGCGGGATAACCCCATAGATGACTTCTTGCAACGCGCTGGCACCGGTAGCCCGCACACCTTCAACAGGGCCGGGATCGATGGCTTCAACCGCTTCAGCGAACAGCTTGGCAAGCACGCCGGTGGTACCGATCCACAACGCCAGCACACCCGCAAAGGGGCCAAGACCGACAGCCACTACGAACAACATGGCGAACACCATCTCATTGATTGATCGGAACGCGTCCATCACCCGGCGCACCGGCTGATGAACCCACCACGGCGTAATGTTCTCAGCGCAGAGAATGCCCAGCGGCACCGAGCAGATGATCGCCAGTACGGTGCCCCACACAGCGATTTGCACCGTAACCAGCATTTCCCTCAGGTAAGAACGCCATTCATGAAAGTCCGGCGGAAAAAAGTCGGCAGCGAACGTCGCCATGTTTCCGGAATCACGGTACAGCGCCAGCGGGTTCATTTCGGCGCCGTGCCAGGACCAAACCAACAAAGCGAGGACCAAGCCCCATCCTATGTAGCGCGACCAAGTGCGTTTGCCGACGGCGTCGACGTATGCGGCATGGGTAGTCATAAAAAGCTCTCGAACATTAAATATTCAAAGGCAGCGACACGCGACGCCTTCCCTGGCGGTCGGGTCAGCCGCAATTAACCGGCGCTTGCAGTGTTTTTCTTGTCGAGCTCAGTCATGCGCTGTTGCAATTTGGCCAAGCCGCTGTCGATGTCCTTCAAACGTTCAGTTTTTTCCTTGTCGTTCAGCGTGGTACTGGCGACGACTTCGTTGCGTTGTTTGAACAACTCAAGCTGACGAATCGGCAGCAGTTGGTCATCGGAAGACGGTAGGAACTTGCCCAACTGCATGTCTTTAAGAACCGCCTTCTCGTGATCGGTATCGCCATAGGTAGCGAAAAATTCACGGATTTTGGCTTTATCGGCATCAGGCAGACTTTTGCTCCAGACCATTGGATCGGCCGGAATCAAGGGTGATTTCCAGATCACTTTGAGCATCGCGGTCTTGTCCGGCTGCGTAACAGCCAGACGGTCCCAGCTTTCGGTGTTGAAGGTCGCGACATCCAGCTGGCCTTTAACCACGCTCAGGGCATTCACTTCATGGCTTGAATTCAAGGTACGTTTAAACGCAGTGGCCGCATTCACATGGTTCTTGGCGAAGACGTAATAACCCGGGACCAAATAGCCTGAAGTCGAATTCGGATCGCCGTTACCAAAGGTCAGGTTTTTGGCATTTTTCAACATGTCTTCAACGGAATTTATCGGGCTGTCCTTTCGCACAATCAACAGGCTCCAGTAACCGGCGGCACCATTGGCAGCGGCGGTCTGGGCGAAGATTTCACCATTGGAACGATCGACAGCTTCCATCGCACCCTTATTGCCCAACCAGGCGATATCGACCTTATTAAAGCGCATACCCTGAATCAAACCGGCGTAGTCAGAAGCGAAGGTGGCGTTGACTTTCAGGCCGGTTTTTTTCGACATATCGTCGAGAAACGGTTGCCAGATGCTCTTGAGGTTGGTCGATGACTCGGTGGACATAAGGCCGAAATTGATGACTTTCTCTTCCGCCTGAGCAGTGCCCAGACAGAAGGTTGCCAACAAAGCGGTAAACGCGAAAACGCGACCGATACGATTCAACATGGGCAGGTTCCTGAGAGAGAAATAGTCAGTGGGATGGTTTGAACGGCAACATTTCCAAACCCCAATCAAGTTCGGGCAAGGACCAGCTGTGGCGATTTTTCGGCATTGCGCGCCTTGTCGGAGAACAACAGACTGGTGTCCAGGTCTGCGCCGTACAGGCCGTTGAGAAACTCGGTACTGAGGGCCTCGGCGGCGCCATCGAAATGGATTCGGCCACCTTTAAGTGCCACGGCGCGCTGGCAATAACGCACGGCGTAATCCACTTGATGCAAGGTGACAACCACAGTTTTGCCGTCGCGACGGTTGATGTCGGCGAGGATTTCCATGACGTTTCGGGCTGATTCGGGGTCCAGCGAGGCAATCGGTTCGTCGGCCAAAATAACTTCAGCACGCTGGGTCAGCGCCCGGGCGATTGCCACCCGTTGCTGCTGGCCGCCCGATAAGGTAGAGGCGCGCTGATCGGCAAAATCGGCTAAACCTACGCGGTCCAGAGACTCCATTGCCCGTTGTTTTTCCTCAGCGCTGAAAAGCCCTAGATTACCGCGCCAGCCGGGCATGCGACCCAGGCAGCCAAGCAACACGTTGTCCAATACGCTTAGACGATTAACCAGATTGAACTGCTGGAAGATGTAGCCAATATCAGAGCGCAGCCGACGGACATTACCGTTCAAGCGTCCGCATGCCTGCACTTCACGCCCCAAAACCTGAACGCTGCCGCCATTGTGTTTGTCACATCGGGCGAGCCCCGCCATGTGGCGCAATAGCGTGGACTTACCGGAACCAGAAGCACCGATCAGCGCGACCATTTCACCGGGTTGTATAGACAACGCAAGATCGATCAACGCGGTCTTGCGAGCAAAAGTCTTGTTCAGACGGTCGACATGGATAGCGGCTTTCATTGGCTTCTCTCTGTCCGGGTGAACAGCCTTTGCAGGACTGCGTTCGAGTGCGTCAGACATTAGAGAGCCTGTGTTTCAGTCCCATTAACTGAAAATGACAGTACGGTAACGGTTGGCTTACGGTTTGAGATTGGCCCCGATAACGGCGTGCTGAGCCCGTGACTGCCGATCAGCGTATGGTGCTGTAAGGCCCGGCGTACGGGCTTTTTGTCGGAATTGGAGAGTTAGCCACATGTACACCGCGCCGCGTTTCAATGTTCTGTTGGTTATGTTACTGGGTGTTTTCCCTTTGATCGCACAGGCCGTTTCCATGCACCAACCGCCTGCGCAGTCAGCCTCCGAACCGACGTTAGCGGATCGCGGTTCTGCTTATTATCGGTTCGAGCGATTGCACCTCGATTCTATTGACGGCAAACGCCGCTACCGCCTGGAGCTGGCCATCCCCCGACGCGCGCCACCGGCAGCGGGTTATCCGGTGGTCTATTTACTGGACGGCAATAACGTCATGGCTGAACTACGTGACGATTGGCTCAGCGAACTGGATGCGGGCAATCCGCCGCTGCTGGTGATGGTCGGGTATGACATTCAGGGACGCTATGACATGGACCTGCGAACCCGGGATTACACTGGGACCCGTTCGGCAGACTTTTTGAAAACCCTGATCACGCAAATCAAACCGCTGGTTGAAAAACAGCAATCTATCAATCACCTGCAGCAGATGCTGTGGGGGCATTCGTTTGGTGGATTGTTTGTGCTGTATGCGCTGTTTGAACAGCAGGGGGCGTTTCAAACCTGGTTTGCGGCCAGTCCTTCGCTCTGGTATCAACCGCAAACCTACGCTAAAGGTATCGGGTTTGCGGGGGTCGCCCAGGATTCAAAACAGCGGGTAGTGATAATGCGCGGTTCAAAAGAAGGGCGTCCGCCGGTGGCCTCGTTCGATGGCGGATCGTTGGAGCGAAGAAAAGCCATGGCAGCCGTGCCCGCAGACGCTAATCAACAGGTTGCTGAGCACTTGGCGACGTTGCCTGGGATGACAGCGAACTACAAAGAGTTTGAGGGGCTGGCCCATGGCCATATGTTTAATGCCGCCCTTTATCCGGCACTCAGAATGGCGGCGGGGTTGAAATAGCTGTCTCGAACAAGTTCGGTCCCACTGATAAACCGCGATTCTTCGTGGTACCGAATTTATTCTGGAAGCCTTGCCCCTGACGCGAGCAAACGAAGCGGGCTATCAGATCCGAAATGTCCCGACCAAATGCTGCAACTTCGTTGCTTGCTGCTCCAAATCAGCGCACGCCTCCAGCGTCGATTTCAAGTTATCGACCCCGGCTTGATTCAGTGTGTTGATTTGGGAAATATCAATATTGATCGACTCCACTACGGCGGTCTGCTCTTCCGTAGCAGTCGCCACCGACTGGTTCATGCCGTCGATCTCACTAATGCGCCCCGTCACGCTGCTCAACCGGTCACCGGCTTGGTTGGCGATGGTAACGCTGGTTTCACTCTGACGCTGGCTTTCAGTCATAGTCACCACGGCCTGCCGTGCGCCGACTTGCAGCTCTTCAATCATCTTCTGCACTTGCTGCGCCGAATCTTGCGTACGGTGCGCCAAATTCCGCACTTCGTCAGCGACCACAGCAAATCCACGACCTGCTTCACCTGCCCTCGCCGCCTCGATGGCCGCGTTTAACGCCAGCAAATTAGTTTGCTGGGAGATGCTGGTGATCACCTCAAGAATCTGCCCGATGTTAACTGTCTTGTCGTTCAAGCTTTCGATGGTGTTGCAAGACTCGCTGATGTTGACTGACAGCAAGTTCATTGCCTGTATTGTCTGCTGCACTACCTTCTGACCGTCGCCAGCGAGCTGACTGGCGTCGCTGGAATGCTGAGAAGCCAAGGCTGCGTTTTGCGCAATTTCCTGCGCGGCGGCCCCTAGCTCGTTGATGGCGGCGGCAACACTGCTGGTTCGATTGGCTTGTTCGTCCGAGTTGACCATCGACGAGTTCGACGCACAGACCACGCGCGCAGCGACTTCACTGAGATGCGCAGCCGTACCCGCCACTTCTCGAATAGAACCATGGATGCGTCCGACAAAGTGGTTGAACGACTCCGCCAGCGCGCCGAACTCATCCTGAGCCTCGATGGCTAAACGTTTGGTCAAATCACCTTCTCCGTCTGCAATGTCGCGCATGGCGCGACCCATTTGATGCAACGGTTGCATCAGCACCCGGATCAAAAAGCCCAGCAATAACACCACCACAACCACAATGATGATCATTGCCGTCAGTGCGGAGGTGCGAAACTCACTGAGCATCGAATATGCGGCGTCTTGATCGAGCACCAGCGCTACATACCAGTTCGCCGACGACAGGCCCTCAACGTGGGTGAACGAGATAAATTCAGACTTGCCTTGCGCTGTGACCTCGACCACTCCCGGCGCGATTTTCGGGGTGCCGACGGGGTACGCATCGCTAAGATTCTTCAATACCAACTTGCTGTCGGGGTGAATCAATATCTTGCCGTCGCCACTGACGATGAAAGCATAACCATGACCGCCAAAGTTCAGGGCGTTGATAGTGCTACTGATGCTATCCAGCGCGATATCGGCGCCTGCTACACCGACGAACTGGTTGTCATGCTTGACCGGTAACGCCAAGGTGACGACCAACTTGCCAGAAGATGCCGCGATGTAGGGTTCGGTCACAATAGTGCTTTGAGCACTCACCGCCGCCTTATACCAACCGCGCTGGCGCGGATCGTAATCACTCGCGCGATTGCCCGCAGGAACTGAAAACATTACGCCGTCACTGGAACCGAAATAACTTAACTGGAAGTTGTCGGCATACGCAGGCAGACCCACCGCGCGCTGAAGAGTAGGCGTCGCAGTGCCATCGACGGCAATTTGTTGCGCCATGGATTGCAGCAGCTGGGTCCGGCTTTCCAGCCAAGTCTGAATGTTGTGGGTGGTTAGATTGCCCAGCTGTTGCAGTTCCAAAAACACATTGGCCTTCAGCGTTTCGCGTTGTCGGAAGTCGTTCACGACAATGAAAGCGGAAAAGGCGACCACGATAATTAACGTGGCGGCCAGCAGAATTTTCTTGCTGAAGCCCAAATTTTTGATCATACGAAACGTATCCGGCATAAAAGACAGCAATGGCGAGCGCACAAACCATGCGCACACGGAGATTGCGATGCAGCGTTGTACGGCTTTATGTCAACAAAAGGAAGAGTAATCGTCGTTCCCAAGAGGTTCATTCACAGAGGGTGCTTTGGCGCGACCAACACCGTCCTTGCAATCACTTCAAACGGATACGGTGCAGACCATGTGAAAGACGGTCGAGAGTGAATAATTCAATGCGCCACGTAGGATTTAGCACGCCTCAAACGTGCGGATCATTGGGCGGTTTGACGGCTGGAACTGCATATTGCGGTTTCAGCTTGCCGTCTTTGTCGAGCAACCAGGCGTCCAGGATTTGGCGCACCACGGGCCCCGCAACACGGCCCCCGGCCTCACCGTTTTCAATCATCACCGAGACCACTATTTTCGGTTTTTCAGCGGGGGCGAAACCGACGAACAAGGCATTGTCACGGTTACGTTCCAGAGTCTTCAAGCGGTTGTAACGCTCACCCTGTTTGATCGCAACCACTTGCGCTGTACCGCTTTTACCAGCAATTCGATATTGCACACCCACGGCCGCCGCACGGGCGATGCCTCGTGGATCGTGCATCACCATCTGCATACCGTGATTGACCTGCTCCCAATCGGCACTATTGTGCAGGACGATATTGGGCATCGGGTGCTCGTCAATCGGCATTACGCCGCCCACGGTTTTCGCCAAGTGCGGGCGGATCCATACGCCTTTGTTAGCGATGAGCGAGGTGGCCTGAGCCAATTGCAAAGGAGTGACCTGCATATAGCCCTGTCCGATACCAAGAATGACCGTTTCACCGGGAAACCAAACTTGTCGTCGAGTAGCCCGTTTCCATTCACGGGACGGCATCAAGCCCGGCGCTTCTTCGAACATGTCCAGTGAGACCTTCTGTCCAAGGCCAAACATTGTCATGTAGTCATGCATCCGATCGATGCCAAGCTTGTGAGCCAAGGTATAAAAGTAGGTGTCATTGGAGCGCATGATCGCCACATCCATATCCACCCAGCCATCCCCGCTGTGGTTCCAATTACGGTATTTATGGTCGTAATCCGGTAGCTGGAAATATCCGGGGTCAAACACTCGAGCCTGTGGCGTTATTACACCGCTATCGAGTCCGGCAATGGCCACCTCAGGTTTAATCGTCGAACCTGGGGCATACAAACCGCGCAGCACACGGTTGAACAACGGCCGGTCAACCGAATCGCGCAGCGCTGCGTATTCCTTGAAACTGATACCGGTGACGAACAGATTCGGATCGAAACTAGGCTTGCTGACCATCGCCAGCACCTCGCCGGTCTCAGGTTCCAGTGCCACCACCGATCCACGGCGATCGCCCAACGCCTCTTCGGCGGCTTCTTGCAAATGCACGTCCAGGCTCAAAACAATATTTTTGCCGGGGATCGGGTCCGTGTGTTTAAGCACGCGCAGCACCCGGCCTTGGGCATTGGTCTCGACTTCTTCATAGCCCACTCGCCCGTGCAGCTCAGACTCGTAGAATTTTTCAATACCGGTCTTACCGATGGATTGAGTGCCTCGGTATTCAACAGAATCCAGTTGTTTGGATTCTTTTTCGTTGATCCGGCCCACGTAACCAATCGAGTGGGCAAAATGCTCGCCAAACGGATAATGCCGAACGAACTGCGGCTCGACGTCTATACCTGGCAGCCGGAATTGGTTGACGGCAACTAACGCTATTTGCTCTTCGGTCAACTCATACAGCAGTGTCACCGGATCAAAATGGTGGCGCGCCTGCTTCAGGTCTTTGTCGAACAGAATGCGGTCTTCTTCCGGCAAGCTGAGAATACTGATCAGCGAGTCCAATACCTGACTCCAATCCCCGGAACGCTCACGGGTCATGATCAGGTTGAAACTCGGTCGGTTGTCGGCCAGCACAGTACCGTTACGGTCGTAGATGACGCCCCGCTCTGGGGTGATCGGCAGCACATGAACCCGGTTGTTTTCGGAAATGGTTGAGTGGTAGGCGAATTCGGTGACTTGGAGAAAGTACATTCTGCCGACCAGAATGCAGCTCAAAATGGTGACTAACAGACCACAGGCCGCCAATCTTTTATTGACCAGCTGCGTTTCTTTCTCATGGTCTTTTAAAGGAATCGGATCGGGCATTGCTACAGCTTCTCGTATAAAAAGGGGCATTTATCACAAATTGTGACGCACGATACCAAGAAGTACGGACCAATATAGATTCATCTGCCGGACGTATCCTTTGGACGTGGTGCGCCAGCGTGTAAACCATCGTAGTTTTTTGGTTTACACGCACGGTTACGGATGCAGGAACGGTAGGGTGTGGCGCGAATGCCCACGCGAGGATTGTAGGAGTTAAACCGTATTTTAAATCCGTGCTTGCAAATGAAATCTGAAGTTTAAGATCAGCGCCGTTTCATTCGGTCGATGATCACTGCGATCAGCAGAATCGTTCCGCGAATGACGTATTGATAAAAGGTGTCGATGTTCTTCAAGTTCATTGCATTTTCGATGATCGCAAGAATCAGCACCCCGGCGATGACATGCCGAATCATGCCAATGCCGCCGCTCAGGGACACCCCGCCCAGCACGCATGCCGAAATCACCGTCAGCTCAAAGCCTTGACCAATCATCGGTTGACCGGAGGTCATGCGCGAAGCCAATACCACCCCGGCCAACGCACCGATTAAACCATGCACCGCGAAGATGATGATTTTGGTTCGATCAACGTGTACGCCAGCGAGCAGCGCAGCTTCCTGATTACCCCCAATGGCCATGGTGTTGCGCCCGTAGGTGGTGTAATTCAGCAGCCAACCAAAGAACAAGAAGCACAACACGGTGATCACAATCGGCACCGGAACCCCATAGATTTGGCCATTACCAAAAACGAAAAAACCCTCATTCATCACTCCCACCGCTTTACCGTTGGAGAAGATGTAAGCCAAGCCGCGTACGATTTGCATGGTTGCCAACGTCGCAATCAGCGCATTTATGCGCAATTTGGCGATCACAATGCCGTTAACCAATCCCACCACCAAGCCCATGGCGAGGGCCGCGCAAACGCCCAGGAATACGCTGTTGGTGTCGCGAATAACCAAACCCGCTACCACCCCCGCACAGGCAATGACCGACCCTACCGACAAGTCAAAATGTCCGGATGCCAGGCAAAACAACATGGTGCACGCGGCGATCCCGACGGTGGACACCGCCAACCCTAGGCCGCGCATGTTTAAGGACGACATGAAGTTATCGATGAACAGTGCACAAAGCACAAAGATGGTCAGCGCAGCGAGAAGCATGACCCAGTCGTCGAAAAAACGACGCAGATTCAGTCGTAGTCGAGGAGCGGGCAGGCTATTTTCTTGTGACATATGTACCTCGTTTATATTTTTTCTAGTCAGCCACATAAGTAATTACCCGCGTGAGCGCGGAAGTGCCAATTGCAACAACCGCGACTCATCCGCTTGGTCACGAGACAGTTCGCCAGTGATAGCCCCTTCGCTCATCACCAAAATACGGTCGGAAATCCCCATAACTTCCATCAAGTCACTGGAGACGACAATCACTGCGATTCCGCTTGCAGCGAGCTTGTGAATGATTTGGTAAATTTCAGCTTTGGCCCCGATATCGATTCCGCGCGTCGGTTCATCAAGCAGCAATACTTTCATCGGCATCGACAACCAACGGCCCAAAATCACCTTTTGCTGATTGCCACCTGATAGATAGATTATCTGCTGGTCGGGCGATGGGGTTTTGATGTTCAGAGCACGAATTTGTTTGTCGGCGTTTTCACTTTCCCAACGCCCCTGAATCAGGCAACCCAAAGTGGCGTGGTTGCGACGTGCGCCCATATTGATGTTTTCGGCCACACTGGACAGCGGCACGATGCCTTCTTTTTTGCGGTCTTCGGGGCACAACAGCACGCCTGCGGCAATCGCATCGCGGGGCGAGTTCAACGTCAACGGCTTGCCTTCCAGCTGCAATTCGCCGCTTTTGCTGCGGGCCAGCCCTGAGAGTAAACGCAGCAGCTCGGTGCGCCCCGCTCCGACCAGTCCAAAGAAGCCTAGTATTTCGCCCTTGTCCACCGAAAAGCTAACCGGCTCCTGCAAGCCATGGCCCAGCAGACCTTTGACCCGGAGCGCCGTCCCTTGATGCTCCCGAGGCCGATAGTCGTAAATATCCTGAATATCGCGACCCACCATGCAGGTCACTAGTTGGTCATGGCTCAAGTCGCTCATGTGTTCAAAGGTGCGGACGAAACGGCCGTCCTTGAACACCGTAACAGCGTCGCAAATGCGGAAAATTTCTTCCATCCGGTGCGACACATACAAAATCACCCGCCCTTCATCACGCAGCTTGGCGATGATGGCCATCAAACGTTCGATTTCACGCGCCGACAAACTGCTGGTCGGTTCATCAAAGGCGATGACGTGGGCGTTGTGCGACATGGCTTTAGCGATTTCAACCAACTGCCGCTGCCCCAGTGACAAATCACCGAGCCGGGTTGATGGGTCAATTTCATCCGCCAGGCCTGTGAGCAATTCCCGTGCCCGACGCAACATGGCGCGTCGATTGACAACGCCGAAGCGCGACGGCATATGACCCAATAGCAGGTTTTCTGCCACGGTCATTTCCGGAACCAGTTGCAACTCCTGGTGGATCACCGCGACACCGCCAGCAATGCTGTCCGCTGCCGACTTGAAATGCATGGTGCGGTCACCGATCTGCAAGTTACCGCTGTTGGGCTGATAGGAACCGCCGAGAATTTTCAACAGCGTTGACTTGCCCGCGCCATTCTCGCCCATCAGTGCATGTACTTGATGAGGCCGAGCGACAAAACTGATTTCAGAAAGCGCACGCACACCCGGGAAAACCTTGCCGATATCATTGAACCGCAGACTTTCGCCCGCTTGCTGTTGTTCCAACATGAAACCACCTCTTACCTCGCTCCGGCGGCCGGAACGAGGTCTTACAGATGCCAGCCTGAACAGCCAGGCGCGCCAGGACAGAACAGACTCGGCTTACTTATAGAGGCCGATTTTGGTCAATACGTCTTTGAAGTTGGCGCGCGTAATCAGCGTGACATCGGCCAGCGCCGTGTATTTTGGCGGTTCTTTGCCAGTCGTCACCCACTCATACATCGACAGCGCGGTGCCATAGCCTTCTTTGTCCGGGCTTGGCAGCATCGAGCCGAAGAAGCCACTCTCTGGCTTCTTCAATTCGTCGATGGCATCAGTGCCGTTGATACCTATACCAATTACGTGTTTGGCATCGAAACCAGCGCTTTCAGTTGCCCGTACGCCACCCAAAACGGTGTTGTCGTTCATGCCGCCAACGATCAGGTTCTTCGCAGTATTTGGGAGTTTGACCAGTGCCGAATTGGTGGCATCCATGCTGCCTGGAACGTCGAGGGTTTTTTGCGCGGTATAGAGAACATGATCAGCAGGCAGGCCCGCTTTGGTTAGCGCATCCACCGAGCCGTCCGTGCGCTTCTTACCGGTGTCCAACTCGTTGTAGGTGTTAATCACAGCGTAGGTTTCTTTCCAGTCCCAGTTGCGATTTTTCGCTTCGGCTGCCATCGCGTTGCCCTGTTTCTGGCCCACCTCAAACGCAGCCATGCCCAGGTACGGCACGTCTTCCATGAACTTGCCATTGCCATCAACAAAACGGTCATCGACCGTCATGACTTTCAAGCCGTTGCGCTTGGCCTTGGCGACAATAGCGCTACCCAGCCCTACATCAGGTGCGCAGATGACGAAGCCTTTGGCACCGTTGGCGGCCAGACTGTCGATAGCAGAGAGGGTTTTTTCACCGTCGGGGACGGCGATTTTAATGACCGTAAAACCGTGTTCTTTACCGGCTTTTTCAGCGAAGGCCCATTCGGTCTGAAACCAAGGCTCTTCTGCCTGTTTGACCAAAAAACCGATTTTGACTTCTTCAGCAGATGCTGCGGAACCGAGTCCTACTATTGCAGTAGCGACAGCGGCACAGCACAGGGAACGAATCCCGTGACGACTCAACATAGCTAACTCCTTATTTTTATTGAATAGCTACAGCGTGAACGATTTTGGCGCAGCGGCTACCGACCCTCGAAGGGGAGACTGGACCCTTGAGAAAAGTCACAGCCAGAAGCCGATAAAACAGTCATATCATAAGATGAATGAAGCAAAGGTAACGTAGTGTCACCTGCGCTCAACCATCAGCCTGCCGACATCCATGACGAGGTCACCCATTAACCCGCAAACCGATGACAGGCCATACCCGCCACTCCGACCTGAGCCATGAGCAGCGCACCAGCAAGCACACCGTTAGCCGACGCCGGAGCCGCGCTGGTGACGTAAAGCGTAGACAAGTCCGGACCGCCAAAGACGCAACTGGTGGGGTGGCTGACGGGCAATTCCACTACTCGGTCAATGGCGCCGTCCGGGGCGAAACGAATCAGACAATGGCCATCCCATCGCGCGTTCCAGACGTATCCTTCAACATCCATGGCCGAACCATCAGGGTCACCGCGAGAGTGTGCGGCAGCCCAGATGGACCGCGCGCCCAAACGGCCATCGGACGTAATAGAGTAACGATAGATCACGCCATCAAGACTGTCGGCGCTGAACACTGCCGTCGCTTCACTGTTCCAAAGCAAGGTATTGACGATACCCTGCTCCGAAAGCAAGGGCGTGACGCTGGCGTCTGGATCGACGCGAAACAGACCGCCGGAGCGACGTATTACCGGCAGGTCACCGCCATAGGCATCCAGGTTATTTTGCATGCTACCAAGCCATAACCTCCCCTGCGCATCGCAACGCGCTTCATTGGGGCGATTACCCGCCACAGGGTCCACTAAACAGAATAAGGTCAGGTGCGGCTGATCCGACGGGGAACAAAGGTCCAGGCGGTAGACGCCGCTGGCCAGGGTGACTAATGCATCGCCCGATTCGCAGGGGATAAAAGCCGAAACCGGTTCAGCGAAGCGCCACTGGTGGTAGCGGCCATGGCTCAGGCGACAGGCTAGAAAACCCGCGATGTCGACCCAATACAAAGCCTCATGCTCGCGGTCCCAAAAAGGCCCTTCTGCCAGTTTGAAGCGCTTTTCAGACACAGGTAGCCAGTGCATAAATTGTCCTTATTCTTATTTTTTTTGCTGCTTCGTTTACAGCGTCTTCAGCGATCAATCAGCTAGGCTCCATCAAAACCGTTTGAGGCTCCGCAGGGCTTTTATGCGCAGCGTAATACCGCGAAATAGTCACTGAGGCCTGCTCGATCAGGCTCATACACGCCCAAACGCCCCGCGCGGCATCACGTGCGGCAATCGCGTCAGCTAATTCCTTGTGCAGCGGCAATGTTTTACCCAATTCCTGGGGCGCCGCTGACGTCACCTCAAACGACACTGCCAGCAAGGTTCCTAACGCCGGCAGCATTTGCTCGATGAATTGATTATGGCTGGCAGCCAGCACTGCTTCATGGAAACGTTGGTCGGCACGGTTGTATTCCCCCTTGTTATCCAACGAAGCCTCCAGCGCGCGATAGGCCTGCAGGATTTCGACAATCTGCTGCGGGCTTGCACGTTCACAGGCCCACCGCACCGCCATTGGTTCAATGGTGCGTCGCAAATCCAGCAGGTCCAAGACGAAGTTTTCCGGCAACCCTTTCTTTGCCAGCCAACCTACCACCTGCGGATCAAACAAATTCCAACTGCGTATCGGCAGCACTCTGGTCCCGACTTTCGGCCCCACTTCCAGAATACCCTTGGCGACCAGCGTCTTGATAGCCTCGCGGATTACCGTGCGGCTGACCCCCAATTCCTCACACAGCGCGGCTTCAACTTTAAGGGTTTGCCCTGGCAAAACATGGCCCGCTGCAATCCACGTACCCAGCCAATCCACGGTCGACGCATGATAATTACTGCTCATCCCCAGCGCCTCTGTCTGCGGCTACTTCCGCAAATTTAGGCTAATCATCATACGATTAGCTGTCAAACGACTATGCTGCTTTGTCGATGGGCGCTTAGCGTAAGATCGATCACTGCCGAACACTAAATAGTATTACGATTGATTTTTCAAGTGGTGTCTTTTGAGCTATAAAACTCGAATAGTGATTTTATAGAGCTGAATAGTCTGACCAATAGGAGGCGATATCCCCAAAGAAACCGAAACAACCGTCAGGAAAACTGCGTTTTCAAACCCTACTCTGTTCAAAAATAAAAAAGGAAAGGTAGATATGATGCATCGCACATTCACCCTCAGCGGCCTCGGACTGTCCTTGATGATCGCCACTCTTTCTGCGCACGCCGCTGGCCTGACCAGCGAACACAGCACCTTCGGCACCACCACCGACGGCGCGCCCATCGAGAAATACACGCTGCGCAACAGCCACGGCATGCAAGCCAGCATCATTACCTGGGGCGGCGTTTTGCAATCGCTGATCGTTCCGGATAAAAACGGCAAGGCCGACGATGTAGTGTTGGGCTTTGATGATATCCAGGGCTATCAAGCCAACCCAACGGTGTACTTCGGCGCGACAATCGGTCGTTTCGGCAACCGAATCGCCGGGGGCAAATTCTCACTGGACGGCAAGCAATACCAAGTGCCCACCAACGATGGCCCGAATTCGCTGCACGGCGGCAGCCAAGGCTTTGACAAGCGCGTCTGGAAAGCCGAGGACAGCAAAGAAAAAGGTTGGGTAGGCGTCACGTTGACCTACGTTTCTCCGGACGGCGAAATGGGCTTTCCCGGCAAACTGGAAACCCACGTCACCTACAGCCTTAACGAAAAAAACGAGCTGCGCATTCAATATCGCGCCACTACCGATAAACCGACTGTGCTCAATCTGACCAACCACAGCTATTTCAATCTAGCGGGCGCGGGCAACGGCGATGTTCTGAAACAAGTAGCGACGGTGCATGCAAGCACTTACACACCGGTCAACGGCACGCTGATTCCGACTGGAGAATTGGCACCGGTCGCTAGCACCCCAATGGACTTTCGCCACCCAACGGCGTTCGGCAAAAACATTCACGCCGACCACCCGCAGTTGAAATTCGCTGAGCCCAAGCAAGGTGGTTTTGACTTTAACTGGGTACTGGACACTAAAGGCAACGTCGGCAAACTGGCCGCCGAAGTACGCGACCCCCAATCTGGGCGGCATTTGCAGCTCTACACCACAGAGCCCGGTGTGCAGCTTTATACCGGCAATTTTCTCGACGGCACGATCAAGGGCAAAGCAGGAAAGATTTATCCACACTGGGGTGCGTTTACCCTGGAAACCCAGCACTATCCAGACGCCCCGAACCAGCCTGACTTCCTGAGTACACGTCTGGACCCTGGCAAGGTTTACACCCAAACCACGCTGTTCAAGTTTTCAGCCAAATGAAACCGGCTCATCCCGGCTAAACAAGCGTCGAGCTTAGGCATCGCGACCCATCCGCACCGCGATGCCTTACGCGCGCACTAGCAGCTTGGACGCCAGAAACCGATGATCCGCCGAAAACAGCCGTCGATAGGTGAGTAACACCGCGAGTACCGTTCCTAAACCGGAAGCGGCCGCGATCAAAAACATGATGATGATTTGATAGCGTACCGCCTGAATCGGCGACTGGCCCGCCAGTACCTGCCCGGTCATCATCCCCGGCAAGCTGACCAATCCCACCACCGTCATTTGATTCAGCGTCGGAATCATGCCGGCCCGTACCGCTTGCCGAGCGGGGCCTTGCGCCGCTTCCCAGCGCGATGCACCCAGCGCCAAGCTCATCTCCACCACCGTTCGCCCGGCCGTCAATTCTTGGGTCATTCGTTCGATGCCCAGCGAAACGCCGGTCAGAGTGTTGCCCAGAATCATGCCGAGGATCGGGATCGCATACTGCGGCTCATACCACGGATGAATCCGAATGATCGCGAATAACCCCACCGCCGCCACCAGCCACGAACTGAGCCAGATCGACACTATGCTGTCGAGGCGTTGGCCCACGTACGTGCGTCTGCCACGCTCCGACGCGGACAACCCGGCAATCAAGGTCATTGCAGACATCAACGGCAACACCACGTACCACTCGCCGTGGCCGAACACCCAACCCAGCACGTAACCAACGGCCAGTAATTGCACAACTGTACGAACTGCCGCCACCGCAAGCTTGCGCTCCAGATCAAGCTTTAACATCAGCGACAGCACCCCGTTGATCAAGATCAATGAGGACGCAATAGCGATGTCTATCAACGACAGGTTTTGATAATCCATCATGGGAGTTCCTCGCTCAAAATACCGGCCAGCATCGTCAGCTGACGCCCACTCATTCGCTGTGCCTGCGCTTGATCGTGGGACACCCATAAATAGGCCCGCCCACGGTCTTTGGCTGCGTTGAACCAGGCAGTGACCAGCGCTTCAATTTCTTGCGAAGATTCCGGGTCAAGCGCAGCCGTAGGTTCGTCGAGCAGCAGGACATCGGGTTGCAGTTGCAGCACACGGATCAAGGCCGCAATTTGCGCCTCCCCTCCCGACAATTCGCTTGACTGCTTGTCAAGAAAACCATCATCCCTCCCCGCCTGTTTCGCCAGTCGCACCGCCGCTTCGCGACTAAAGTGCAGGTCGCTGTAAACCTTCAGGGTAAACGGATACCGCAGGTTGTCCTCGACCGTACCTTCCAACATAGCCGGACGCTGGGCGATGTAGCTGACATGACGTCGAAAGGCTGGGATGCCCCCACCACTCACCGGTATGTTGCGCCAAAAAACCTGGCCAGCATCGAGTGAATCCAACAATGCCAAGGCACGAAGAAACACGCTTTTCCCCGACCCCGACGGTCCGGTCACCGCCACCCGGTCACCTGCGGCCAAGCTGAAATCCACGCAATTGAGCAAGTGGGCGTGGCTTTTTGCGTTATAGCGCATTAGCCCGGTGGCCTTGAGAAGAATCTGCGCAGGCATCGATGACGATGGTTTGGGTGGAGAAAGCGTCATTGGATTACAGGTTCTCTGTGGTAATCAGCAAGGGTCGCAGCATAAGCGAAGGCAGGCGTGCGTAGCAGCCAACTTGTTGGTGAGGCATTGGTGCGAACACGTTCGCTCCTGTGAGCGTTGGCCTGTATTTGCTGCGCCCCAGCGCTCCATAGAATCGCGCTCTGACTACCGATACCCCCGAGCCTGTAAGTCAAACAACTGCGCGTAGCGACCGCCCGCCGCCACCAAGCTGTCGTGGTCGCCGCGTTCAAGTACCCTGCCCTGGTCCAGTACCATGATGTGGTCCGCGTTGCGCACGCTGGAAAAACGGTGCGAGATCAACAGCGTCATGCGGCTTTTAGCGTGTTCGCGAAAGTGCTCGAACACCGCCGCTTCGGCAGCGGCATCGAGGGCGGCCGTGGGTTCGTCGAGGATGAGGATGTCAGCGTTACGGCGCATGTAAGCCCGAGACAGGGCTATTTTCTGCCATTGACCACCGGATAGCTCTTGGCCTCCGGCAAACCAGCGGCCTAGCTGGGTGGCAAAGCCGCCGTCCAGCGCTTCGATGAATTCTGCCGCCATGCCTTGAGTCGCGGCTTGGCGCCAGCGGGATTCGTCGTTAAAGGCGTCGATATCGCCGACGCCAAGGTTTTCACCCACCGTTAGCTGATAACGGATGTAATCCTGGAATATCACCCCGATCCGCCGCCGCAATGCGTCTTCGCTCCAGTCGTTAAGGTCGCTGCCATCCAGCAGGATGCGGCCTTGATCGGGGCGATATAGCCGGGTCAGCAACTTGATCAAGGTGGTCTTGCCTGAGCCGTTTTCGCCCACCAGAGCCACGCTAAACCCCGGCTGCAAATGCAAATCGATATTTTCCAGGGTGGCGCGCTGGGCGTCCGGGTAAGTGAAACCCACGCCTTCGCAGCGCAGGCCGTCGCCAGGCAGCACGCCGTGGACCAGCCCACCTGTTTCGATGATCACCGGTTGCGCCAGATACTCGTAGAGGTTGGACAGGTACAGGCCGTCTTCATATAAACCGCTGATAGCACTGAGGCTACTGCTCACCGCACTTTGCCCTTGCTTGAACAGCACCAAGTACATTGTCATTTGCCCCAGGCTGATCAAGCCGTTCACCGTATCGATCACGACCCAGGCGTACGCTAGATAAAACGCGCTGGTACCCAGTAGGCCAAGGAGAAAGCCCCAACTATCACGGCGCAGAGTCAAACGACGGTCTTCGCTGTAGAGCTTGGTAAAGGTGTCCCGATAACGCTGCAACAGAAGCGGCGCAAAGCCAAACAGCTTGACCTCTTTGATGTAGGTCTCATGGGAGAGCAGGGTTTCAATATAGTTTTGGTGGCGGGTTTCCGGGGCGCGGCGGCTAAACAAACGAAAGGCATCGCCGGAGAAATGCGCTTCGGCGAAGAACACGGGCAATGCGCCGAGAATCAATATCGCTAGCGCCCAGGGTGAGAAATGCACCAGTAGCACGGCAAAGCTGATCAGAGAAATAAGGTTCTGGATCAGGCCCAGGGATTTGGTGACCAAGGCCAGTGGGCGAGTCGAGGCTTCGCGGCGAACGCGAACCAATTTGTCATAAAATTCGGAATTTTCGAACTGCACCAGCGATAGGGTTTGGGCCTTTTCCAGAATCAGGGTGTTGACCTTCTGCCCCAGTTGCACCCGCAACAGCGACTGTTGAACCGAGAGGCCCCGTTGTGCGCCCGCCAACAGCGCCAGCACACCTGCTTCGAATAATACGTAACGCAACACAGGCCATAACGGAGCGCTGCCTTGACTCGCGTGCAACTGCATGGCCGCAACCACTGCATCGACAATTCGCTGCCCGAGCCATGCGGCTAATGCGGGTAGCACCCCGGCTATCAGGGTTGCCACGACCAAACCGATAAACAGCCCCCGCGAGGTACTCCAGACCAGTTCCAAGGCACGCTTCGCTTGGTCGATAAATGAGGCGAAGCGTCTGACAACTAGCATGCACATAGGGCTCCGAGAATACGTAGCCGCATTGTGGCGTCATTACGCAGGGACATCCAGTTGCCGAACGCACAGCCAATCGATCTAATCGCTTACCTGCACGGCCCTGAACGTATTGCTCCGCATCTCTTCGCGCAGCTCTTCGATCATATTGGCGACATCATCAGCGTCGTTGAGCCTTTCCATTACGATCCCGGTTACCACCAAATCGACACGTCCGGTAACCGGGTCAAAAATCCGGACCGTGAGCGATGCATCGGCACCCAGCGTGCATTCACAGGCCAAGGGCATAAAACTTTTTTTCAGGCAGCGACTTACATAGGACAGAGCAAACACAGGGGCATGCTCCTCTTGAAAAGAGGTTTAAGATTCATAGACGCAATGGCATCCATGCGCGCAATCGTTCATTTGCTATGGGCGAGAGAGTAAGAAATCACGTCCATGGACAAAACCCGAATTTGCACTGGGCGCCTTAGTGCATTTGCACCTTATGATTTGCCGTTTGTTCGCCGCTCACCGCTAAATAAACCGCGTTCTCGGGACCAAACGATAGCTTCGCTACGACTATGAACGTCAAGTTTTGAATACACCGTTGCCACGTGATTACGTACGGTATTGGGTGCAAGTTTGAGTCGAGCGGCGATTTCCTTATCGGCAAGCCCTTCGCAAATCAACCCCAGCACATCACGCTCGCGAGCCGTCAGTTCGGTAAATGAGGTATTTGGTTGATGGGGTGCTTTAGTGCTTTTTACGTTGGCCAGCTTTTCAATCAACGTCTGGCTGAACCACGATGCATCACGCATTACTTCTTCGATGGCCACAATCAGTTCCAACTCGGAACGCTTGCGCTCGGTGATATTCATCAACACCATCAGGTAACAAGGAGCGTCCTGAATAGTTAGGGTGTCCGCCGACACTACGCAATCAATTAGCTCGCCATCTTTTTTGCGAACTCTAAGGTCCTGCTCTCCCACGCTGCCGACCTTTTCGAGGGTCGCAAATAACTGATTGCAGGCACGGGTGTCGTCAATAAAACCGATTTCTGCCGCCGTTTTGCCCAACACTTCCTCAGGATTAAAACCGGTTATTCTGAAAAATGCTTCGTTTACGTCCACTACTTGCTGGCTCTGCGCACTGCACATCAACGTCGGTACCGGATTTAAACGAAAGGTTTTGGCGAAACGCTCTTCGCTCTGACGCAACGCAACCTCGGCTTTGCGGCGCGGTTCCAGGTCGACAAAAGAAAAAAGCATGCAGACTTCATCGTTGATGCTGAGCGGCTGACCGGCAACGATCACCAACTTGCTGCCCCCCGAGGGGAGCTTAAGCTCCGCGTGCATCTGCGGAACGGTCGCGCCTTCACCTAGCCTCTGAACGGCCAGTTCTTTGTTATCGGCCCCCTCCAGCACGTCAACCTCATAAACGGAACGGCCGATAACCTGCTCTCGGGCATAACCGGTCATTTCCAGAAAACCTGGGTTTACCTTGATGTAGCGTAAATCGCTCAGTCTGCAAATTACTGCTGGCGCTGGGTTGGCACCAAAGGTTTTCTCGAAGCGCTCTTCTGCACTGGCCCATTCGGTGACATCAGTCAAAATAATCACCAGCGACTCGGCCTCGCCAGAGATATCGGCCAACGTCATGCTGCGAACTCGGTGCACCCAGATTTTTTCTTCATTGTTGATGGGTCTGACTTCAACCACCACATCACTGAATGTCTCCCCGGCCGCCGCTCGGACAATCGGGTAGTTGTCGTCGGATAACGGGTGGTGGTTGCGATAACGCAAGGTGAATCGCTTGGCGTACGCCTTCGCGTTTACGCCCAACTCACTGACTTGACTGACCCCATGCATAGCCAACGCGGCGTCGTTGGCCCACGCTATGGTCTGATCCACTTCGATCAGAATCACACCGTCGGACAATCCGGAAATGATCTGCTGCAATTGGCGTCGGTTGGTTTCGGTGGCAAGTACGTCTTGGCTCATCGCTTCTCCTGAAAATGCGGCGCCGCACGGTGGGCCCTGGAATTACGACAGCGGGTGAATGCCATCGTGCTGCGGTCGCGCGGTCGGCAGGGGTGCGCGTTAATAAATAACGCTAAAACTGATCGTCTGGGTGCTAAAGCTCAAGTCAGAAACAGAAGCTGAGGTATCATGCGCCGATCCCCCAACTGCCCGGAAACCGCTCAATGTCCACAATGCCTACCGTCGCCCAACCAAGGGGCCTGTCATTCTGGTGGAAGCCAGTTTTGTTCTTGTTGGTGGCGGTCATCGGCCTCTACTACGTCAAATGGTCGCCCTACTACTTGAAATCGTTCGTCGCTGCCGACAACCACAGCATTGGCGCGTCGATCCTTAACGCCCCGCAAGACAACACGTTCAGCGCCGCGCTGGCCTACGCCCAGGTGTACTTTCTGGCAATTTGGAAAGCCGCTGCTTTGGCGGTCATCCTGGGTTCGCTGATGCAAGTGCTGATTCCACGGGACTGGCTGTTGAGTCTGTTCGGCCGCGCCGGTTTTGGTTCGACCTTACGCGGCGGTTTGTTCGCGCTACCAGCGATGATGTGCAGTTGCTGCGCCGCTCCAGTGGCTGCGGGCATGCGCCGGCAACAGGTCTCCGTTGGCGCGGCGCTGGCTTTTTGGATCGCTAACCCAGTACTGAACCCGGCCACGCTGGTGTTCATGGGTTTTGTACTGGGCTGGGAATTCACCGCATTGCGCCTGGTGGCCGGGGTGGTATTAGTGCTGGGTGTCTCGTTGATCGCTCAACGCATCGCCAGCCCAGAACAAGTACCCGAACAAGCGCTGGAAGCCGTTGCAGACGCAAGTTCGACTGATCAAAGTAATTTCTTCACCCGCTGGGGCCGGACCTTGTGGCAACTTTTTTGGAGCACGATTCCGATTTACGTGGTCGCGGTACTGGTACTGGGCGCAGCGCGAGTTTGGCTTTTCCCCCACATCGATGCGTCCATGGGCAACAGCCTGTTATGGATCACGGCGCTGGCCGCAGTCGGTACGTTGTTCGTGATTCCAACCGCTGCCGAAATTCCGATTGTCCAAACCATGATGTCGTTGGGCCTGGGCACCGGCCCTGCCGTCGCGCTATTGATGACCTTGCCCAGCGTGAGCTTGCCGTCGTTGCTGATGCTGCGCCAGTCGTTCGACACCAAGATACTGGTGACCGTGGGCGTGTTGACGATGGTGGTCGGGATTATCAGCGGGTTGGTGGGTGTGGCTATTTTATAAGCCCTGTGCCGTCTGCGCTTGAAACGCATTTGCGAATGAATTCGCTCCGTTTCCGGGCCAAGCGCAGGGGGCTGGGGTACTCCCGACTTAAGCCACACGCAACTGACGGGCCTTCAAATACTCAATCACCGCCGCATGGTTCCCTGAAAACTCGATGCGAGGGCCTTTGCTGTCACGTTGGTACGCGTACATAGGGTCGTAATATTCGCCCAACATCCCGCTTATCCACTCGCGATGCAGGTCCACCGCACCGGAGTTTTCCTGCTCGTCCAGCGCGGCGTCCATCACTGCTGACAGGCGCTGGTAGCGCTCGCCACCCAAGCGTTTGACGATGCTGGCCAGGCTCCGTCGCAGTTGTGCGGCAAACACGCCAAAACCCTGTTCAAGCCCATGCACCTCAAAAAACTCGGCACACAGGTCGACCACGTAGTCTTTCAAAATCCGCTCTACCCGGTTCTCGAATGGCTCTTCAAGCCACACCAACGGGTAGTGCTGCATGCCCTGAAACAAGGTCAACGGAACCGCCCGACTGCCCACCGCCCGGCCCTCATCTTCGATCACAAATTGCGTCGTGCCCGCAGCCCGTTTCTTGAGGATGTCGATGGACAGCGCGTTTTCAAAACTGATCTGGGCCGGTTGCCCCGTGGCATGCTTGCCGAAGCTTGAACCGCGATGGTTGGCGTGGCCCTCCAGGTCCAGAGCGTTGCTAAGTTGGGTCAGCACCTCGGTCTTACCCGACCCCGTCAGCCCCGCCACCAATATAAAATCACATTCCAACACCGCGCTTTCAGTGACGTCCATCAAGTACGTACGCAGCGCTTTGTAACCGTTGAGCACCCGAGGGTATTCAATCCCCGCCTCGTTTTTGAGCCATTGCTGGGTCAGTTGCGAGCGCAGGCCTCCTCGGAAGCAATACAAAAAACCTTGAGGTTGGGAGCGAGCAAACGCGGACCACGCGTCAATCCGGTCCTGCCTGGTCTGGCCGGAGACCAATTGATGGCCCAGTTCGATGGCCGCCTGTTGCCCTTGTTGCTTGTAACAGGTACCGACCCTCTCCCGCTCAAGGTCATTCATTAGCGGCAGATTACACGCCAAAGGGAAAGCACCCTTGTCGAATTCGACCGGGGCACGGACGTCCATCAGCGGGATGTCGTTGAGAAAAATGTGGCGGTAGTCGGCGCTGTTGTCACGCATCAAAACACCTCGACCGCGTGGCTCTGTCGACCGATGAATTCGCCGATCACCGACAAGTTCAAACCCAGCTCTCCAGCCATCGTCAGGAACGCTTCCTGTGCATCAGTCTCGACAGCCACCAACAACCCGCCGCTGGTTTGCGGGTCGCACAGCAACAGTTTCTGAATGGGTGTCAGCGGCGTAAGGCGGCCGCTGTAGCTGTCGAAATTTCGGTGAGTGCCACCCGGCACGCAGTTTTGCTGAAGGTAAAATTCGACGCTGGGCAAACGCGGCACGGCCGCAAAGTCGATACGCGCCGTCAGTTTGGCGCCGTCGGCCATCTCAACCAGATGGCCCAACAGACCAAAGCCGGTAACGTCAGTCATGGCCTTGACTCCTTCGAGTCGGGCGAAGCGGCTGCCCGGCTTGTTCAGCGTGCACATCAAGTCTCGAGCTACGCCTTGATCCTCGGCTCGCAGCACACCTTTCTTTTCGGCGGTGGTGAGAATGCCAATGCCTAGCGGTTTGGTCAGGTACAGCTTGCAGCCTTCGGTAGCAGTGTCGTTGCGCTTCATAAAACGCTTTTCCACCAGCCCCGTTACCGCAAGACCGAAGATCGGTTCCGGCGCATCAATCGAATGTCCGCCTGCCAGTGGAATGCCAGCAGCATCGCAGGCGGCCCGTCCGCCGCGAATCACGTCGCGGGCCACTTCTGGTGCCAGGAGGTTGATTGGCCAACCGAGGATCGCAATCGCCATTAGCGGATCACCGCCCATGGCATAAATGTCGCTGATGGCGTTGGTTGCTGCGATGCGACCAAAATCGAACGGATCATCGACGATTGGCATGAAAAAATCGGTGGTCGAGACCACGCCACGTTCTTCATCGATGGCATATACCGCCGCATCGTCCCGCGAGGCATTGCCGACCCAAAGCTTTGGATCGAGGTTCTGCGCGCCGCTGCCAGTCAGGATCACTGACAGCACTTCGGGGGAGATTTTGCAGCCACAACCGGCGCCATGACTGTATTGGGTAAGGCGGATCGGCTCGCTCATGGGGCACCTCTGAATTCAAATGCGCCGATACTAACAGAGCAAGCCGTAATGAGCCCCGACCAGGCGCTGATCAGCGCCGATCAAGATTGGCTTTGATCACTCGACACGCTGCCAGATCCCATGCCCCGGTGCCCACAGTTTTGAAGACAATGGGTTTTGAGAAGTCGGGTTTGTTGACTAATGCCGATGCCAAGGATTTCACCCTGCCCCACTCTATGTTGGCCAGAATCAGATCGCCCGCCTCATGGGTGGCGCCCAAGGGATCATCGACATAAACGGTGCTGGCATTGATCAATTTGGCTGAAATTTCGGCAGCGTCAGGCGTGAACGCACCGACACCGATGACCAGACAACCGGGTCGGGCTGGCTCAAGGTACACAGGTGTCTTGCTGGTGGTCAGCGTGATGACTACATCTGCATCCGATTGATTGGCCAGGTCTTCGGCCACCAGATTGGGCGCGCGGGCCTTGAACCGCTCAACGAACGCCCGAGCGCTCTGCACAGAGCTGCCGCGAACCCTGATCACTGCGTCGGGGTACACCTCGGCGATCGCCTCCACGTGATTTCCCGCTTGCTTGCCGCCACCAATAACCAACACCGAATTAGGCGATTGTGGCAATAAACAGCTGATGCCCAGCAGGGTGACAGCGGCGGTTCTTCTGCCCGTAACGGTCGGACCATCTACTTGAAACAACATGACGCCGCTTAACGCGTCACAGGCGACCACTTGCCCGTGAATCGTTGGCAGGCCTTCGTTACGGTTGCGCGGATTGACGTTTACGAGTTTGTGGATGGCGATGTCATCCGCAGTCGCTGGCATCGACAGCATCACGCCGCCGTCTTTGAGCGCCACCACCAGCCGTTCAGGACTGACGATGTCGCCATCGACGACCTGCTGAGCAGCAACCCTTAATGCCGCTATCAATTCGCGGATGGGTAACAGCGCGGCTGTTTCAATTTCGTTGAAGACTTTCATGATTTAACTGCACCTGGCTCTTAGCAGGGTTTTTTTTACGCCTGCCCCCGTGTGCCGTCAATCGATTGGTGGCGAATACAGCACTGCGTCAGCGCCCGGTTTCAAGGGCGTAGCGACGGCAATGTTCGAGGTAGCCCTCCTCATGGCTGCCCACTAGCTGCACGACACTGGTCCACAGCCATGACGGCGCATCCAACGTCTTGGAGCGGTTGAGTTGCAAATCAGCCAACCAGCTTTTACGCATATCGTCATCCATCTGCCGGGCATGAGCGATACCCACTATTCGCGCCAAATACCCAGCAGCGCGCATGGCATCGATTTCGTTCAGCGTGTCCAATTCCAGCTTCATGTCTTGCGGTAACAACTCACGAATAAACACACCGTGATCGAGAAAACGGGTGGCCAGCATCCGCTCGCCCAATGCCGGAGACAAATGACGTGCGCCTTCGACCACCCGCCGGGCATTGTCCCGGGGCATATGGGCGCGGGCGGCACGGGGAGCCGCTGCGGCGATGGCTTCTTTAACATCAATCAGGCAGTAATCCTGCTGCTCATTCCCGCCAACCCCCAGCAGTACTGCATAGCGCATTAGCCCCAAAGAGCTGCACCCTTTGACCCAATATGCTGAATCCAACAGCTCAACGCTCGCATCATTGGGTCGGCCTTTAAGCGAGGTCACCAGTTTATGAATCTCTGGAGTGGCGCACAGCAGTTTGATCTCAGCTTTTTCTGCACGGGACAGAGGCCAGAAACTTTTCCCCAGTGGGATCGTCGGGCGTTCGTTTTCGATACGTTCACGCGCCAAATGCTTCCATGTGCGCTGCACGGCAGTGCGCATGCCGCCTTTTACCTGACTAGGCCGTTCGGGATCCTCGCTCTGCTCTTTAACGAACGCCTGTGCATAGCCGCGCATCATCTCTTCAAGCATGCGTGCGGTGGTGACACCCGGCAAGTCCGAACCACGGGCTGCCATTGCCAGAGAAAGCGCCAGCCGAACCAAGTCATGAACCGGATTACCAATGACTGTCTGATCCAGATCGCGAATATGAATATCGATGCGCCCGTGAATATCCCCGGTAGGCCCCAGATTGCCCACGTGACAATCGCCACAAATCCACACATTGGGTCCATGGGGCAAGCGTCGTCCGCGCTGGCTGTGCAGCCATTCATAAAACTGAATGGTGTTACCACGCACATAGGCATGAGCCGAACGGGCCATTTTTTCATTACGGCGGCTGTCGAGCAGCTCGATCCGATCCTGGGGGCGCGGTAGTTTCATGTCGTGTTCTTTCTGAGTGGTCTTGAATTTAATAGACTTAAACGATGAAGCATTCGTTTCATTCTGCTATCAACGACGGCCGCGATAACCGTCTGTGAGTTCCTGAAAGGAAAAAAACATCCATGGGCATTGAATTAGAAATAAAAGACATCCAATTGGGTGCTGGCAAGGAAGTGGTCAAAGGCGCGTTGATCACCACCCACTACACGGGGTACCTACAAGACGGTACGGTATTCGATTCATCCCACGAGCGCGGTAAACCCTTCCAATGCGTGATAGGCACCGGGCGCGTGATCAAAGGCTGGGATCTAGGTCTGATGGGCATGAAAGTCGGTGGCAAGCGCAACCTGTCAGTGCCCGCGCACTTGGCCTATGGCGAACGGCACATGGGGGCACACATTAAACCCAACTCAGACCTGACTTTTGAGATCGAGCTTTTGGAGGTGCTGACGCGGGATGATTAAGACGCCTTCTTCGCCGTTATGGTCTGAAAGCGGTTTAGCGTTTTAGCTGTATATCCATACAGATAAAGCTTGCCTGATTAGCCAACACTGCGCATGCTGCACGCTCTTCCCGCAGCTATGAAAGATCGATAACCATGCGGCTGTTCCTGTGCGAAAAACCTTCTCAGGCCAAAGACATCGCCAAAGTGTTGGGTGCTACCCGACGCGGCGACGGCTGTTGGCTCGGGTCGGATATCACGGTGACTTGGTGCATCGGCCATCTATTGGAGGCTGCACCGCCCGACGCCTATGACGAGCGCTACAAGCGCTGGGCGCTGGCTGATCTGCCGATTATTCCGGCGAAATGGAAGATGCTGGTCAAGCCAAAAACCGCCAACCAGTTCAAAGCCGTCAAACGCTTGCTTGGTGAAGCTCAGGAACTGGTGATCGCCACCGACGCCGACCGTGAGGGCGAAATGATTGCCCGGGAGTTGGTAGAGCATTGCCGTTATCGCGGGTCGATTCAACGCTTGTGGCTCTCGGCGCTGGACGACGCCTCCATTCGCAAAGCCTTGACGACGCTCAAACCCGGTGCCGAAACCTTCAGCCTCTATCACTCAGCCTTGGGCCGGTCCCGTGCCGACTGGTTGATTGGCATGAACATGAGCCGACTGTTCACCCTGCTCGGCCGTCAGTCCGGCTATCAGGGCGTCTTGCCGGTGGGCCGGGTGCAAACGCCAACCCTGCGCCTTGTGGTAGACCGGGACCGGAGCATTGCTGACTTTGTGCCGGTTCCGTATTGGTCCATCGACGTTCAGCTAGTGAGTGACGGCACCTCATTCACCGCACAGTGGGTGGCCCCGGACGATGCCTGTGATGAACACGGCCGCTGCCAGAACCCGGCACTGGCCAACGAGGCGGCAGCGGCATTGCGCGCCGCAGCCACGGCGCGGGTAGCTAAGCTGAAAACCGAACGGATGCGTGAAGCACCGCCGTTGCTGTTTGATTTGGGTACGTTGCAGGAAGTCTGCTCAAAGAAGCTAGGGCTCGGCGCACAGGAAACCCTGGACATCGCCCAGTCGCTTTACGAGCAATACAAAATCGTCACCTACCCACGCAGCGATTGCGGTTATTTGCCCCTGAGCCAACACGCTGAGGCCCCGGCGATATTGGCCGGCCTGGGTCGAGCTGATCCGGGCTTGGCTGACCTGATGAAGCACCTCGACCCAACGCGCCGTTCTCGAGCCTGGAACGACGCCAAGGTCAGCGCCCACCACGGCATTATCCCCACGGCGGCCACCGTGGACCTGAGCCGCTTGGCCAGCAAACAACGTGCGGTTTACACCTTGATCCGTGCGCGTTATCTGGCGCAATTTCTGCCGAACCATGAATTCGACCGAACCCAGGCTGATTTTGAGTGCGCCGGGCAAGGGTTGCGCGCCGTCGGTAAATGCATCGTCGAACCCGGTTGGAAACGCGCCTTGCCGCAAGCCTTGGCGCCGAGCAAAGGCCAGGAAGCGCCCACGCCTCAAGCATTGCCCCCGCTGAGAAAGAGCCAGGAGTGCGCCGTTGAAAACGTGACGTTGAAGGATTTGTGGACTCAACCGCCCAAGCCGTTTACCGAAGGCGATTTGATCAAGGCCATGAAAAACGTGGCCAAGCTGGTCAGCGACCCCCGGCTCAAGCAAAAACTGAAGGACACCACCGGCATTGGTACTGAAGCGACCCGGGCCGGGATTATTCAGGGATTGCTAGACCGCGGTTACCTGAACAAAGTCGGTAAAGCCTTGGCCGCATCCCCCGCCGCATTCAGTCTAATCGACGCGGTACCCCGCGCCATCGCCGATCCAGGGACAACAGCGATCTGGGAGCAGGCGTTGGACATGGTGCAAAACGGCGAAATGACCCTGGAGGATTTTGTCGCTAAACAGTCAGCGTGGATGGCCAAACAGGTAGCACGCTGCACCGAATTAAAGCTGACCATCAGCGGGCCGGCCAGCCCGTCCGGGCGTACAGGAGCGGCCTGGAAGAAAAAACGCAAGCCGACGGTCAAGCCTTCTGCTGCCAAGCGCGAGTCCGTCAGCCGTTCGTAGTCGGTTAGTCATCCAGCGACTTGGCGGGTGTAGGAGACGCCTTCCCGGCTTTGGTTGATTTGCCGACCTTGGTATTTTGCGGCGCTACCGTGTCAGGGGCAGCCACTGGCGCAGAGTTCGAAGTAACGGGCGCGGACGCCTCTTTTTCGCGCATGGGCATTTGATCGATGGTGCTGAAAATCTCCTTCGGATCAATGGGTCCGGAATGCTCGATTTTCTTCTCGCCGTCCTTGCCCACCAGAATGACCTTGGCTTGGCCGCCAGCGCCAATCTTCAACTCGCGAATCAAAGCCATGGTGGTTTGTGCGTCCATGTTTTTGCCGTCGCGCTGGCCTATAAGATTGATCACGGTATACAGGACCATATTACGTTCGTTGAACGCAGCGCGATTGGCCGGTTCGTCTAACGCCTTTTTCAAACTGACCACCGTAGGGTCAACAGAGCTTGAGGCGATAATGATTAACGGTCGCGACCGGCCGCGATCTTGAGCCAAGGGTTCGTCACTGTCAGCCGCCAATGCGTTGCCAATAACAGCCGTGAATAAAGTGGCCAATGCTAAACACCGGATAAGCATGCACAGTTCCTTTTTTGGGTATTCATGCACTAATGATTGCTTATCATGGCGAAAGGTCCAGTCAGCACCTCAAATTATCTGATCGGAACGGCGTAGCCCGTGGGTTTTTGTAGGGACGGGGTTGGCCCCCGTCCCTACAACTCACTTAGGACTTGCGGGCGCCGCCGTGGCTGCTATCACCGCCTTTTTTTCCGGTTTCAGATGTTTTATCGCGATCTTGAGTCGTGTTGCTGGAGCTCTGACCTCCTTTTTTTCCGGCCTCTGAGGCCTTTTCACGATCGTTTGAGAAATTACCCGAGTTAGAATTTCCACTGTTAGGCATGATGCAATCCTCATATTGATTTAGCGAAGCTGTAACGCCCCGCTTTATCTACGAATCCTCGCTCTAAAAATAGTTTTAAAAAAAAGCGCGTAGCTGACAAATGGCATTTTTCTGCTGCGGTTTCAACTAAACGCGATTTAAGAAGAGCCGTTACGCTCCTCAGCCCACGCATGTAATAACTAACAGTTCCACGTTTAAAACCACAATCAGTAGGGCGACGCCCCAGGCGACAAACGTCAGCCAGCGCCCTGTCACGAAATCGCCCATCAGTTTTCGACTTGAGACGAATCGCACCAGTGGAATGACTGCAAATGGTAGCTGCATCGATAGAGCCACCTGACTGAACACCAACAATTTCGTGGCACCGTTTGGCCCGTACAGACTGGTCACTGCAATCACCGGAATAACAGCCAGTCCCCGGGTCAACAGCCGACGCATCCAGTCCGGCACCCGCAACTGGAGAAAACCCTCCATTACGATCTGCCCCGCCAGCGTTGCCGTAACCGTCGAATTGATACCCGATGCCAATAACGCCACCGCGAATAACGTCGATGCCACGCCAACGCCGAGCATTGGCGAGAGCAAGTGGTAGGCTTGTTCGATGTCCAGCACATCGGTGCGACCGGCTTTGTTAAACACCTCGGCCGCCGTAATCAGAATCGCTGCGTTCACGAACAGTGCGAGCATCAGCGCAACACTGCTGTCCACTACCGCCCAATGTAGCCCGAACTTTCTCCCGTCAGAAGTCCGTGGGTAAGCGCGAGTTTGAACGATGGACGAGTGCAGATAAAGGTTATGCGGCATGACCGTGGCGCCAATGATGCCAATAGCCAAATACAAAGCAATCGGATCGGCGACGATCTGAGAGTGAGGAATAGACCCCGCGACAATCTCGCCGATGGACGGATGGACCAACACCATCTGCACCCCAAAGCAGATGAAAATGAGCGTCAGCAAAGTGATTACAAACGCCTCCAGGGCACGAAAACCACGGCCCATGAGCATAAGAATCAAGAATACATCGGCGACCGAGAGGATTACCCCCCATGACAGGGGTAGACCGAACAGCAGATTCAAGGCAATCGCCGTACCGATGACCTCTGCCACATCGCAAGCGATAATGGCACTTTCACATGCCAGCCATAGCGCGATGCATGTTGGCCTGCTGTATTGCTCGCGGCACGCCTGCGCCAAATCCAGCCCGGTAACGATGCCTAACCGCGCCGCGAGCGCCTGTAAGAGGATTGCGATCAGGCTGGATAACAAAATCACCGACAACAGCAGATAGCCAAACTGCGATCCGCCGGCAATGTCTGTAGCCCAGTTGCCAGGGTCCATGTAGCCGACCGCAACCATATAACCCGGTCCGGTAAAGGCTATCAAGCGCCGCAACCAATGCTGGGCGTTGGGCAACGCAATGCTGCCATTGAGTGCGCCAAGACTTAATCTTCGGGCCGGTACCGCTGGCTCACAACCGCTCACGACGGCTGAATCGTTGTTCTCCGGTACGCTCATTGTCCACCCTGTACAATTCGGCCATCGATGGACATCCATTTGGCGCTCCATCGGTGGATGCCGCTCCAGAACGCGAGTTCCGCCGACCTCTATAGCAACCGTCAGTTTCAGCCACAAAGCGCCCCATGGTTCAGGGCGCCTTTTGCGGTAAGGCCTGGGCGGCCCACAACGCTTCGTACACCCCGCCTTGACGCAATAAATCGGCGGGAGGACCGTCCTCCACGACACGCCCCTCTTGCAGAACGATCACACGGTCAAAATTCGCCACCGTGGATAACCGATGAGCGACCGCCAACACGGTACGATTTTTCATAAGATCGCTCAGTGCAGCTTTGATGAACGCTTCGCAATGAGAATCCAGCGCGGAGGTCGCCTCATCCAGGATCAGCACTGGCGCAGCTTTAAGAAATGCCCGCGCAAGACCCAGACGCTGGCGTTGACCGCCAGAAAGCATCACCCCGCGTTCGCCTACCAACGTTTCATAGCCTTGGGGCAGTTGCCGAATAAACTCATCGCAATAAGCATGGCGGGCGGCGGCCAGCACTTCTTCATGGCCAGCGTCTGGACGACCGTATCGAATGTTCTCGTAGACACTGCGGTTAAACAGCGCCGCTTCCTGCGGCACTACTGAAATCTGGCGATGCAGGCTATCTTGGCTGACAGAGCGAATGTCCAGTTGGTCAATGAGGATAACGCCGCCAGACACGTCATCGAGGCGTTGAATCAAGCCGATCAACGTCGATTTCCCCGCCCCAGAAGAACCGACAATGCCGACACGCTGCCCAGCTGGCACAAACAGCGAGAGATGTTCGAGCACCCGCCGACCGTCTGGGTATTGATAACTGACGTCAACCAGCTCGATATTGCCTTTGGAAGTAAACAACTCGACATTGGCGTCCAGCAACGCGTAGGGCTGGATGATGATTCGCAACGTATCGGCTATCGCACCCATTTGCTGCGCTGTATCCACCAGCGCCAACGCCAGGTCTCGAGATCCGTGCAAAATCCTGAAGGTCAACGCACTGACCATCACCACATCACCGGCCGTTACGCTGCCCGCTTGCCAGTCGAGTAAGGCCCACGCCAACATGCCGCCGGCCATTAGTGAGAGACAAACGTCATGCAACATCCGCGCAGACTCAAGGTAGATCCAGCTACGCCGCTGTGCCTTGGCCTCAACTCCGATGGCTTGGGATAAGCGCACGCCTTCGCGAGCCCTGGCGGAGAACGCCTTGATCGTCCAAACGTTAGACACCAGGTCAACGATTTCTCCACCCACCCTGGCCGATTGAGCGGCGAAGCTCATGTGTCGGCTCCGACCCCCGATGCCGAATAAAGTAATCAACGTCGCCACCACTAGCACGCAGCCAACCAATGCGACCGCCATGCCGACATTCACCAGACTCAGCACCGCCACCGCACCGATAAAATCCACACACGGCGGCACTATCTTCCACGCCAAACCGCCATAAATACCCCCCGCAGCGGCACCGGTGGCAGAGATCCGATTACCCAACGCCCCAGCGAAATGCGCTGAAAAGTAATGCATCGGGTGGCCGGTCAGATGATTGAATAAATCGACACGCAAATCTGCACAGCTGGCGATTACCGTACGAGACCCTAACCAACCGCCAAGGCGCCAGAGCAGATTTTCGATGACGATCAGGGTGAGAAAAAGCGCGAACGGTTTCCAGATCAAATCCGTCGAGCGATTGCCCAAGGTCATGATGTCCACCAGCAACTTCATGCCATATTGCACAGCCACCGCGCACACCGCTGCGCCGATCACCAGTGCGAACAGTCCCCCAAACTGCCAGGGCCGCTGCCGAATATAGCGCAGCAAAAAAGCTAGCGGACGTCCAGGTAACGGTCGGTTCACCTCCCGATCACGGCTCATTTAACGGGACTCATTGTCAAATACGTGAGTCTCCATAGCCGGGTTTGCATCCAGCAACGCGAAATGCCGCTGTTGGGCGTGAAGCTCTGACGACAGTGACTCGTCTATCAACCGCCGCCCTTGCTCGTCGGCAAACCCCAACAGCCCGGCCGGGCAGTGCCGATTGTCATCCCATCCCGGGTAATCGAGTATTGGGTACCAGCAAATGCCTTCAATGGGAACGCCGCGAGCCATCGCCAGTGTCGCTTGCTCGCAGATGTACCTCAGCCAACTCGCCCGTTCGTGGCCTTCCGAGCCGGTTTCAGTAATCACGACCGGTCGTTGATAGCGCCGCCAGGTTTCAACCAACATGCCCGCCAGTGGACGGTAACGTGAGTCGCCACGAAAGATTCTCGGGCCGCTGAGAATCCATTGATTGTGCGGGTAATAGTTAACGCCAACGATGTCCAGGTACTCAGGTTTACCACCCAGGCCTGGCCAGCGCTCACCGATCAATAAATCCCAGGCTTCGAACTGAGACATCCGATAGCCTTCGGCCGCAGCCGTATCTTCATGGCGAGAGCTGTCGGCCAGGACGTGAATGATTGGATCGGTCTGGACAAAGCGTGCCCGAGGTTCCACCGCACGGACTGCTTCTATGGCAGCAATGCTGGCCCGCACCAACTGATGTTTGAGCTCCAGCCCCCGCCCGTGTGCACCTGGCTCAAAGTAGCCGACGTCACCGCCAGCCCAAGCCCAGAAAGACATTTCATTCACCAGAGAATAGAACGGAATCTGATCCGACTCATCCCGGACCACGCTCGCCACGGCCCCGGCAAAACGGGCGAACCGATCAACGAATCCCGGGCGCCAGATGTCCAGGCCGTCCGGGCTGCCGTAGTGCGACAGATCCCAAATAACTTGCGTTTTTTGCGCATTGGCAGCCCGCAGCATCGGTAAAAAACTGCTCCAGTCATACCGACCGGATTGCCGCTCGATCAAATGCCAGCGCAACCCATCCCTGACGGTATGGATACCCGCCGTCGCTAACTGCGCGTAATCCTCACGGGCCCATCGGTCATGGGCACTGGAGCGAATGAGATCGAGGCGTTGTCCGTCCCGCCGACGGTGAGTCGAGCACTCGAAACCACCCATAAAAAAACTCTCGAACAGTTTTGCCTGTTGCATGCTCACTCCCCGACAGTGGCAGGCTGTCCTGCCTGTAGCGCCTCACTGGCACTGGTCTCTGCGTCGGCAATGCGCTTGTATAAAGCCAATGCCTGACCCACGACCTGATCCATGTTGTAGTACTTATAAGTCCCTAAACGTCCAAGAAAAGTCACCTCGGGGGTTTCTTCCGCCAACGCTTTATAGCGCGCATACAGCTCAGCATTTTCAGGCCGTGGGATCGGATAGTAGGGGTCGCCATCGTCACACGGAAATTCATAGGTGAGGCTGGTCAGTGGGTGTTCCTGCCCGGTCAAATGTTTGTATTCGGTAATCCGGGTGTAAGGCACCGACTCCGCGGGATAGTTGACCACCGCCACCGACTGGAATTGCTCCTGATTCACGGTTTCATGGAGGAAGCGCAACGACCGATACGGCAATCGACCCAGGCAGTGGCCAAAGAACTCATCAATGGGGCCGCAATACACCAGGTGTCGATAGCTCACGCGCTCACGCACGTCTTCAAAATCGGTGTCGAGCACAATGTCGATGCTCGGGTGATCGAGCATGCGCTCAAACATTTCTGTGTAGCCGTGCAACGGCATCATTTGGAACGTATCGGTGAAATAGCGATCATCCGTGGTGGTGCGGGTCGGAATTCTCGACGTCACTGATTTATCCAGATCGGAGGGGTCCAGGCCCCATTGCTTGCGGGTATAGCCCTGGAAAAACTTCTCATACAGTTCGCGACCGATTTGATTGATAACCACATCTTCCGAGGTACGGATATCGGCCACCGGTTCCGCGCGGCTGGCAAGAAAATCCCGCGCTTGCTCTTCGGTCAGCGATAACCCGTACAAGCCATTAAGCGTCGTCACGTTAATCGGAATCGGCAGCAGCTGCTCATCGACTTTCGCCAACACCCGATGCTCATAGGGACGCCACTCGGTGAAGTCAGACAAGTAATCAACAATGCGCTGGGCGTTGGTATGAAAAATATGAGGCCCGTAACGATGGACCAAAATTCCGGCGTCATTGTAGTGATCGTAAGCATTGCCGCCGACGTGTTCACGTCGATCAATCAACAGCACACGCTTGCCCAGCCCAGCCGCCAACCGCTCGGCCAACACGCTTCCGGCAAACCCCGCTCCGACAATTAAATAGTCGTAGCGGCAAGTTTGCTCAGCCATTTCCAGGGTTATTTTAGGCATTCAATCTGCTCCTTGATTTGGGTCCAGGTCTGATCCCAAGACTTCCCTTCCAACGCTTGATCCGCGTGGCGGTAAAGGGTTTTAAGATCATGGCGATCAAGCAGCGCCGCCTTGATCGCTTGAGCAAAATCCTCGGCCACACCTGCGATGCGCACCACCGGACTGGAGCCATACATGCGTACCACATCGATGATCGGTGTCGACACTACCGGGCAGCCGCCCGCCAGGTATTCAGGGGTTTTGGTCGGGCTAATGAACCGAGTTGATTCATTAATCGCAAACGGCATCAGCGCCACGTCCCAACCACTGAGGTAATCCGGAAGCTGCGTATAACTTTTGCCGCCCAAGTAATGAATGTTGTTCAAGCGCGGCAGGGAAGCAGGATCAATTTTCACCACCGGGCCAATCAACACGAACTGCCATCGCGGGTATTGCACCGCCAACTCTGTCAGTAGCTCAACGTCGAAGCGCTCATCGATAACGCCAAAAAATCCCAAGCGTGGATGACCAATCTCGCGTTGATCCATCGGTTCGGTCTTTATGTTTCGAGCCTCGGCAAAGTGCTCAATATCGACGCTGCTAGGCATAGGATGGACGTTAGCGTGCTGATCGCGTTTGGCTTCCCACAGGCTATACCCGCCGGTAAATACCACGTCGGCGCGCTCCAGCAACTGACGTTCTTTATCAAGCAAGTCGGGTGGAGCGCCCTTGAACGCCGACAACTCATCCATGCAATCGAACACTGTGACCTGGGCATTAAGATGCTCGGTAAACGCCAGACTCATGGGCGTGAAGTACCACAGTAGCAATTCCAGGGGCGGATATTCAGCAAGATACGTGTCGATTAACTCACGCTGTATTCGAGTCACGGCATCGGCAGTCAAACCGGCCGGGACGCGAGGGATCAGTACCTTGACGCCGCTGGCCTGCAACTGCTCTTCAAGCCAGGCAGTCGCTCGGTCCGAGAGCAACGGTTCTTCAAAAAAAAGCACTTGATAGTCCCGGGTAAATCGCGACATCAAATGTTGCGGACGCTGATAAACAAACCCCCAGCGCAAATGCGACAGGCACAACAAGGTCGGTCGCAGGTTGGCTGTGAGTGCCTTGACGGCTTGAGAAATGTTTTGCTGACTATCAACAGCATCGGGGTATTGCGTCTGGGCTTTTTCCATCTTTTCTTCCTCTGCAAAGACGTCTTTACGTACCACCAAGGGTGAAACACCCAAATGAACTTGCTACGGATATGCAGATACCAATGAAGGCAACAACACTGTCAGCCAGACGCAGGACATCCGGTAAAGCCCCTGGTACTTACTATGGGAGTAGGCATCTCGTATAGCCGTTCAGCGCAAATCAAAACGAAGCGACGAAGCGTCACCACCGGTCAGCAACCTGCGCTGAACTCGCGAAGAACCTGGATTTCCCACCCTCAAGAGCAGCGCGATTTCCTGTACTAACCGTAAGCATTGGTTGTCCGGTACGCAGTGGCGCACTGCGCTCGATCAGGCCGTCACGCGGCTTAACTGTTCGCGTTACCGGTCAATGAGGATTGGAAGGTTCGAGGGATACCCAATGATTCTAGTAACTGGGGGGGCGGGCTATATCGGCGCTCATGCAGTGCTTACATTGCTGCAAAACGGATATGAAGTCGTGGTGTTGGACAATTTATGCAATAGCTCGAGAGTCTCCCTGGAACGTGTCGCCCGACTGGCCGGGACTCGACCGCAGTTTGTGTTGGGGGATGTGCGCAATAGACGTTTGCTGGACAAAGTATTCGCCATGTATCCAATCGACGCCGTGATGCATTTTGCCGGTTTAAAAGCCGTGGGTGAAAGCGTCCGCCAACCCCTTCGGTACTTTGAAAACAATGTCAGCGGCAGCGTGACCCTGTGCCAAGCGATGGCCCACGCCGGGGTGTTCACGCTGGTGTTCAGCTCATCGGCCACGGTGTACGGCGAAAGCGAAACCATGCCTATCAGTGAAAGCGCCGAGCTGGGTTCTCCGACCAATCCCTACGGCCACTCCAAACTCATGGCGGAACATGTAATGCGCAGCGTGGCGCATTCTGATCCGCGCTGGGCCATCGGTCTGCTGCGTTACTTCAATCCCATCGGCGCACATCCGTCCGGTCTGCTGGGTGAAGCCCCAAAAAACATCCCGAACAACCTGTTGCCGTATTTACTCCAGGTGGCTCTGAAGCAACTGCCGGCATTGCGCATCTACGGCAACGATTACCCGACACCGGACGGCACCGGAATTCGCGATTACTTGCACGTCGTCGACTTGGCCGAAGGTCATTTGATGGCTTTGAAACGGCTGCGCAATCAACCGGGGATCTCAACCTGGAACCTCGGCACCGGTCGCGGCTACTCGGTCATGGAAGTGCTGCGTGCTTTCGAAAACGTAGTCGGCACGCGTATGCCGATCAGCGTCGAACCAAGGCGCAGCGGTGACATCGCCCAATGCTGGTCAGACCCCAGCAAAGCGCGAAAGGAGCTGGGTTGGAAATCAACCCGGGATTTGAATTGCATGCTTGAGGATGCCTGGCGCTGGCAGTGCTTGAACCCAAATGGGTATGCAGTGGATGCGGTGGCGGTTTAGGTTGGGGTTTCCCAGATTGGTTGTAACCCGGCCAGCAAATAGAGCAGCCGGGCTAACCCACTATCATGCCTTTCTGGTCACGGTCAGGGCGACTGCTGCGATTCGATCCACGTTCTCGTAGCCTTGGGTTGCCAGTTCTTCGCCAAAGACGTCTGGGTCCAGTTCACGGTAGGTCCAAGTGAACTCTGGTTGGCCCAATAAAAGGTTTAACGAGGCAATAAACGGATCGCTGCCGTTAACCATCGCAACTCCGGTGTATAGCAGCAACGAGCCACCCACGGAAAGCCGTGGCAGCGCCTCGTCGACGATTCGCCGTGACAGTTCAGCGCCCAAATTACCCCCGCCGTGGCGGTACGCACGTTGACTAGGGTCTTTCATATAGGGCGGGTTCGCCACGATGAGATCGAACGTGCCGGTGACATTTTGCAGAACATCGCTGTGCTGACAGAACACGTTGGCGACACCGGCCAACGCGGCGTTCACCGACGTCATGCGCAGCGCCACAGGATTGATGTCCGTCGCGAGGACTTGCGCTTCACGCCGAGCTTTAGCAATCAGAATAGCGCCCGCCCCCGAGCCACAACCGATGTCAATCACATGGTTGATTTCATGAAAACTGCTTTGCAGATGAGCTTCGATCACCTGTGCAAACCGATAGGTATCGGGACCGAAAAATACCGCGTCGCTGGCGGTGGTGGGAAAACCGGAATGTACCAGTAGCAAGTCACTTAAGCTCGACCATCGGACCTTGCTTAGCAATCCATTGGGCCGCTCATCAATAACCCCTGCCTGGCGCATCTGCTGCAATTCGTCGGCGGACATCAGGGAGGGCGAAAAGAGTCGGTTCCAACCGAAGACATCGCGCAAGGTGGCCGCCATAGTGGAACCTGCACGCTCATTGACCCGGCGGTGAGTCAGCGGCGTCACGGTGGTGAAGTGATACCCATCTGCCTGTAGCCGTCGGCCCAGTTGTAACAACGCCGTATCAGCAGCTAATTGCTGGTCATCGGTTTGCATCGCATCTCCCTGTTATGAACCTTATTGCCCGATAAATTCGGCGAACAGCCGGGTAGCTAGCAGCCCCGCAGGGGTCGAATGCCGCCCCGGTGCCATACGCTCGATGAGGTACAAAATTTGATGCCGCTGACTGACGCGTTGCAGTTCGGTGCGTAAGCGATCCATATCGGCGTCGACCGTTTTATCGGGAAGGCTGGTGGACATTTGGTGAGGGGGTGACGCTTCACTGGGATTGAAACCAGAGCGAGCCCTGCCGGGCAGCACCCGTGCGCGAGACTGAGTCTGCGCAGGGCACCAACTGCCTGCAATCCAATCGCGCAGAAGTTGTTTTTCATAGGGACTGAACACCCCGAACATTGACGCCCCGGGACCATCGATCAATTGCCAAAACCGGCTGAGCTCCGGGTCTTGGTCACGCTTGATCCAGCCTTTGTTTTGCAACGCTGCCAAGAACTCGGGGATTTTTCCGGGTACCTGCAACCATTGGTTAACCGTCTGACCTTCGAATTTGCAGTAGTCGGAATGCATGTGCTGACCAAAGCTGCGTTTGCGCTCCAACACCTGAATCACCTCGTGCTCAAGGTCGAAGGATTCAATCACTGAAAGTGTATCTAGCCCTAGGTTGTTAAGCCGATAGCCCAACGCAACTCGTCGGTAAAAATCGGCAGGACTGCTGTCCACCGGCATCAATTCCAGGACTGAATGCGCAGCCCTGCGTGCATGGCCGGAACTGGCGTTGTCGATGGTTACGTGCAGCGTGAAGTAATAAGGATCAATGCCCAGCTCGCTGAGTTCATAGGCGGTAATCAGCAGGTGCAACGGTAACTGTTCATAGCCGAGATTGAAGCCGATCACCTCTGGCAAAAAGTGCCGAACGTTATAACCCAGTGCAAGCTGCAACGCGCCCTGAAGATAGTGCTGATTCTGCAAATCGATTGAGGCCTCACAGCCGTGTTCGGCGAGCAACTTGCGGTAGAGAACTACATGGTTCTGCGCGGGGTCACCGTCGCCCAATTCTTCGAGATACGTGCGAACCAAGCCGTCAAAACGATAATCGTCCCAATGCCGCAGCACTCCGTACAGCCAAGCGCCATCCACGGCCTTGCTCGGCGCAACGCATTGCAGGAAATATAGCGCATGCGCCTTGTTAGTGAAGTAGCGGCGATTGCCGCCGTTTTGCCGTGCTTTAAGGTAACGCGCGTACAGTTCACCCACTTGAGATGCCTTGGATTCGACCCAGGTTTCCAAGGTGGATGGATTCTCAGGAAGATCGCAGGGCTGCTCACCCACCAGCGCCAACTGACGATGCAAAAATTCCCGGGCGTCACTGATAACTTCCCCGCCGGGCGTTTGCATCAGTTGATCGTAAAGCCGTTTTATGTCGTCGTTCTCATGGGCAGAATAAAGCGGCGAGACGCTGTGTAAGGCAGTAGTGCGAAAAGTATTCATAGCAACTCCAATGCAAAGGCGGGGGCCTTTTCGGCGCCTCCAGTCAGACCGTCTTTGGCCTGCGCATGTACAACGGAGCCACAGACGTGGCAAAGATTCATTGAATTTGAAATAAGGTAGACGGATGGAGATTTAGCGCGTTCGAGGGGTGGATATGGTTGAAACAAAGCGGATCACTGACATTGAATGGTGGTGATCCCACCATTGCGCGGCGTTAATCTGAATGTGCGGCGTTATATCAGCAAATCTTCGAAAAAGGCGCCATAGGGTTTGCTTGGATGGGCAATCTGGATTTCCAGAATCCACAGCCCTGCTCCGGGCGTGGTCTCAAAGTCGCCAAGATTTCCGCCCCGGTAGATGGCGTGGGGAAAGTCACTGACGCGATGCCCCTTGATGTTCAAGTTCAATTCCCAGCCCATCTCAACTGCCTGTTCTTGGGCAAATGTGTAGAGGGCCTGGCCTGGCGTTTTGTGAGCCTTCCAATAGTGCTCAACACGCGTAAACAAGGTTTTTGCCGCTGCCGCACAAGTTGCCATTTCTGGGTCGTTGCCGGTGGTAAAGGTCATGCCGGCATCCCCTTCGTGGCCTTGCCAGACCGCTCCCATGTCGACGAAAAAAATGTCGTCTTCACCCAATACCGGATCACCCTCGGACGCTTGCTTGAAGGTCTTCAAGGTATTGGCACCAAAACGAATCAACAGCGGGTGCCAGATGCGCTGCGTACCCAGATCAGTGAGGATTTTTTTGCCTAATTCTCGCGCTTCGGATTCGCGCATACCGGGTTTGATCAACACGCCCATTTGTTCAATTGCCCGCCATGTCATTCGCTGAGCGTGCTTCATGGAATCGATATCGTAGAGGTCGCCAACGGCTTCTTTTGCGGTTACGGCGGTCATGGGTGGCTTCCTGAAAGGTTGCGGTTATCCGATACGAACCGGTCAGGCACAACGCTAACTTACTTCTTACACATCGAGCATCTTGTTTTCGGTTACCGACAGCAATAGACCATGGCCAATCCGCACAACTAAGACCTCTCCACTCGACTACCCTCAAGGTACTTATGCCATCAGAAGGTTTTTCGCGTATGCCCATGATCGCTCGAACGTTGCGCACATTGGTGCTTGTGCTAATGGTAGTCGCCGTTCTTTACCTGTTGGCGTGTGGTCTGCTGTTAGCGTTTCAGCGTTCACTTATTTATTTCCCGCAACCGCGTGCGATGGGCAGCGTCTCTACTGTATTAGATTTGCCGCGACCAGACGCCACTATAAAGGTGTCTATCCGAGCTCATAGTGGTCCCAATGCGATGATTTATTTTGGCGGTAATGCCGAGGACGTTTCGCTCAGTTTGCTGCCGTTTTCGCAAGCGTTCCCCGATCAAGCCCTGTATCTGATGCACTACCGAAGCTTTGGCGGCAGTACGGGTTCGCCTTCTGAAGCGGCTATCACTGCCGACGCCGAGGCGTTGTTTGATACCGTTTACAAAGAACATACCCAGGTTACGGTGGTGGGCAGAAGTTTGGGCTCCGGGGTCGCGATTCACCTGGCCAGCAAAAGACCCGCCGCGCGCTTGGTGTTGATCACCCCCTATGACAGCTTGCTGCAAATCGCGATCAAAAGAATGCCGCTGTTCCCAGTAAAATGGCTGTTGCGAGACACCTTTGAGTCGTGGCGCTATGCCCCTTTGATCAGCGTTCCAACGTTGTTTATCGCGGCGCAGGATGACCGAATTATTCCCCGGTCCAGCACTGACGCGCTTTTTGCTCACTTCAAACCCGGTGTTGCCACCCTGCGGGTAATTCCGGACAGCGGTCACAACACCCTCTCCGATAATCCGGTGTATTTGAAACTGCTGGGGGGCGGCTTGTGACGAGCTTAAGAGGCGGCCTCTACTCTAAGCACCTCGGTTACAAATAGGGTGAGCCGATTTGGGGCGATTCGCCCCGTTATACCGGATCAGACTCACTAGAAACCCTTTTCCAGAGCTACTTGGCTGAAATAAAAACTTTACATCTTAATGATAATGATTACCATTGGCGTCTTGTTAGTGCCATGGAATGAAATCAGTGATCCGAACATCATCTGTTTTTTCCCGTCTAAAACACGGCGAAAACGTCTACGGATTACTTAACTCCGTACCTTCTCCACTTCTGTGCGAAATGATCGGTTTTGCAGGCTATAACTTCGTCATTCTTGATATGGAACACCTGCTGCGCAGCGAAGAAGATCTGATGCATTGCTTGCGGGCCTGTGAGTCCGCAGGCATTTCGGCGTGGCTGCGCATTCCGGCCATCGACACCCAATTGATCGGCCGTGCGCTGGATGCGGGCGTCGAAGCCATTGTGCTGCCCCGAGTTGAAAGCGCCGCCGACGTGGCCCGCGCAGTCGCCGCTGCGTATTTCCCGCCACGGGGGAAGCGCGGTATCAGCGGTGGCCGTATCACCGGTTTCGGGCGCGTGCCTTTATCCGATTACATAGACCTTGCCAACCAGCAAAGCCCAATCGTACCGATGATCGAGTCAGCTGCCGGGCTTCGGGCGTTGCCTGAGATTCTCGCACTGCCCGGCGTTGGCATGGTGTTGGAAGGTGCGCTTGATCTAGCCCTGGATTTGCGCTTGGGCCCTGAGCCTTCGCACCCCGATGTCTGGCTGGCGCTTCAGGCGATGGCCGATGCCTGCGCCGCCGCTAACGTCCCTTTCTGCGCAAACCCACGCACACCCGAACAACACGCCTTTTGGCGCGACCGGGGAATCCGCAGCTTTCTAGCTGGCGAAGACCGCGGCTTGCTGAATAACGCCCTGAAAGCACGTCTGGGCAGCCTTAAATCCTCTAACTGAGCCTGAACCTAGCCCCAATGAAAACAACAATCTGTCTGTTTGCGTTTCCCTTCAGCCTTATTTCCTTGAGCGTCGGCCAAATCGCTCTGGCAGACGAGCAAAATGCTCAGGTTTCCTTGGCCCCCATTACGATTAAGGGTGATGTACTCGGCACTGCAAGCGATCCTGAAGTGCGCACGTATTCCGGCAGCCGAAGCGTAATAGACGCCGCCGATCTGAGAAAAGGTAGCGTGCGCGGCATCGACGATGCCTTGCAGCGAGTACCGGGCATTAAGGTTTTCGATGAAACCGGCACCGGGGCCCTGCCGCAAATTTCCGTACGCGGCTTGTACGAAAGCCGCAGTGGACGTATTCAAGCCCTGTCCGATGGCATCCCATTGGCCTTGGCGCCCTATGGCCAGACCGGCTTATCACTGTTTCCCATGACCCTTGCAACCATCGATAGGGTAGACATCGTGCGCGGCGGCGCGGCCGTGCAGTACGGTCCAAATAACGTCGGTGGAGTGATCAACTTCGTCAGCGCACCGATTCCCCGCGAGATGCACACCACGATCTCCGAGCGCACCACGTTTTCAGCGGGTGGGCATCAACTGTTCGATACCTACCTGGGCACCGGCGGTTATCTGACCGATAACTTTGGTCTGCAACTGGACCTCAACACCATTAACGGCGAGTACGGCCGCGAACATTCAGACACCGACATTCAGAACTATCGACTGCGGGGGCAATGGAACATCGATGACGATCACGACTTCAGTTTCGGTGTTCAACACTACAAAGCTGACATAGACCTTGCCGGCGCCTTGAGCGTCAAGGACTACAAAGACGATTCGCGTCAATCGACTCGCCCGCTGGACCGTTTCGAAGGCGACACCGACCGGGTCTGGGGGACTTACACTCAGCAACTGGGCGCGATGGGCCCATTCGATTCCGTGCAGTTCAGCTGGACCAACTTTGCCCACAACAGTTACCGCAATTTTGTCGTCGGCTTGCCGTTCACCCCGGATGGCACGGCGGCGACCAAGCAAGATGGCCCGAGGGACTTCAGGGTCTGGGGCAGCGAACCGCGCTTGAGCATGACCATTGATGGCGATAATGTCGGGCAAACCTGGTTGTTGGGCGCCCGTTATGTCAGCGAAGATATCGACTATCGGGTAGACCGTCAGGCCCTCAATACGGGCGTGACCAGTGTGTTCCGTGATTGGAAATTCGACGACGAAGCCAAAGCTGCTTACTTGAGCAACGCCATCAGCCTGTTCGACCGTCGTCTGACTATTACTCCCGGAATTCGCTACGAAAATGCGCGAATGAACTACAGCGACAGCGTGACCGGATCAACCCACAGTAATTTGGCCGAACAATGGTTACCAGGGCTGACCGTGGGTTTTCAGGCGAACGACGATTGGTACGTGTACGCCAATGCCCAGCGCTCACTGCGTCCGCCGCAAGTCACGCAGATTATTAAAGAAGGGGCCGTGGGTGCGGAGATTGCCTGGAATTACGAAACCGGGGTGCGCTACACCCCATGGAAAGGGCTACGGGTTGATGTGGGCCTGTACCGTATCGATTTCGATGACCAGATCGAATACAACGCCACCACCGATCGCTACGTGAACCTCGGCAGCACCCGTCACCAAGGGATTGAAACCGAGTTGTTCTGGACCCCTGCTGCGACGCCCAACCTGGACCTGCATGCGAGCTATGCGTACTTGGATGCCAAGCAGCGCACGGGCGACAACAAAGGCAACGAAGTACCGTTTGCCTCGAAAAATCAATTCAATGCCGAAGCGCGCTACCGCTTCGCCGAGCATTGGACCTACAGCCTGGACGGCCTCTATGTCAGCAGTGCCTTCACCGACGCCGCCAACAGCGTCGCTGAAAATGCCTCCGCCTCGGTCGGTAGACTTCCGTCCTACGTGGTGTTCAACACTGCGCTGGAACGCGAATTCAAGCTGGATGACAAAAGCGTACTGACCGCATCAGCCGGCATCAGCAACCTGTTCAACCGCGAGTACTACTTCCGCGGCATCGACACCAGCCCGTGGGGTCGCCAGCCAGCCCCGGAGCGCGCCCTCACCCTTGGCGCCAATTACCGCTTCTAACCGCGCAGCCGCGCCCCTGTAAACCAGTCGCCCAATTCCTTGGGACGGGCGACTGCTGCTCCCAGGAATCTTACGATCATGCAATTTCCACTCGTCATTCTCAGCCATGTCCCTCATACCGCGATCACCGAAGGTTTCTTGTCGGCGGCCCGTAAGCGCGGCTTACCGGTAGTGTTGATCAGCGACCACGCCCAAGAACATAGGCGGGTGCTGGCCGCGTGCGACACGCCAGCGCAGGATCTGCAGATTCTCGAATGCGACGTGTTTAATCCGCTGGCGGTGATCGAGCTGATAAATGCTCACGGCCTACGCCCGGTGGCCGTCTTCTCTAATAGCGATCATTTACAGACCGCTACTGCCTTGGTAGCCGAAACATTCAAGGTGCCGGGCAAAGACTGGCGGCTCTGCTATGCGGCAAAAAACAAAGCCGTCATGCGTGAACGTATGCGTGACCTGGGCTTGCCCGGCCCTTGGTTTCACGTGCTGACGGCAGGCAGCGTGGTTCCCGCCGATGCACCCTTTCCGCTGGTAGTAAAACCCACTCAGGGAGTGGCCAGCCTGGACGTCCGCTTGTGCAACAGCGCCCAAGAACTTAAGGATTACTGCGGCCGATTCTGGGAACAACAACCCGGTCGAGCATTGTTGCTGGAGGCCTACATGCAAGGCCCGCTGTTTACCCTCGAAACCCTCGGTGATCAGCAGCGATTTCAGGCCATTGGCGGTTTTGATGTCACCCTTTCGCCTCCACCGCATTTCGTCGAGTTATCCGCACGCTGGAATGGTCCACTGAGCAAAGCTTATCGAGCCAATGCGCTGGCGCAGGTATCTGCCTTCGGCATCCAATTTGGCGTGTGCCACAGCGAATTCATCCTCACTGCCGACGGGCCCATGCTGGTAGAAATCAATTACCGCAGCATTGGTGATGGCCGCGAATTCCTTCTCGACCGCTTGCTGCCACAAGGTTGGTTCGAGCGCATTCTTGGTGTTCACCTCGGCGAGAAACTGCTCGACGCCGAGCCGGTTCACGCCCAAGCACTTGTTCACTATGTGGTCGCCGACACACCCGGGCGCCTGCAGCAGGCATCCGCCAGCTTCAGTGATCTGCAAGACAGCCACTGGCGCGATTACCGGGCCTTGCGGGAAGTGGGCGACGAGATTCAGCTCAGCCATTCAAATAAGGATTACCTGGGTGTTCTGCGCATGATTTCGCCGGACGCTACCAGCCTCAACGCCCGCTTAGCCACCACGCTGGATGACCTGCGCTGGGTGATGGCATGAACACTTTACCCCTCGACGCTGATCAGGCGGCCATCAGCCAACGCATCATTGACTGCTGCCTGCGGGAAAACATTCGCGGGCTACTGAGCCAAGGTCGAGTTCAAAACCTGCCCCCTGAACTGAGGGGAGCGTGGCCCAACTTCATTGATGAGCACTGGTTGCGTATCACCCATTTGGGCGCAGCTGAATTGTGGCTACCGGTTCACCCCTTCGCGCCTTTACAAGCCTGGAGCACCTCCAGCCCTGCATGGATTTGCCGGCAGGACGGGCAGACATTTATCGAGCAAGGCTATCGACGCTGGCTCGAGCACTTGGGCAACGGGCTGGACGCTGACAGTCTTGAGTTGTTTGCAGCCTATAAAGAAGAAGCGGATTGCGCCGTGCAGCATCGCCGCCTGTGCCAAGTCGCTTATCAAGAACATGCCCCCGCGCTGGAGGCCATTCTTGACCATTCCTCTTGGGCACAACGGTTGATCGGGATCGATCAGTTGGCAAGCTACCTGGACCACCCCTTTTACCCCACCGCACGGGCAAAGACTGGCTTTGACCGCGCAGCACTTGAACGCTATGCACCCGAATTTGCACCGCGCTTCTCGCTGAACTGGCTAGCGGTGCCTAAAGTCGCCATGACAATCAGCAGTGCCCCGCCCACGCACTGGCCCAGTTTTGTCGACTTGGGCCTCAAGCAAAGCCTGAGTCTGAGCCACCACTTGATGCCGGTGCACCCAATGACGTGGCAAGCGCTGGAACAATACGGGCTTCCCGAGGGCACGATAAAGGCACCGCGCAGTGCCATGGAGGTCGAGCCCACGCTGTCGGTACGCACCGTGATGTGCGTCGAGCACCCCCACTGGCATCTCAAGTTACCGTTATTGGTCACCACACTGGGTGCGCGCAATCTGCGCTTGATCAAGCCCAGCACGCTGTACGACGGTTATTGGTTCCAGATCACCCTGCAGGCGTTGGCGCAGCGGGATCCACAACTGGGCAAACGCTACTTGCACGTCGACGAAGAACATGGCGGCCATGCCGACGAAAGCCGTCATCTGGCGTACATCGCCCGTCACTACCCCGCACAACTGGGGACCACTACCTTGGTGCCGGTCGCCGCATTGGCCAGTCCACTGGCAGACGGCCGACTGTTTGTTGAACCGCTGATTGAACGCTTCTACGCAGGTTCAATGCAGCATTGGCTCGACGACTATCTCGACCTGCTGTTACAGGTGCACTTGCGCCTATGGCTGGGTTACGGGATTGCCCTGGAGGCCAATCAACAAAATGCCGTACTGATTTTCGAAACCGGACGCCCGCTACGCCTGCTAATGAAAGACAACGACGCCGCTCGCCTCTGGCCCCAACGCTTTGCAGCCGCGTGCCCGGATCTTGCGCAACGCCCTTTGCAATTGCTCGACGAGCGCATTTGTGTCAACGATCCGCAGGCGCTGGCCGAGATGTTCTGCACCATCACGTTGCAGTTGAACATTGTTGCCGTGCTCGAAGCGATCATTGGCGCAGGCCTGGCGCCACGCGAAGCGCTCTACCTCCCGTTACGTCTGCGCCTGCTGAGCTGCTTTGAACAACTGGAAGATGGAGGCACCGATTGCTCGCAGGCTCGACGCTGCTTGCTGGACAGCCCTACGCTGCCGGTGAAATACCTGCTGAGTGCTGGCAGTTTGTTTAGCAAAGCTCACTCCGGCGCCCAAGACATCAACAAGTTTTACGGTTACAGCGCAGCAAACTTCTTACTGGAGGGAAGTTTATGCGCCGCAGATTAATTGCCAGTGTCCTGCTCGGCCATTACCTGTCGGCGTTTACCGCCCTTGGAATTCCCCTGTACTTGCCTCGTATCCTTGCCGATCTGGCGCCTAACGCGCCGGGGTGGAGCATTGGCGTGTTGTTTGTACTTCCCACCTTGTGTACGGCGTTGGCCGCGCCGCTTTGGGGGCGCTGGGCGGATCGACGTGGTTGTCGGCTGTCGCTGTTGCGGGCCCATGCCGGTTTGTTTGCAGGCTTTTTATTAGCGGGGTTCAGCACCAACCTTCCCATGTTCGTGCTGGCACTGATGATTCAAGGCACCTTTGGTGGGGCGATGGCCGCCTCGAATGCGTACCTGTCGACCCAGTTTAAAGACGGCGACCTGTCGCGTGCCCTCAACTGGACGCAGTACTCGGCCCGTTTGGCGATGATCAGCGGCCCTATTCTATTAGGCCTGTTGACGGCCCAAGGATTGGGCTTGGAGTTATACCGGTATTTGGCTTGGCTACCGCTGTTGGCGTTTGTGATGATCTTGCCTCTGCCGGCCGATACCCCCCGCCAAACAATGCGCGCAGCGAACGCTGCGGATTCTCTGAGTCAATTGCCAACCGACCTGCCGCGCCTGCTAACGGTGCAGTTCCTTTTCAGTTTCGCCATGGTGGTGACGTTTCCCTATTTCGTCCCATACGGCGAAGCGTTGGGCATTGGCAACGATGCGGTAATCGGTTTGCTCTACAGCCTGCCGCATCTGGTTTATCTGTTTGCCCTGCCGTGGGTCCAGCGGCATACCGCCAACCTGCTGCTGCCTGGGCTGGGCCTGCTTGCTGTCAGCAATGCCCTGCAATTCTGGAGCACTCAGCCTGAACCGTTGTTCGCCCTGCGGCTACTCAGCGGCGTCGGCATGCTGTTGAGCTTCGTCGGTTTGCATCGCTGCCTGAGCCTGCGCAGTCGCCACGGCAGCGCCGGTCGTATGTTCGGCTGGTTTGACGCCAGCGGAAAATGGGCCGGAACTGCCGCAGGCGGCACTGCCGGGCTGGTCAGTCAGACCTGCGGCATTGAATCACCCTTCCTCGTTGCTTGCCTGGCCGCGGTCGCTGCGATGGCCGTGGCCCGTCCTCTACTTATGACCTCGCGGGAGATGCCAGCATGACCCTTGCTCTGAAGAATGCTTCATTGCATGAATACGCACTCGATGGTGAGGCTGAACGCCATGCCATTGAATGCCTACTCAACTGTTACCTGCGCGAATACGCCTTGCCACGTAACGAAGCGAGCCTTGATGACCGCACTCAAGACCTGCCGATGAGCCTGCGACAGCATAATGGCCAATGCATCAGCATCCGCTTGCCGAGCGGACGTCTCGCAGTACGGGTCGACCGTACCAGTGCATTGGGCCGCTGCCATTTCGTCAGCGCGCCCTATTTCAAGGGCAGCGCTCAAAGTTGGCGTCCCTTGACCGCTACTGAACTGGCGCGGCTACTGTGCGTGCCATTAAGCAAGCCAGAACGGGTAGGCGAAATGCTGCAACAGGTCGATAACAGCCTGCAAATCACCCGCACCTTCCTTCGGCACGCCACGCATGACTCGCCGAGACCGAAAGACAGTCTGTTGAACTCCGAACAACACCAGATATGGGGCCACGCCCTGCACCCTACCCCGAAGAGCCGCGAAGGTATTTCGCGAGCAGCCCTGTTGGCGTGTTCGCCGGAAGTGGGCGCCTGCTTTGAACTGCATTGGTTTCGCGTGGACCCGGCACTGATCCAGCATCAAGGCGACGACCCGCGCAGCACCCTGCAACACCTGTGTGGTGGACGAGACGATCTTTACCCGTGCCATCCCTGGGAAGTCGAACGTATCCTCGTCGACCCGCTGGTCCAGCGTGTGCAACAAAAGGGGCTACTGGAATACTTGGGTCCGCTGGGGATGGCGCTCTACCCTACTTCGTCGGTGCGCACTCTTTACCACCCGGAGCTGGCGTATTTCCTCAAGTTTTCGATGCACGTGCGCCTGACCAATTGCGTGCGTAAAAACGCCTGGTATGAACTGGACAGCGCGGTGGCCTTGACCCGACTGCTGGCCCCCGTCATGGCCGAACTCGCCCATACAATGCCGGACTTTTTGCTGATGCCGGAGCCCGCCGCCAGCACCCTCGACCTGAGCGCCTTCGGCACGCTTGAACAGGCCCGGGAAGTGACTGAATGCTTCGGCATTCTGTACCGGCAAAACCTTAGTGAAGCCACCCGCGCACGCTACCAACCACAAGTCGCCATGGCGCTGTTCACTTGGGATTTGCAAGGTCGCAGTGTCTGCCAGCGCTTGGTTGAGCAGTGCGCCAAACAGCTCGGCATCAACCAGGCAGACGCAACGCTGCGCTGGTTGGACGGTTACGCTCGGCAATTGCTCGGCGGCGTCATGCAGTGCTTGTTTCGACTGGGTGTGGTGCTGGAGCCACACTTGCAAAACACAGTCATTGGTTTCGACAACGATGGCCTGCCTTGCCGCGTTTGGATTCGCGATCTGGAGGGCACCAAGCTCGTTGCGAGTCACTGGCCCATTGAACGCCTTAGCGAACTGAACGAGCGAACTCGGGCCTCGCTGTACTACGACCAGAACAAGGCCTGGCAGCGGGTGGCGTATTGCGCGCTGGTGAACAATTTGGGTGAGGCTATTTTTCATCTGGCCTGTACCGATTCGGTATTGGAAAGCCGACTGTGGTCGCACATCGCCACCCTCTTGCACGCGCAAACAGCGCTGCTCGATAACCCTTCGCAACTAAGTGATTTGTGTGCCGGAGCGCCACTGCCCAGTAAGGAAAACTTCATGACCCGCCTGATGATGCGCGCTGACCGAGAGGCCGGTTATACCGCCTTACCCAACCCGCTGGTCAACATCACAATGAAGGCCATCGCATGACCCTGCCTGCACGTGTCACCACGGCCATCCGCCAACTGCGCGAGCAACAACAGTCACCACTGTGTGCTTACGTCTACGACCTGATGGCCCTTGAGCAACACGTTCGGCAAATGCGCAAAACAATGCCTGCCAATTGCGAACTGTTCTATGCGGCAAAAGCCAACCCTGAGGCACCCATTCTGCAAACCCTGGCGCCACTGGTAGACGGTTTCGAAGCTGCGTCCGGGGGAGAACTTCGTTGGTTGCACGAGCAGTGTCCTGGCCAGCCGCTAATTTTCGGCGGCCCCGGCAAGCTCGAGAGCGAACTGGAAATGGCCATGGGTTATCAGATTTCAGCGTTCCATGTCGAAAGCCTAAACGAGTTGCGCAGCTTGGCGAAGGTGGCGGCTCGCGTTGGTCGTAAAGCACCGATTTTACTGCGGTTGAACCTCACACTTGCGCACGCCCCGGAGGGTCGGCTGGTGATGGGCGGCAAACCGACACCGTTTGGCCTGGATGATGATGCGTTGGAAAAGGCGCTGGTTTTATTGCGTGACGAGCCATGGTTAGAGTTGCAAGGACTGCATTTCCACTTACTGTCTCATCAACTTGATGTAAACGCCCACTTGGAATTGCTTCGCAGCTATTTCAAAACCTTCCGCCAACTGTGCACCGACCAACGGTTACATCTGCCACTGATTAATGTTGGTGGCGGCATGGGCATCAACTATCAAAATCCTAATTGTTCTTTCGATTGGCCGTTATTTTGTAAAGGTCTCGATACACTTATCGTCGAAGAAAACATGGCCACTACGCAAATACGCTTTGAAATAGGTCGATTCATCAGCGCGGCTTGCGGCTATTACCTAATGCAAGTGTTGGACATTAAACGCAACCACGGCCACTACTTCGCCGTAGGTCGGGGCGGCACTCACCACTTTCGGACACCGGCAGCCCAAAACCACGACCACCCGTTCGTCGTATTACGTAGTTTGCAGCCGGCGCAGCTAACCAACGAGCCCGTGACAGTGGTGGGTCAGCTATGCACCCCGAAGGATGTGCTGGCCAGACAGCAGTTGGTAGCCCACCTGGCTATCAACGATCTTCTCGTATTTCCATTGGCTGGGGCCTACGCCTGGAATATTTCACACCGGGACTTTTTAATGCATGAACCACCGGTCATGTTGTTTTTGAACGAATAATCGGACAATTAGCGTCATTACTTAACGTTTGGCATAAAAACAATTCAGCTCAGTACTTTTTTTACACTTATTGAGTGGAACTCGTAGCGCAAACCGGCTCTAACCCATGTGCCCTTCAACTTTTGATTGGGGCAGCGACATTTGTAACCAACTGCTGGCGTGTTGAGTAAAGTTTTCCAGCGTAGCGCTTCAGGCAGGACTATGCTCGCGGAGCAGTTTGATATGTATGGCGTTGCCTTCGAGCAGCATCAAGGGGTATCCGTATGTTGTCTTTTATCTGAACACAAACGGCCCATGTACGCTCAAATCCAAGCGTACGCGTGCACTTTAGGTTCGACCATCGATGACGCATTTTCGATTTATCGCCCCGTCTCTCGGAGTCCGCGATGAAGACTGCTCCTGTCGCCTATAACCGACGTATTTTGATCATCGATGACACCCTGTCGATACATCAGGATTTCCGAAAAATCCTTTGCCCCGAACTCGACAGCGAGCAATCTCTGGCGTCAGCCGAAGCTGCATTGTTTGGTACGGTGAAACCGTCACGTAAGCTCTTTGAGCTCGATTCTGCTTATCAAGGCGAAGAAGCACTAGCCATGGTCGAAAGCGCTTTAGCTGAAGGTCGACCTTATTCCCTGGCCTTTATCGACATGCGCATGCCACCCGGCTGGGATGGCCTGGAAACCATCGAGCGGTTGTGGAAGGTTGATCCGAAGCTGCAAGTAGCGCTGTGTACCGCTTTTTCTGATCACTCATTGGAAGCCATGACCGAGCGTCTTGAATTCGGCGATCAATTGTTAATCCTGAAAAAACCCTTCGACACTTTGGCTATTCGCCAGATGGCCAGCGCGCTAACGGTCAAATGGCAGCTGGCAGAGGAAGTCGCGGCGAAAATGCTTGGGCTGGAGCAAACCATCGCTGAACGGGTACAGGAAGCGATGAAAGTTTCACACCTGTTTCAGTACGATGTGCTGACGGAGCTGCCAAACAGCACGTTGCTGGCAGGTCAATTGGCCTTAGCCATCGCTTTATCTAAACGGCACGATTTGCAATTGGCTATATTTTTTATTGGCTTGGATAGATTCGAGCGAATCAACAACGCCCTCGGCTATCCCACCGGTGATGAAATGCTTAAACAGGTAGCCCACTGTCTGGTCAATACAGTGCGCCAATCTGACGCGGTATTTCGGTACGGCTCCGATGAGTTCGTGGTGATATTGGCCGACATTCATCACCCCCATCAAACCACCGGCATCGCCGAGAAGCTGTTGGCGGCTTTGCGAGTGCCGCATTACATCGCCGGCCACGATCTGACGGTGACCGCGAGCCTTGGGATCAGTATTTTTCCAAACGATGGCGTAGAGCCTATCGAGCTAATCAAAAAAGCTGAAAACGCCATGCGTAACGTCAAAATCATAGGGCCGGATAACTTCTGCTTTTTTGCTGACAACTTGAATGAGCGCGCACGAGAACACCAATCCATCGAGTCGGGCATTCGACTGGGGCTGGAGCGTGATGAGTTCGTGCTCCATTACCAACCCAAACTCAATCTGAAAACTGGAAAGATAGTAGGCGCCGAAGCGTTGATTCGCTGGTTGAAACCCGACCACGGCTGGGTGTTTCCGTCTGAATTCATTCCGGTGGCCGAAGACACTGGATTGATAGTACCGCTGAGTAAATGGGTATTGCGTGAAGCCTGCCGCCAAGCTTGTGCCTGGGAAGCCGACGGACTGCCGACAATTCGTATATCCGTAAACATCTCTGCCACTGAGTTTCGCCAAAAAGGGTTTCTCGAAAGCATCCGCAGCGTACTTGCAGAAACCGGATTGGGCCCTGCTCAATTAGAGTTAGAGATCACCGAAGGCGTGCTAATGCAGAACGCCGACTCGACCATCTTGGTACTGTTGGCAATCAAGGAAATGGGCATTCGTCTGGCCATCGACGATTTTGGCACCGGTTATTCCAGCTTGAGCTACCTGCGCAGATTTCCCATTGATGTTCTGAAAATCGATCAGTCATTTATTCGAGCGCTGGGAACCGACAGCAATGACGAGGCATTGGTTGATGCAATCATCAGCCTGGGTGAAAGCCTAAAGCTCAATATCATCGCTGAAGGTATCGAGACCCAGGCACAGCTGGATTTCCTTCGGGCGCATAATTGCGAAGAGGGCCAAGGTTATTTTTTCAGCCGCGCCATAGAACCTGTGGCTTTTGCCAAAATATTGAGCGCAGGAAAGATGGAAGCGGAGTTTCAAGGGCCGTCCACATCAACTCACTAATTAACAATAAATCAACCTTGCGCTTTATTGCGTTTCTGGCGCTGCTGCTCAGTCCTTATCTTCCAGCAATTTCAGCACAGCTTGATGAACCGCTGAAGCCTTTGCCGGATGTGCAGGTGCACAACCCTGCTCGGGTCGAGTTGGGTCGTCAGCTGTTCAACGAAAAGCGTCTATCGGGGAACAACTCCATGGCCTGCGCCAGTTGCCATCAGCTGAAAAGAGGTGGCGCCGACGACGTACCGTTTTCTATTGGCTTGGATGGCAAACCGATGGGCATCAATACGCCGACGGTATTGAATGCGAGCCTCAATTTCAGGCAATTCTGGAATGGTCGCGCCGACTCTCTGGAGGCGCAGGTTGACGAGTTCATTCGAAGTCCCGTGGCGATGGGAAACACATGGGAGGCCGTTATCCATACCCTTTCCCACAACCCTGATTACAGCTCAGCGTTTAGCCGCGCATATCCGGACGGACTTACTGCCGCCAACGTACAAAACGCTTTAGCCACCTATGAACGAACACTGCTAACCCCTAATTCGCGCTTTGATCGTTATTTGAAGGGTGAGACGGACATCCTGACTCAGGAAGAAAAATACGGTTACCAACGCTTCAAGCAATACGGCTGCATCGCCTGCCATCAAGGCGTCAATATTGGCGGCAATATGTACCAGAAATTTGGCGTGCTGGGCGATTACATCAGCAACAGGGGCCATCCAACGGAGGTCGATCTGGGGCGGTATTCAGTAACTAAAGATGAAGCTGACCGTAACGTCTTTAAAGTCCCCAGCCTACGCAACGTGGCTCTGACGGCTCCCTACTTTCACGACGGATCAGCAAAAACGTTAGATGAGGCCGTTGCGGTGATGTTCAGATATCAGGTGGGGCGTACCCCCTCAGAGCTGGATAAAAGCCTGATTGTTCAGTTCCTGAAAACCTTGACCGGCGAGTTGGCGGGTAAACCTTTATGAAGCTGTCCCGCCGATTTATATCGCTGCTATTGGGCGCTTTGACGCTGATCCTTGCATCGATTCTGCTTTTCCTCTACGTCAAATCCAGTACCGACAACACCACAAACTATATTGAGTCACGGGATCTGATTAGCCAGATCAAGCAACTGGACGCGCAATGGGAAACCGCAATTCTTGAAGCACGAATTACTGCTAATCAAAACTACGACACACTGGTCGAACCGCTCAATGGCATAAACCAACTCTGGGGACAGTTCGTCCTTATGGAGTTGGGCTATCCACGTCATACCGTAAATAGTTGGCGCGATGGACGTGACGCTTACGTGGACGCGATGACTGAAAAAACTCGACTGGTGGAGCAGTTCAAATCGCATAACGCGATTTTACGCAACTCGTTAGCCTTCTTACCCTTGGATGAGGACGACATCCAGTTTCAACTTCAGCAACTGGACAGGAGCGCGCCGCTGCTGCAACCCACCTTGACGGACATGTACGATTTGCTGCTCGATTGTCTTGAGTTTTCCCAGGTAATTTCTGACGAAAAAGCGGCCGATATTCAGGTGGGACTTAACCGACTGGAGATAGACAAAGAACGCTTACCACTCAAACTGCACTTACCGCTGGAGATCCTGCTCAGTCATGTGCGGTTGATCCTGCGTGAACAACCAGTGGTCAATGATCTGGTAGAGCGTATCGGCGCAGTTCCGGTCGCGGCACGCCTGGATGACATAAACAGCCTCCTCAACGGTTATCAGGAGCAAGCCATCGGAGTTAATCGGTTGTATCACCTCTGCTTGTTGATTCTGTCCGCACTGATGTTCGTCTTGATGCTGTATTTGGGAATTCGTCTTTTGCGCAGTTACGCCGAGATCAACCGCCGCATCAATAACACCTTGCACACAGCCAATGAAAGTCTTGAGCAACGAGTGGAAGAGCGTACGCGGGAATTGAAAGACACCCAAAGCGAGTTATTCGATACCGCGCGCCAGGCTGGCATGGCTGAAATTGCCACCAACGTGCTGCATAACGTCGGGAACGTGCTGAACAGCGTGAATATTTCAGCTGAACTGGTCACTCGTACCCTGGCTAGCAGCAAGGCCATCGGCTTAGGCAAAGCGGTGCAATTGATCAACGAGCACGCCCATGACCTCGGTGATTTCATCAGCCACGACCCTAAGGGGAAGCTGCTTCCTGATTACCTCAACCAATTAGACCAAGCCTTGGTCTCAGAGCAGCAGAGCATCACCGAGGAGTTGGCGCGACTGACCCGCAGCGTTGATCACATCAAGGACATCGTTTCGACTCAGCAGTCGTACGCGGGTATCACTACCCTTGCCGAAAGCCTCAATATCAACGATCTGCTAGAAGACGCCCTGCGTATGAACTCAGGCGCGTTGACTCGTCACCGCGTCAAGGTGATCAAGGACTTCAGCAATGTTCCGGATATCATGGCCGACAAACACCGCCTTTTGCTGATCTTGATCAACCTGATCAGTAACGCTAAATATGCGATGTGCAACATGGATGAGCGCTCCAGGAACATGACCATCGGCGTCAAATTCATCGGCAACACAATCTTGCGAATCAGCGTAAGGGATGAAGGCGAAGGCATTCTTACCGAAAACATGACGCGAATTTTCGCCCATGGATTTACCACACGCAAAGAGGGCCATGGCTTTGGCTTGCACAGCTGCGCCCTGGCCGCTATAGAAATGAAAGGTCGCCTCAGTGCCCACAGCGACGGTCCGGGCAAAGGCGCAACATTCGTCCTTGACCTACCGTTGAACATTGCTGTTGATGAGCGCTAAAGCAGAGTCTGAAAGGTGCACACAACCGTACGCAGCCCGTCATCATTTAGCGTGATCATCTAAATCGTTAAAGGTAATTATTTATTTGCTCGTTGCTCGCCGACTATGGCGATCAATTTAATCGTGCGGATAAAAACAAATGTACCTTAACCTTGCCATCGCCTGGACAATCGTCATTTCGTTTTCCATCGCACTGCTGCATCTCTGATACAAAACCTTCCTCCAGAGTAAAAAGGCCGCTCCAGGGAGCTAACCTTCTCGCCCCCATAGTTCCAAGGCGTAGTCGACAAAACTCCTGAGTTTCGGCAAACGGTAACGGTCCTGCGCGTACACCAGGTGCATTGGGCGCCGCGGCAATTGGTAATCCTGCAACAATGCCACCAGTCTGCCGTCGCGCAGGTCTTGCCTGACCAGCATATCGGGCATCATCACCACGCCCATCCCGGCGAGCGCCGCTTGGCGCAAACCTGGCGTGCTGTTGATCGCCATAGGCCCGGAAACCGGAACCACCTCCTGGCCCTGCGCACCTTTCAAGCTCCATTGCTTCGCAGCGGAACGCCATTCATCGCCCGCAGGGTAAGCGAATGCCAGGCAATCGTGATCCTCTAGATCCCGCGGTTTAAGCGGCGTACCTCGACGCTGAAGATAAGCAGCCGAGGCGCAAATGGTCAGGGTGTAATCCTGCAAAGGACGGGCAATAAGACCAGACGGCTCCAGCGTACCCAAACGTATCGCCGCGTCGAACCCGCCATCAATAAGATCGAGGATCTGATTGTTCAATTCCACGTCCAGCTTGACCTCCGGAAAGCGCTGTACAAACCCGCTCATCGCCGGTGCCAAGCACTCGACGCCAAAGGCTGGCGGCGCGGTAATCCGCAATAGCCCACTGGGCACGCCCTGCGCTTGTTCAGCCAAGCGTTCAGAGTCGGCTACTAATCCCAACACTTCGAGGCAGCGTTGGTAATAAGCACTGCCAAACTCGGTGAGGCTTTGACGTCGGGTGCTGCGTTTGAGCAAGCTGACCCCGAGGCGCTGCTCCAATGCGCGCAGGTGATTACCAACCATGGTGGTGGACATTGAGCACTGCTGCGCGGCGGCAGTCATACTGCCCGCCTCCACCACTTTTACATACACCGTCATCGACTGGAACAGGTCCATTATCAAGCTCAGCTTTAAATTGATTGAAATAGGCAGATGTTTATCCAGCATAAGTTGTTAACGATACTGCATATCTCAACAAAGAAGGAGCTCTAGATCATGACCGCCCCGTGCCTGATGACCACCTATCAACCCTTGCCGATCAGCTTTACCCGAGGTTTGGGAACTCGCTTGTGGGATCAGGAGAACCGTGAATACCTGGACGCTGTCGCTGGAGTCGCGGTAACCAATGTCGGTCACTCCCATCCACGCATTGTTGCCGCGATCAGCGAGCAGGCTGGCTTGCTGCTGCACACCTCTAACCTGTACACCATCGACTGGCAGCAGCGCCTGGCGCAAAAACTGACGCGACTGTCCGGGCTGGACCGGGTGTTTTTCAACAACTCAGGGGCTGAAGCCAATGAGACCGCACTGAAACTGGCGCGGCTACACGGGTGGCAAAAAGGCATTGAGCGACCGTTGATAGTGGTCATGGACAAGGCGTTTCACGGCAGGACGCTGGGCACGCTGTCGGCCAGCGACGGACCCGCTGTGCGCTTGGGTTTTCAAACGCTGCCAGGGGATTTTATCAAGGTCAAATTTGGCGACAGCGCAGCGCTAGAGAAAATCGCCGAGGCCTACGGTGACCGAATTACCGCCGTGTTAATAGAGCCCATTCAAGGTGAAGCCGGTGTGCAGGTAGCGCCCGCGGGTTACTTGCAAGCAGTTCGCGACCTCTGTAGCCGTCGTGGCTGGTTACTGGTGCTTGATGAAATCCAGACCGGCATCGGCCGAACCGGTCTGATGTTTGCTTTTGAGCATGAGCGCATCGTGCCAGATGTGCTGACCTTGGCCAAAGCGCTGGGCAACGGCATCCCCATCGGCGCCTGCCTCGCCCGGGAAAAAGTGGCACAACTGTTCACTCCCGGCAGCCACGGCAGCACGTTTGGTGGCAACCCGTTGGCCTGTCGGGTGGGCTGTACCGTGCTGGACATCATCGAAGACCAAGGGCTGTTGAAAAATGCGAAGCGTCAAGGCGAACGGCTGCTCGCCGCCTTGCGGGCCGAACTGGACGATCATCCGAACGTATTGGCGATACGCGGGTTAGGGTTGATGATCGGCATCGAACTCGCCACGCCGTTTAGGGAGTTGACCTTGATTGCCGCCCGTGAGCACGGGTTGTTGATCAATGTCACCCGAGGTCAAACGATTCGGTTATTGCCGCCGTTGACTATTAATGATGACGAAGTGGAGATGATTGTGGGTGGGCTAGTTCGGTTGTTGCATTGACGCAATCGGGGATGACTGTTCGGCGCTGCTGGTGTTCCGAGGCAACCACGCAGACCACGCCAAGGGCTTTGTCACAGACGCCAAGTCCGTCCCGCGCGATTAGGAACCGGGGTTGGTAAAGTACATTCCGCATTCGCCGATACCGCAGCAGGGCTTTAACTGACTACCAAGACCCGGCTCAAAGGTAACGCGAAAAACCGTACCCGTTTCAGCGTATGCAGCCCTAGCCAGAGGGCAGCCAACAGCATCGCGCAGACACCGCCGCCCCATTCAGGGACTAAGCGATCAACGCGAAGCGCGTGAGGAATACCTGAAGAAAGACACGTCGCTGTCAGAAAAAACGTACCAGTGCAGGATGTTCGGGCCATTCTCCGGTTAATAACTGCCGGGGGCTTTCAGGGCCATAACTATAAAGGCCAGGAATTACGAACGGGATAATTGCGCAATAATCGCCTGTACTTTTAAACATCTCCAATGTCACAACTAAAGGCTGCATTTGACAAATATCAATTGGCCAGCATACAATATTCGACGTTTTTCAATGGTTGATACTTAGATCAATAAGTTCGAGTGTGTATAACCTGCATATGAATCATCAGCGCTGCCACTCTCTAGCCTGAATGATTTCTCAAATACCTCTAGTTCAATCAAAAGCCTCTGACAGTTTCGTTTTATCAGTTTATTAACTAAAACCTCACTACGTTCGCATATTTTATGAGCACAACAAAAAAATGGAATTTATCAAGACTTGGCTGAAAATCAGGAGCACTGCGTCTACTGGAATCTCTGGTGCTAAAGGCCAAGTATTTCGGCGTGATATCAATGGACTTCGCGCTTTAGCGGTCACTGCGGTTGTTCTGTATCACTTCAATGTTGGCCGCATCGTTGGCGGCTTTGCTGGTGTGGATGTCTTCTTTGTCATCTCAGGCTTTCTGATGACAGGAATTATTACCAAAGGACTGCAGCAGGGTAATTTTTCAATACTTTCCTTTTACTGGTCGCGGGCGAAACGCATTTTACCGGCGCTGGTTGTCGTTACCGCCGTTTTACTGGCATTGGGTTGGTTTTTCCTAGCGCCCAACGAATACAAGATGCTCGCAAAACATGCGCGCCAATCCTTATTCTTTCTGTCAAATATAAGTTACCTGAGAGAGTCGGGGTATTTCGACAGTGCGAGCCATAGTAAATGGCTACTGCATACGTGGTCATTGTCGGTCGAGTGGCAGTTTTATTTGGCTCTACCCCTCATGCTGGCCATCGTTTGGAAACTGTTTCCCAGCAAGAAGGCACTGATCGTAGCTCATGTGATGGTGCTAGCTTGCTCCTTTATTACATGTATAGCGCTGACGAACACGGTACCGGACAAAGCTTTTTATCTTTTGCAGTCCCGTGCTTGGGAAATGTTGCTTGGCGGTCTCTGCTTTCTGCTTGGGTCAAATCTGAATCTGTCCCCCCTTGCACGCAAAGCGTTGGAAGCTGGTGGGCTGCTGCTGATTGTAGCTTCAACCTTTTTGATTGAGGCTTCCGACGCATGGCCCGGCTATTTAGCACTCATCCCAACTCTAGGTGCAGTAATGGTGCTGACGGCCAAGTGCGAGAGTTCGCTGTGGAGTAACAATCAGTTCACCGAATGGCTCGGTACGCGCTCTTATTCTTTATACCTATGGCACTGGCCATTGGTGGCCGGATTATTCTATTTTTATCAGCAGGACAATGCCCTCTGGATCGCCGTTGCAATTCTGCTGGCGCTGATGCTGAGCGAGCTTTCTTATCGGGTTGTAGAACAGCCAGTAAGAAGAGGGTTGCAGAAACTGACTCTGCCTCGCGCCTTGGCACTGCTGGTTGGTCTAGTGGTATTGACTGGGGGCGTGGCTCAGTTTGTAGTGACTAAGAACGGCTTATCACAGCGCCTGTCTGCAGACATTACCCAGATGATAGAAAAGGCCCAAAGTGGCAATAATCCACGCAACGGTGAATGCCTCGCTAGAGGGGTTCCCTGTGTGTATGGGGGCCATATGATCAAAGTTATGATCATTGGCGACAGTCATGCCGCTACCTTGGTAACAGTCGCACAAGACGCACTTGCCACGCTTGACGAAGGCATCTACTTTCAAGCCGCTCCCGCTTGCTTACCGGTCGACGGCTTGACGGTCAGAGAACACGCCAACAAAGATCCAGAGGATCCGTGCGTCATCATGATGGAGCAACTCACCAAAACGCTCGGAACGGAAATGAGTAATGTGCCGCTGATTGTGATCAACCGGACATCTATTTATCCGCTCGGATACAACGGTATTGATCAAACCCAGAAGCGTAGTCCACAAGCCTACGCCTCAATGCCTGTTGATAATCCAACTCCTGCCTCGCTGAAAGAGTTTGGGCGACTCTATGTTGAGAGTGCATGTGCCATGGCGAAAAACCGCCCGGTGTACCTCATGCGGCCTATACCCGAAATGAGGGTCGACGTTACGGATGCCATCGGCAGGGAAATGCTGTTGGGCAATCCACGCGACTTCACCCTAAGCCGCGAAGACTATAACGCACGCAATGCTTTTGTCTGGAGCATTCAAGATCAGGCCCACGACCAATGCGGCGTGCATATTCTTGATCCCCTTCCCTACCTCTGCGATGACAAAGTCTGTTATGGCAGCAAGGGTGGAGCGCCGCTGTATTTAGACGATAATCATCTTAATGCGCGGGGTGGTTCGTTGCTGGAACCTATGTTCTCCAAGGCGTTTTCAGCGATGCCTTATATGCAGGCTCACGCGGGAGCAGTTGAAGGGGGTCAGGCTTCGGGCAGCAAGAGTCCCCCGAAGACTTGAGTCCGGCTTGTGCGGATGCTTCCAGAATACGAACTGACTTGTACATGTGGTTATGCCAAACACGTTATCGACGAAGAAATCAGCGAACAGCTAGAGATCGTGCCGATGCAAATTCGGGTGATTAAGCACATCCGTAAATCTACGGTTGCCGTGGCTGTGAACGGCCCCAGTCACTGCTGATAAACCCGCGCAGTTGATTGAAAAGAGCATGGCCAGTCCCAGCGTGCTGTATGCGATCCATGAACCCCACATACCGCAAGATTGCCGGCTCGTTTACCCTGGCAATTTGGGTGCGCAGTTCCACGGCAGCAGTGCTTCGTAGTCTTCTACCGAAGCTGTCTGTGGCAAGCGTTCAAGTACGTGGCGCAGCCACGTATAGGGTTCTTGGCCGTTAGCCTTGGCGGTTTCGACCAGACTGTAGATCTGAGCACTCGCGTTTGCCCCGTTAGGTGTGTCGCTGAACATCCAATTTTTTCGGCCAATAACAAACGGCTTTATGGCTCTTTCAGCCGCGTTGTTATCGATAGGTAAAAAGCCAGCTTCCACGTAGCGCTCAAGACGGCTCCAGTTGCTGGCCAAGTAATTAACAGCACGGCCCAACACGCTCTGCGGCGTGACATGTGGCTGCGTTTTATCCAGCCAACTTTTCAGTTGAGCCAGTACCGGCAGGCTTGATTCCTGACGGCCGATAAAACGCTGCTCATCGCTTGCGTCTTTAAGATCACGCTCGATTCCGTACAGCTTATTAATCATCGCCAGCGCCATATCGGCACGTCCGGTCTTGCCCTTGGGCTGCACTTTTTGGGCTTCGACAAACTTGCGTCGTGCATGGGCCATGCAGGCCAAGCGTTCTACGCCGGGCTGTAACGCCAAGGCGTTATAACCTGCGTAATCGTCTGTCATTACATAACCAAGATAACCTTCAAGCAAGCGCAACGGCACCTCCTGCGCTCGGCTGGACGTGTAATCAAACAGCACCACTTTTCGATCCGGCGGGCCGCTAGTTTGTACCCACATCCAGGATTGGTTCGTAGGGTCTCGACCTGGTTCCTTAAGCACTTGCACCCGCGTTTCATCGCAATGGATGATCGGGCTTTCGAGTAACCGGTCTCGCATCAAGTTGAGCAACGGCTGCAAGTGTTCGCCGCACTGGATCACCCAGCGCGCTAACGTCTGACGCGCAATGTCCACGCCGTGCCGGCTCAACACCGTTTCAAAGCGATGCAACGGGAGACCATCGACATACTTGGTAGTTAACAGCATCGCCAGCACGCTCGGACTGGCCATGCTCTTTTCGATCAACTGGGCGGGTTTGTCAGCAGTGACCGGAGCCGTTTCACAGCTACGGCAACCGTACACTTTGCGGATGTGCTTAATCACGCGAATTTGCATCGGTACGATCTCCAGCTGTTCGCTGGTTTCTTCACCAATGATGTGTTTTGCGCAACCGCATGCACAGGTCAGTTCGTGCTCAGTAAGTTCGTGTATCACTTCAACACGAGGCAAATCGGCTGGCAGCGGCTTGCTTTTGCCACGGCGTTTGGCCGGTGCTACAACTTCTTCGTCAGACTCTACGGCGACCGGAGTCACCACGCTTTCAGGCTCGTTGAAGAGCGCAAGTTGCGGCGTCTGCGGGTTAATGGTTTGCTCGGACTTACGTCCGAATAAACGGTCGCGGAGCAACTTGACCTGCTCTTTCAAATCGACGATCTGACCCTTGTCCGCCTGACGCTCACCCAGCATCTGCACAAGCAGTTGCTTAAGCAGAACGGGATCATCAGGGAGGTTTTCAGGCATCAGATTGTCGGGTAGCCCCAGATCATTACTGATCCGGGGCCCCCTTAGAACCGTACGTGCGAGTTTCCCCGCATACGGCTCAAGCTTACGAAAGCCAGTCTATTACTGGCCGGTCACGCGGAAGGTGGTTTTTGCAAACCGCTATGCTTAAGTGGCTCCTTGAATCCCTGCTTGTGGCACTGTAAGTGGCAGTCGGGATGGAGCAGTACACGGTTATTTAGTTTATCCGGGCCGCCATCCACCCGCCTGACAACGTGGTGATCGTGCCAGCCGGTATCCTTGCTGATGGCATGCCCGCATAAAGCACATTTACCCTGTTGCCGCCTGAAAAGACTCAGTACCTGCCGCCGATACCGGAGCTTATGTAGCATCCGTTGAACCCTTAATGCTTCCCACTTGAACTCCTGTTCTGCATCGTACGGCTGATACGCACCCGGCAAGCGCTTGTGACGAACGATTACGGTATCCGCCAGCATGTATAGCTGGCGAAACTTTACTGTCCCGTCGATCCCCTTTACTGGGTATACAAATGCCCGGTGAATTCCGGAACAGTAATATCGTCGTTTAAGCCAACCAACAGACTTCCTCGGATGCCGACGCTTTGCCCACCTCAAGATCCGCCAGAAGATAAGGTCCAGCTTGTTAAAGGTGGCTTTCGCCACAACCGGGGAGTGATATTGCGCCCACCCTCGCAGCACTGGGTTCAGTCGCCCCATCAGTGCGCCCTGAGTAAGGGTTCCGCTGTTTTTTATAATATCTCGCACTTTCCGATAGAACGTTGAAACATTCTTCTTCGCAGGCTTGATAAACAGCTTTGCCTTTCTGTGCGGCGACTTCGGGACGTACTTCCTAAAATTCCACCCAAGAAAATCAAAGCCTTGATGGATGTGTGCGATGCGCGTTTTTTCTTGCGATAATGCAACCCCTCGTACAGACAGAAATTGCTCTATCCAAGGCTTGATTTCGTTTTCAAGCAACTCTTTCGAGTTTGCCAAAACCACAAAGTCATCTGCATAGCGCACAACCTGAACCTTGGTTTTCTTCGCTTCTATGGTGCCAAAGCGTTTTTTCAAGTGATCTTTCAGCAAAAGCTCCAAACCATTCAAGGTGGCGTTTGCCAGACAGGGAGAGATGATACCGCCCTGTGGCGTGCCTGCCTCCGTAGCAACAAATTGCCCCCGGTCAACAACCCCGGTTTTCAGCCATTTGCGCAGTATCGTCTTATCCATTGGGATATTTTGACAAAGCCAATCATGGCTGATGTTATCGAAAAAACCTTTGATGTCCCCTTCCAGAATCCAGACAGGGGCTACTTGGGCGGCCAGCAAATGAAACAGCTCTACCATTGCGTCGGCCGTCGAGCGATCCGGTCGGAAGCCGTAGCTTCGGGGGTCGCTCTGGCTCTCTACAACAGGTTCAATTGCCAGCAGATGAAGCGCTTGCATGGCCCGATCCAACATCGTGGGAATTCCGAGTGGGCGTTTCTCCTGTTTACCAGGTTTCGGTATCCATACCCGCCTCAACGGTTTAGAACAGTAACCCCGCTTGATCGATAGACACATCACCCCTCGAAGTTTGGCTTGGGGCGTCTCCCACGTTTCGCCATCGCCCCCCCGGCGTCCTGCGACCCCGGTCCTCCGTGACTCGCCGCACAGCTAAGCATCGCCCATGAAACGAGTGAGTCAGCATGCGTTGCAGGCGCTTCACCTTTCGCCAGTCGGCCTTCCTTGTTGCCTGCGCAATTTTCAACTGTGTTTTCCGAACGGAGGTTTGAATTCTGGCCCAATCAAGACCGTACCAATTCATGGCCCCATCCAAGGACGCAGACGTAACCGAAGTCGGTGGTTGCGTATTCATACAGTCCTGCTCGAAGTTAGAAACTGTTTGCACAGGATCTCTTAGCGTGTGCCCGTGCCAACTTCATAGTTCGACGGAATCAACAGTTGTATTTGCGCTCGTAAACCAGATGCACGTCAGCCAGGGTTTCCCCTGCCGGTAATGTTGAAACCGGTATGCCATCCGTTACAGACGGTCCTTTGCTTTTTGCATCCTCCTATTCCCCACACTCATCAACGTCCCTTGCGGAAAGTCTGCCGCCGATGTGGCTGGTAAGGCGAGTGGTCAGGATTGCCACGTTCCCTGAATCGCATCAATTCCCCGTTTAGGCTTCGTCTATCCCCCGGCAGCGCTTCTACTACCGCATCCCATTACATGACAGGAATGGCTGGCTACAATGCCATTTTGGCTGGGGCCGATAATTGCCGTAGGCCCGTCAATCCTTACGAGGGTTCTGTCGACGATTCACATATGTTAGCCATGCGGGTTGGGTCACTAGTCCCCGTACTACCGTGCAATTCGGTTGTGCTGCGCATCCCGTTACCGGGTTGCACTCTCTTGCGGGAGGGACATTGTTGATCGGGCTTCACACCCCAAGATTGGCTCCTGACGCATGCCGATCTAGTGAACTGACGGATACACGTCAGGCTCGTTACTCCAGAAAGCGGAGTTGAGCAATGAGATCCAGAGCTTACGACTCGTGTTTGACTGCTAACCTATTGAAGTTAAACAGTTGAACACGCGATCTCGTGTCGCACCATGCCGAGGATTATACCAACTATGCGACAAATCGCGGCGTCAAAACTTGATGTGGACGGTTGCGCCACAGGTCAAAACCATCCAATAACCAGTTCAGTTCCTGAACGGTCAGCACGATGGCTTCGTCAGTGATATCGGGTGAGGTTTTGAAACGTTCGGACTCCAAACGCTTAAGCCACAGGCAAAAGCCGTTGCGTTCCCAATAAAAAATCTTTACTCGATTGCGAGGCTTGTTAAGAAAGACAAAAAGTACCGGGTCGAAAACCGCCACCTTGATATCCAGTTCGACCAAAGCCGAAAGACCGTCAATGGATTTTCGAAAGTCCACCGGCTTGGGGTAGAGGTAGACTTTTTCAACTTTGGCAGCGGGTCGCATCATGGGTGCAGGCTCCAGAAAGAGATCGGGAGCACAGCGTCAGCTAATAAGTGGCGGCTTTGAATGTGGGTGTGATGGATCGCTTACGATTGTCCGGCACCAGGATCTCGGATGTCCCGCCAAGAAAAGCGAAGCAGCGCACGTGCGAGCCCAGCTAGTCCGGCAGTTTTTGCGACCATGTGGCTTCTGCAAAGGTATAGCTGGAGGCGCCCAGCACGGCGACAAAGATCTGGGTCTGGCGGATCTCGCCTGTGTGCCGGTCGATGACCGACACGGTTTGGCCTGCGTAGTCAACGAACAGCTTTTCGTCGGCACGGTGTTCATGGCGCATGACCACGCATCGACGTCCAAGCCATGATTGCGCTGTGGGTCGTATTGCTGTTGTTGTCTTCCGGCGTGTCGAGTACTTATCGGCAGTACCACTGCCACATTCCCTTTTCTCCATTCATTGATATCGTGCACTTTGGCCTTCATAAATCATCTTCGTAAGGGGCACTTATCAATGTATTGTGCACTTCACTTTCTATCCGCTTTCCCCACTCAACGTCAATTGATGCGACGAGGGATATTAGCTTGGCGAAATACAACCTGCGAAAATCTTCGCCATCTACCCGATTTTGCACTTCGTATTGAAGTGCCATGCGGTTTGCAGCTCTAACCATAATCCAATAAAGCAATTCGTCCAGAGAGTTAGTAGTCTTCCTAGAAAACTCAAACCCTCTTTCAGAGTAGATAAAATTGTATTTACTCTCACGGATTTCAACATAGGGACTACCGTCGACAAACGGCAGAGAACCAACGATTAAAAAACAAGTAGGGGCGCAAATCAACTTCCCTAACTCATAAACCTTTAACTGTATGTCATTTATTGATACGTTCATGTCACGGTACCAGCTTTAAATAGTGATTAGCCACGAGCCATTCCACATTAACCCTATCCGCGAAACTAGGCAATATCTGCACACCCCCGCCAACCTCGTCAAAAGCTGGAGCTATCTTCCCCTGAATCACTGGTAGGGGTTTAATTACCTCATACTGGACTGCCCGGATTGCTGGCTCTGTTGGGCTGTACTGATTACAACGTCCCTACCAGCCGAAAGCTCTACGTTCTGTTGTGCGGTAAGGGTTGCGGCTTTAAGGACGATGTCATTGTCCGCTTGCAGATCGATACTTTGTCCATGTAATTAAGTGCTGGTAACCGTCGTCTGGCTAGAAGAACTGCTGTCCGACTTACTGGAAAAGAAACCCTTTTTCGAACTCGCGCTGGCTTCACTACTGGAATTTTCGGCTGCGTCCAGGTTGATGTCGTGGCCCGCGCTGGCTTGCAGTGCACCTGTTGCACTCAGCGTTGCACCTTGGGCATTTATATCTTGAGCAGCAGAGATGACGAGTTTTGTTCCTGCCTGAATCACAGATCCAACTGCCGTATCACTCTCACTTTCGCTCATCGACGAGCTTTTCTTTCCCCATGAGCCTTTTTTGGTTTTCGACAGGTACGAGTAGTCCGTATCCTCAGCCGCCAGCAAGTTCAGGTCCTTCCCGGCATACAAATACGCTTCGTCCGTCGCGCTGACCTTACTGGCAATCACATCCAGATCTTTGCCCGCACTCAACGCAACGCTTCCCCCCGCCGTCACCACCGTCGACACCTGACTGACGTGATCTTCCTGGGCGGTGACCTTCTTGCTCGTGCCATACGAATGCTGTTCATCCGCCGCCGAGGCCAATGTCAGGGCGCCAGCCGCTGCAACGGACACGTTATTTTTTGCACTGATTTGGCTGGCAACTGCCGTCACATTACGCCCGGCCTGAACCGTCAGGTCATGACCCGATGTGACGCTGGAACCGTTTTGAACAATGGTTTTGCTGTTGTTGTCAGTGCCATGAGCGTCGCTGTTCAGCACTTGAGCTGAAGTGATATTGACGTCGCGGCCAGCGGTGAGGCCAAGGTCTCGACCGGACTGAAATACCCCGCCCGAATTGGTGATATCGCGACCGGCACTTGCGGTCAGGTCGTTGCTTGCTTCGACCCGAGCCGCGCTGTCGGCGAATTGTCGTTCTTGGGTATTAGAGCCGTTGCTTCTGTCGTGCGTGGTCCCTAGGAAAAGGGACTGATTTATTTATTAGGAAAAGGGACTTGTAAAAATAAATCCGTCCCGAATGGCACATTGCCCGCTTGCGCAAAGAACACGGCATCACCCAAACCCAACTGGCCGAACGGCTGGGCGTGTCCCAGCAGACTATCCAAGCCTATGAGTCCGGCAAGCGGCGAATCCAGGTAGCGGCGCTGCCAGAGCTGGCCCGGCTGCTCTCGACCACACTTGAAGAGCTATCTGGTCAGCAGCAGGAAACCACTGTGCGTAAGCGTGGCCCTGCTCCGAAATGGCAACAGCAACTGGAAGCCATCGACCAGCTACCTAAGAGCCAGCAGAAATTTGTGGCGCAGATGCTCGATGCCTTGATCGCTCAGGCCACGACCAAAGCGAGCAGCGAAGGACGGGAGGTTTTGCAGTAAGCAGATACAACAACACCGGCGCAGGGCCGGTGTTGAGGGTAAGCAGTGTTCAAGAGAACTCTATTTTGCAATCTGACAGAGGGATCGAACGACCATCGGAAATAATAAATTGATCACCTTCGATTCGGGCCAACAGCAGGCCAAGGCTTTTTGCACCTACCTCAATATCTTTTCTCCAACCTTCAAGATCGCCGTGATAGGACATTGCGTGAAATAGCGAACCATCAGGAAAAACAACATTACAACTATCCGATACCCTTCCGCCTTTTTTGGCGCTACGTGGATTTACGCCATCTAGCAAAGATTTAAACAGCTTCTTTGGCTTTAGTTTTTTGTCATCCTGATAATAGACAAATTCCACTCCTTCAACAGGATTTAAACCGGGTACAGTTCGTGCCCCCCGCTGCTCAATCTCCCCACCCAGAATGCGTTCCAACACCTCCCGATCACTACTCATGACACACCTCACTTCGTTGCCGGGGTAATTACAAACTTAAAGTTTGTGACACCCGCATCAGTAAATACTTTCGAATAATAACTAGCCAACTCTGGACTATTCGTGTGGTAGATAGCGCCACCATCAAAACCAGAAGAGTATTTCTTCGCCTGATCTACCATTTTCGCCTGTTCAGCTACTGACCAAGGTTTCGAACCTGAGGGACTTTCTGGGTTTCGAATAGAACTAGCCCAGTCATCGACGAACTTGGCCTCAATAGCAGTACTCTTCCCTCCAATCGTGGCTACTTCATCGGCGACGCCATTAACAACTTTCCCATCGACAATTGCTTCAAACTGACGCTCCTCAAATGCTGTTGTGCCGCCATACATTCCACGTACGCCACTTTCGTAACTCTGCGCCTTGTCGATGGCTCGACTACCACTCACAACAACGGGATTGGTTGTTTCCAGCGCAGTACCTGCGCCTTTTGCACCAACAAATATTTAGCCTAAAATTTTGAACTTCTCCACAGCTTCATCACGAGACAGCACTGTCAAGCATGGCGCACCTCCGCCGTGCGCACTGCTATTCGGATAGTTCAACTCCCAATAACGACTATCACGCTTATCCAAATAGAGGACAGACCAACCATCACTGGAAATCCCAAGCTCTGTTAGCTCATTCTTTATTAAATGGTCGATACGCTGAGCTACGGTGTCAGCTACAAGTTTTCCGTTTTCAAGAGTCCACTTGCCGACAATAATAGTTTCAGCCGGTTGAATACTCATCATTGTGGAAACCATTGAGTTGCTCCTGATGGAATTGGACCATTAGGAATCACGAACTCAGCCGCGCCTCCTGCAGTTTTACCACCCTGTACAAAACCGGGATTTGTTCTAAATACTGGCGACGCAATCCCGTCCACGGAAGAGCTTGGAAATTCAATCACCCTAAATCCACCAGGAATTTCTGGGATTGTTAGCCTCTCCGCAATCTGCGCATTAGACAAGCCTCGCAATTCGCTGGCATTGGTAACAAATGCGTCCAAATCCCCAGGCTTCGCGAAGTTAGTCGGGTTAAGACCGCTAGGCACTACGCGAGCCAGCGTATCCGAAACCGGGTTTGCTACTCCCTTTGCACCTATAGCACCGCTGCCTTCCGGCAGTTTGACACCAGCCAAACCGCCATCAATTGCAAGCCCGAGACCAACACCGGCCGAAGTAGAGGCCGACTCATTGCCCCTAATGACGTCCGCACCACCGCCCTGCATGATGTATAGATTGTCCAAGTACCCCTTTAAACGCAACTCTTCAGGGATGCTCAGGACCAAGTTCCAAGCATTCTGAATGTCTTCAGCGGCGCAACTCGGGCAATTGACGGCGCCCATTGCCCAAAGCGCTGTTTTCGATGCGCCGCTAGCGGCGCCTTCCAATCCAAGGACAAATCCCTCCTGACTACCTTCCCCTTTGGCGTTCAGCACTTCCCGCATGTACTTGGCGTCTGTTCGATAATCGAGAGGATCGACCAAGGCAACGTTTTTTAGCACTTTATCCAAGGACGCTTTATCCTTGAACAGATCCACCAAGCCAACACGTTCATTGTTGTAGTCCGCCAATGATACTTGGAACAGGTGATCATTTTTGGCTTGAATCAGCTCTGCTCGGAGAAAATCTGCCGCTTTGGCTGTGTTGCCATCCTTTTCACTTAGGACACTGTTCCAGCCGCGATCTACCATTGACGCCGCCGTGCGCAACAGCTCTTGCTGGGCTTGTTCTGGGGTCAATCCGTTCTCGGCTGCAAACCGTTGAACACGCGCATCGTCGCTCGCAAACTCAATTTCATCGGGATGCAATTGCCGATTGTACAGCGTCCCACTCTGCGCAATCGAAGACCCCAGTTGCAGCTTGCCGATGCCTGCAGTGGGGTCCTGAACGGCTGTCGTGAGCACACCAATCAATTGCGCGTTCATCAGCAGCAACTGATCTTTTTCCTCTTTTGGCATCCCTGCATAGGCCGAAGCCAAGCTGTTAACCAATGCTTCGTTGACCCCGGCCGCCATAGCGCCGGTTTTGAAGTCACCCCCGCCAGCAATGGAGGCCAAGCCGCCCATCAGGGCGTGCAGGCCAATTTTTGCAAGCCCTCCGTCTGGCAGGTGGTTGTCCACCCCGATATCACCAACGAGGTTAAAACCATAGGCGGTAAACGCACTCACCAGGCTATTTTGCAACGCATCGCTAAGACTGCCATCACGTCCCAATGCTTTATTGAGCAACGCCGAAGTGGTGTTTTGCAGCAGTTGGTTTTCGGTAAATTGGGTAACACCTTGCAGGCTGCTCAGGCCACCGGGACTGGAAACGATAACCTTGCCGGTGTTGGCTAACGCCCCCTTGGTCGAGTCAGTCACCGCAGCGCCTGAGCCTGTCGAGGTGCTGGTCCAGTCATTGAACAGGCCGGTGGTAAGACCTGCAGCTCCAGCGGCGACAAGGTAGTTCTTCAGATTATCGACGCTGAAGGTGTCTTTTAATGCCGCGCCGACGTTGCCTTTGTTATTGATGGTGCTGACTGCAGCAGTACTTGCTGCAGAAGTCAGTACGGCAGTCAAGGCCGCATTCGCCCAGCCAGCAGCGACTGCTTGTGTTGTTGCTGTCGCGGCTAGCCCCGCTGACATTGCCGAAGTCGAACCTGCGGTTGCACTGGCAGCAGATCCCAGCGCACCTGAGGCCGCCCCTGCCGTGAAATAGGTCACGATGATAATGATGATCAGCATTGCAGGGCCGCCTAGCCCGGAATGACTTTCATCCCAACTATCGTGCAGCTCTTTTACCTGGCGCCAATCCACGTCGTTGCGAGCTTCGACATCTTTCAGCCAAGCCATGCTTGGGTCAGCTTGCACCATGGCGTCTATCGTTTGGCTTATGCTCTGTTGGTTGATGTCCTTGACATCGATGTGCAAGCCATCAACTGCATTGATAAGGGTTTGGCCTTTAGCACTCAGCTGGCTTTGACGCAGGGTTTCATCAACTTGGCCTTTGCTCCCCATGCTGGTCCATGCCCAGCTGTTGCTACTCTTGTTGTGACTTTCCTGGTGTGAATCCTTGACGGCATCAAACGTAATGCTGCCACCACTGTCGATGGTCAGATTCTTGCCACTTTCAATTTTGGCACCCTGATACAACTGATCCCCGCCGCTAACTATCGTGAGGTCTCCACCGGTCTTGATCTGGCTGCCGATGTTTTTAACGTCGGTGACTTCGTCATGCTGAGTTTCCTTGCTGCCGAAGCTGCCGCTTTTCTTCATGTCATACAGCGAGTAATCGCTGTCTTGCGCTGCCAATAAGCCTAGTTTCCCACCAGCGACGAGATACGCTTCTTTACCTGCATTGACATTGCTGGACACCAGCGTCATGTCGTTCCCTGAGTGGAGAACCACATCGCCCCCCGCCGTCACCACCGTCGACACCTGACTGACGTGATCTTCCTGGGCGGTGACCTTCTTGCTCGTGCCATACGAATGCTGTTCATCCGCCGCCGAGGCCAATGTCAGGGCGCCAGCCGCTGCAACGGACACGTTATTTTTTGCACTGATTTGGCTGGCAACTGCCGTCACATTACGCCCGGCCTGAACCGTCAGGTCATGACCCGATGTGACGCTGGAACCGTTTTGAACAATGGTTTTGCTGTTGTTGTCAGTGCCATGAGCGTCGCTGTTCAACACCTGCGCAGAGGTGATATTGACGTCGCGGCCAGCAGTGAGGCCAAGGTCTCGACCGGACTGCAATACCCCGCCCGAATTGCTGATGTCGCGACCCGCCTGAATCGTCAGGTCATTACCCGCTTCGACCCGAGCCGCGCTGTCGGCGAATTGCCGCTCTTGGGTGTTGTAACCGTTGCTGCTGTTGTGGGTAGTCACGGTGCGCTCGTTGATCACATCACCGCTGACTGCGGTGAGGCTCACGTCGCGTCCAGCGATAATGCCGCCCGCTTTGTTGGTCAGGTCGTTGCCCGCCAGCAAACTAAGCCGACCGCCCGCACTCACCAGGCCGCTGTTGACCAGATCATTTCCGGCCATGGCGGCAAGATTATTAGTCGCCTTAAGCGTGCCCGCGTTGTCGAGGTTTTTACCTGCGATCAGGGTAACGTCAGAGCCCTGAATCAACGCCCCATTGGGCGCTAGACGGTTGTTTGCCTGAGCCAGATACAACACAGGCACCAGCACCGTCTGCCCATCAACGACTTCGCTTTCCATCCACACGATGTCGTGAGTCAGCGCCGCGACCTGTTCCGAGGTCAAGCTGACGCCCACACTCAAGTTCAGCGCGTCTTTGCTGGCGATGGCATTGTCCATCAGGTACTTGAGCTGCGCCTCGTTGGAGGTCTGGCCGTCGATGAACGCCTGGCCGGTGCGAGCGACGATGGCTTGTTCGATAAGGCGCTGTTCATAAAGGCCATCACCCAGGCGTTTGGCGCTGTCGTCCGGGTTGTAGCCGAGACCGGCCAGCAAGTAATCCGAGCTCATGAACTGCTTGAGGTCGGTCAGTGCCGGGTTGGTTTCGATCAGGTATTTTTGCGGCTGGGAGGTGCTGGAACTGGTGGGGCACGCTTTTCACGCGGGCATGGTTTGCGCGCCAATGGATGCGGTGACATCAATCACCGAGGACTGCCCAATATGTCGCGACCTTATCGAGCGGCTACGACCAGTTGAGAGGCTGCAACGCTTATCTTGCGTCGCCCACCTATACCTCGCGCTCGATTGTCATTGAAAACACTACTCAGTTTTATTTATCAACGGGCGAAATCAGGGCGTATAACATTTGGCATATCGTCGTATGCCTTCAAGATCGTTAGCAAAGGCGTTAGGGTTGGATCGTCGTGCCAGTGCACAACTTTTAGCCACATTGCAGCGTACGTATATTGGCCCATTCTAAACCATTCACCCTCCAGGTTATCTTTTAACATCCTACGACCGGCCAGAAGCAAGTCTTGGGCTTCAAACTTATTCTCAAGTTAAGCAAAGTAAGTATCCAATTTCACGAGGTTTCAGTGCTCGCTTAAGCGATAGGAAATTTAGATTTTTAGAACCGCTTCGCTCTTCAAATTCCAAAACACCCTGTTCATATTGCCCCGATTGAAAACACAATGACATGTAATCATCCAAGTAATCCAAACGCAATTTATTTTTTGGATATACATTTGCGTCGTGCCTGCCACATACAAAAATAGCTCTAGCTGCATCCAACCACGTTTCCTCTGAGTTAATGCCAGCTTGCATCCACAAACCTAACGCTTTCGCACGATGCAGTTTGAATTGGTGATAATTCAAGCTCAGACCTAACGTCTCTTGATTTTCAATCGCATAATCTAGCCAACCTAGAGCGCGTGGCGTTACATATACAACATCCAAACTCATTCCGACCAAAGACGCACCAACAACGTCACTAATCATTACCGCTGCGATATTCCCCATTGACTTAAGTGGGTCAAACTCTAAACCTTGAAGAAATCCCAATGTAAAATCAATATAAGATTTTCTTTTTACAACAGGGTCAAAAATTCGCATCATTCCTCCAAAAACCTAACACGGATGTCCGCCACATAGCCTAGAAACTATGGAATTCCGGACCTCTCCCGCACCTGCCGTTATGGTAGTGATGTTTTGTTCCAAAACATTTTGGACTGCTTTCAGCTTAGTGCCTGAGTTCAGGTTAGACGACCTTATGACGTCTAGTGCCTCTTCTAACGCAGCTTCACTTGCAGTCGGACTTGTAAAGGTTGTCGATTCTGGGATCGTTTTTGGACTGCTTCGAAACTTAGAGTCCCACAAAATAACTTCTCCTGTAAGGACGTTTACAGATATTACATCAGAACCGTTTCGTCCTATCACATCACCATACTTCAGTACCGTCTGATTAGGCAAGGCGGCTACCTCGTTAGCCAGATTTAGCTCTGCGACATATCCGTTAAGCTGGGAGTTACTTATATTTAAATTAGCATTGTCATGTATGGTAGGTGTACATCCAAATCCCTCGTCTGGCACTGGTAAGCGAGGATCAAGAGTCACTCCATTAAATACACGAAGCGGCGGAAGGCATGCGCGATCATCCGAGACCAAGATTGGGATCGATCCAGCATTCGTCGATTGCGCAGGAAAATTAATATCCTTATTTATTATCGCTCCATCAAAAACTGATCCGAATAGACCCACGCTATTGAAAACCGCTTGATCAACTGCGACAGTCCCGCAGTGAATAGTTTTGCTGCTCTCCTACATCATTCGTAAACGTCTGTGGTGCGGCGTCGAGAAATAATTTCGCGTTGTCGTCATTACCAGCAGACAACTGGGAGCGCCAATATGTATCAACCTCACGAAGCGCCTGCTGAGTTATACGGCCCGCATAGTCGGCGAAGTCATAACAGGTGGTGAAAGCACAGTTGCTAGCCTGATCTTTGGTGACAGTACGCTCGTTGGGAGAATCGTCTCCGACTTCTTGACCGTTTTGTTTCGGCTGAACGTAGCTCGTAAACGTCTTAGCCAGACCGATTGATGCTGTTGTTGACGTTTTAAATTTTTTCTGCAAACCAATTGTGTTCGAAGTTAGAAAGCGAGTTTGGCTCGTATTAGCTCCAGCAAACTCATAGCTTGTTAACAGAACCTTTAGGCACAACAAGCTTACTCCAATTATCGTACGAACCTCGTAGTCTACTTCCGGTTTTCGAACCACGAGCAATACCGCAAGCAAGCACGTTTGCAACTCTTACAGGATTGATAGGAACGACACCTGGGCCAGATATTACAGGTTGCCCAAAATCAGCAAGCTTCATATTAGCTTTTACCTGTTTCCAACTTAGTTTTGGGTTGTTTTTAATAGCCACTTGCCCATAGTACATCCCAATGAATACTGCCAAAGACTTCGTCTCACTGGTCAACTCCCATGTGGCAATTTCTACCGCACTTGTTATTTCGCTTTTAAGTTCGTCAATTTCTTCTGGGCTCAAGTCCCTCGATTCGACTCTTGCTGCAAACCACTCGCCAAGCATATCCAATGATTCCGGCGAAAAATCCGCACTCCAACCTTCAAATCCGGGCGTTTTCCAAACCGCTTGGATTAATTCATCCAAAAAGTAAGGCAAATTAACAATAAACCAGTTATAAAAATCGCTCAGTTCTGCTTCTGTCATTGACGCGAATTTCATCGTGACAGGGGAATAGCTTGTTGTAAATTTCATAATTAATGAACCAATACTTTTATGCCGGCATCGACGAGAGCCTTGAGCAAACTAGGCGAAGGGCCTCCTTGGCCTGTGACTGGACTGGTGAAAAAATTCCATGTTACACCATTGACCACCTCCGTTTTCAGCAGCTCAGCGTCTTTAGATATCTGAAGTGCCGTATTCGTATCAAGCTTGGTGTAGCCCACTTTAGCTTCATTCGCGATGTTATTCGGATCAAGTTGATCGACTACGCGTATTCCCTGGGTTGTTTGGAAGGAAACTTGAGGGCGTCCACCTAGTTCCTTTAGTGCATTTTCCCCGATCTGACCGGTTTCTCCAATGCCCGAAGGTGGGTTGGGTGAAACAATCCTAGTTGAGCTGTCAGCAGTCAAGGTGTAATAGTTACCGTTTCCACCCAAATATACCTGATTCCCATTAGTATCCAGGGTCCCTGTGGCCTTATAGATACCGCCACCCGGTCCGGTCACGCTTCCATCAAGATTTTGCGTGTATCCTTTGGGTACTGCAAAGCTCGCATCGTTAGCCGCTGGTCTACCGTCGCCTACTATTTTTGTGTCACCGGGCAACAAATCGTTCGCGGATCCTTTTACACCAACAGTATCACCCGACGCGAATTTCGTTGTCTACACGTGCAACGCCAGACGTGGCGCGGCCTGCGCGCCGGTCGGCCCAGCTGATTCACGCTCACTGAATAAAACCACCCCGACGCGGGTTTTGAATCCGTTTCAACACACTCAATGCGCTATTTTAAATCTCTGTCACACGAGCCATTTCCCATGCCCGAGCTACTTATGCCATACGATCCAGCGCACGCCATGACCGACCCGCAAGCGGTGGCCATCTTTCTCACGGATGCGCTTCAGACGGGTGATGCAGGTTATGTCGGCAAGGTATTAGGCATGGCGGTACACGCCAAGGGCATCAGTGTAATCGCCGAAGCAACAGGGCTTACACACGATCAGCTGGAAGGTTTTTTCAGCGCCGGTGACACCCTGCGCTTGGACGCGCTGCTGGTGATCGTGCATGCGCTGGGCGTGAAGCTGACCGTCTGCCCTATCGACTCTGATGAGCCTGCATGCTGTGGCGAAGTACCTGGCTGATGCCCGTTCGGTAGCCCCTGACGATGCGGTGGCGTAGCCGCCGTGTCGGCTGTGGCCAACAAGCGCAGCGCGTTAGGCTTTGGATCTAAGGGGTATCGGGACGCTGCCCTGATCGGGGTTTTGTATGGATGGTCTGCGTGCAGGCCGTCCGTACAAAACATTTCCGGTCCGACAGCTCATTCAGATTTATCGCTCGACTCGTAGAGGCGGCTTCTCGGGATTCAAAGGGCACCCCTTTGGCACCGGATGTGTATACATCCATAGCGTGCCTGTATTTTTGCCGTTGATTGAGGCCGATTCGCGGCCTGCGGGGGTGTCAGGTATTGGTTGGGACTTTGCGGGGAGTTTGCAGGCGATTTGTCAGGTCGCTGGGCATCTGTAGGGGACTTGCGGGGTGTTTGTCAGGCCTTTGCAGGCAAGTTGTCAGGCCAACTCGCTTTCTTCATCCGCTTCGGCGTCCAAGGCCGTCAACAGGGCTTCGACGGGGTCATCTGGCAAGGTTTCAGCCGTGGTTTCACTGGCCGAGTGTTGCCGTTGCAACCGTGCCGGATGAGTCGCGGTGTGAATTTCCTTGAGCGCCCGAATACTGACCTGGGTGTAAATCTGCGTGGTGTTCAGACTGACATGTCCAAGCATGGCCTGGATGAAACGAATATCGGCGCCGTTCTCCAGCATCAGGGTGGCCATGGTGTGGCGGAACAAGTGGCAACTGCCACGCTTGCCGATGTTGGCTTTTTCGATGTGTTCGCGCACCAGTTGCGTCAGGCGGTTGGGGCTAAATCCTTCGCCCTGCTGGGTCAGAAACAAGGTGCCATCGTCCTGACCCAAGACAAAATGGGGCCTGACGTCGTCGCGGTATTTGGTGATCCAAGCCAGAGCCCGTTCACCGATGGGAATCATCCGGTCTTTTTTGCCCTTGCCCTGGCGAATCATCACCGTGCCGCGCTCGTAATCGATAGCGCTCCAGCTCAGGCCGATCAACTCCATGCGGCGCATGCCGGTGCTGTAGAGGGTTTCCAGCATGGCCCGGTCGCGCATGCCGGTCGAGGTTTGGGTGTCCGGCACGTTGAGAATACGTTCGGCTTCGTCGCTGCTGAGGATGTGCTTTGGCAACCGCTGTTCCATCCTCGGTAGATCGAGGTCGGAAGCCGGGTTGTACAGGATGCGGTTGGTTTTGGTCAGCCACTTGAACCACACCCGAATCGGCGTGATACGCACCGTTTGGCTGCGGGCCGACAGCGCTTCGCCGTCGGCTTTTCGATAGAGAAAAAGATGCCGCTGGTAGCGCTCTAAAATCGGGCGGGTGATTTCTTGTGGCCGGGTCAGACCTCGTTCGTCACACCAGCGGATAAACGCAATCAGCAGGCTTTCGCGGTTGCCCACGGTGCGTTCGGAGTAGCTGCGTTCGCGTTGGTATTGCAGGAACTGTTTCATCTGAAAATACAGGCTACCGGGATCGCCCAGCGGGCCGATAATTTGTTCCGACACACGCTGCTTTTTGCTCTCGCCTTTTTTCGGCATAACCACCTCGACTTAGACGGCGCTGGACAACGCGGAGTGGTTTTTTTGTGGCGGCTGGATCAGTGGTTTTTCGTTCTGACCGACCGCTTTCGACTCAAGGCCAGAAACAACGTGGCTTTGCGCATGGTTCAGGGTGTCCGACTGAGTACCGGCCATGGCCCGACCTGAGTCCGACCGCTGCTCCTCTTCCCCCGACCGGGCTGATTTGTTGTCGAGTAGGTCGGCATCAATCAGGCCCATCAAGTGCGGTTGATTACCGCTTTTGCCGTCATACGTGAGGGTATATTCATGGGCCAATCCCTTGCGGTGCAGCAGCAAATATTCCAGCTCGGTCAATCGGCCCAGATGGATTTTCAACTGGGTATCCCCCCAGCCAGTGGCCTCGCGCACGTCCTTGCGACCGAACCGAAACTCATTTTCTTTGAGTCCCTGCGCCTGACTTCGGGCCTCGACCCAACCCTGTAGCAACTCCAGTAACCGCCGTGTTTGCGGCGGCAGTTCGTCCAGGGTGCGCCCAAGAATGTCGTGGGCCAGCCGGTTGGCCAGCACGATGTCGCCCTTCGTGACCTCGATGTAAGCCAAGGATTTGCCGCGATGCTCGACGTGTTTGATCGGGCGTTGATGCTGATGCAGCAAGGCAATGCAGCGAATCAACGTCAGGTATTTCATGTGGTCACGCCGGGTCCGGGTTTTGTCCGAAAGAAAGGTCAGTTGGTCAGCAAACGGATTGACCACAGCCACGGTTTTGATCAGCCGCTGGGCGTTCTGGTGCAGGCGAGTAATCGCCTGTTTTTCAGCGTCGGCCAGCAGGCCGTCGAGGGTTTGTTTTTTACGTTGGGCGGCATGAATCGCTTCAGTTTGCTCGCGGCTTTCGTTGATGGTCAGCACCAAACACCGGTTGAGCAGCTCTTCGTCCACGTCGATGGCCGTGGTGGTGAGCATCAGCATCACCGGGCCTTTGACCGTGTATTGTTTGGTGATCAAGTTGCCGGTGGCTTCGTCCTTACCGGTGCTGGCAATGGTCAATTCGCCGTCCGATTGCAGCAGTTTCAGGGCATAAGCCGCTTGGCGAACGCCCTCCTCTTCGGCGATGGCCAGTATCTTGTGTTGCAGATCCGTTTCGCCGAGGTAAAACAGACTCTGGCCGGTCATGGCGCTGTATTGAATGCGTTCTTCTTCCGGCATCAGGTTCAGCACGGCGTCCATCAGCGAGCTTTTGCCCGCCGCGCTCGATGACTGAATCAATACGGCCAAGGGCTGATCCAATTTTCTGGAAACCGCCGCCAAGTACCCGGCCAGCAAGTTGTAGGATTCACCGACCACCCCGCAGCGGGTCAAATCCGCCTCGATGCGCTCGATCAGGTTCGGCGCACGCAACAGGTTCAACGCGGTCAGTTCATCCTCGGCGCTCAGTGTCGGGGTGGGATTTTTCGGGGCCAGTGCTGCCTGGATTGCCGCTTCCTGCAAGCCTTCGAGCTTGAGCAACAGCTTGCCCAGGTCGCGCTTGATGATTTCTTCCGGCACGCCCAGTTCTATGCTGGCCTGTTTCAAATAGCTATACCGGGCTTTGGCCGCATACAAATCAAAACTGTCCACGTAATAGGCCGCTTCTCGGCCCATTACGTGCTCTTCGGCGACCTCGCGGCGTACCTGCACATTGACCCGCATTTGCTCCGGGCCGAGGTTCTTTTTCCAGCCACGTACCCGCCATCGACGGTCGGCCACGGCCAACAAAAGATCGCCCTGGGCGTTTTCGCTGAAAGTTTCCGATTCGGAAACCGGACCCGCGACCGTCAAAGTTTCCGAATCGGAAACACCCGGCACCGGTGGCAACTCAGCGGTTGCCTGCGGCGCAGCGGCTAAAGAAAAAGAGGTTTCTGGCTCGACCAAAACCGGCGTGCCTTTGCCCTGCCACAGTGCCTGTTGCAACAACTCGCCCAGCGCCTGGGCCGGGTTTTCCACCTGCAAGGCGAAAGCGTTAGCGTCCATGCCTTGCGGAAACAACAAACGAAAAACTTCGATGCCGGCTGAGCGCAGTTCCTCGGCCAACTTTTCTGCTGCGGCGTCTCCCGCTGAATCACGGTCGAAAGCAATAATTACCCGCTGGGTGCCGTGGTGTTTCAGGGCCTGCCAATGGTCTTGGGAAAAACCGTTCACGCCATAAGCGCTGATGACGTTGCGAAAACCCGCACACCAAAAAGTCATGGCATCGATCAGCGATTCACAGAGAATAATTTCCAGGCTGGCCAGCAACGCGGCCTCGTTCCAGACCCCGCGTAACAGCGTGGCCAAGTACAAATGCCGTGGCTGGTTGTGCAGCTTGTTGTTCGGCTGCATCCGCCGTCCGTAAAGCTGCATCACCCGCCCGGATTGCTCTGGCTGGGCACCGTCTTCCAGACCCAGCACCGGCACGACCAGACAACCGTTTAAATGTTCATGCCCGGTGGAACGCAAAACACCCAAGGTCTGCAACTGCTGACGCACCTGGCGACCCGCCTGGGTGTGTCCGGCAGGCAAGCGGTAAGTCAGGGTTTTGTTGGCATAGCCCAGCTGAAAATGCTCGATCAGCTCGGGATGGTTCAAGCCGCGAGATTCCAGATAGGTCAGCGCTTCCGGCGATTGCTTGAAATTGCCGTGGTAGAACTCGACCACCGAACGCAACAGAGCCGCATCTTCGACCGCGGAGGTTGAAACAGTAGAAGAGCCCGCAGCTAAAGAAGGGAGGTGTCGAGCATGGCTGCGCGACACACCGACTTTTTCCGTGTTCTCCAGCGGTGCGTCGTTGCGCAGCAGTTGGACCGCGTGCGGCAACGACACGCCCTGGGTTTTCATCACCCAATCGATCACCGAACCAGCCGCCCCGCAGCCAAAGCAGTGATAGAGATTTTTCTCCTCGGAGACCGATAGGCTGGGCGTGCTTTCGTCATGAAACACGCAGCACATCACCCAATCCTTGCCGCGCTTTTTCAGCTCATGGCCCTGCGACTGGATCAGCCGAACCAGTGACACCTCGCGCTTGAGGCGTTCCAGTTCGGCTTCGGGGATGCGGGCCATCGGGTTTTCTCCAAAATACGTCAACGCTCGTTTGAGGTTTTATTTTAATACCTTATACTGTGTCAAAGTCAAACCTTATCAGAGACAGGGCATACAGTTATGGAATCCGAAACGATCTGGTTCCTACCCATGCATTTCCCAACACGCCTAATCCAGCTGCGTAAGGCCGCCGATCTCACCCAGCAAACCCTGGCTGACACCGCGTCAGTACACGTCAATCAGATTCGGCGTTATGAGGCAGGGACGGCTCAACCAACCTTAGAAGCCCTAATTCGGCTTGCTCAGGCTCTGCACGTCAGTTTGGATGATTTGGTTTTCGCTGAAGGAGAACGCGGGCCGTCCGACGATTTGCGCCTGCGTTTCGAGGCCGTCAGCCATATGCCCGAAGCCGAGAAATCGGTTATCAAGGCACTGCTGGATGGGATGATTCTGAAGTATCAGGCATCGCGGATTATGGGAACCAGCAGTAACAACCAAGCGAGCAGTTAAGAAGAAAGGCTAACGCAGATAAAACAACACCGGCGCAAGGCCGGTGTTGAGGATTAGTAATGATCAAGAAAACTCTATTTTGCAATCTGACAGAGGGATCGAGCGGCCATCGGAAATAACCAATTGATCACCTTTGATTTGGGCGAGTAACAGACCAAGGCCAATTGCCCCTGCCTCAATATCTTTTCTCCAACCGTCAAGATCACCATGATAGGAAATCGCGTAAAAAAGAGGCCCCGAGGGCGGGGTGACTTTGCACCCGCGATCATTTACCCCTCCACGAACAGCATTCGGAGGCTCAGAAAAGCACGTAATGTTATTAAATTGTTTTCGGAATTTGTTTTTCCCATCGTCCGAAAAATAAACAACTTGCTGCCCATCCACAACCGTAACACCAGGTACATTTCGAGAGTTCGACTGCTCGATTTTTCCACCCAGAATTTTTTCTAACGTCTCCCGATCACTACTCATTTCACACCTCACTTTGTTGCCGGGGTAATTACAAACTTAAAGTTTGTGACGCCCGCATCGGTAAACACCTTCGAATAGTAACTAGCTAGTTCTGGGCTGTTTGTATGATAAATAGCACCGCCATCGAAACCAGAGGAGTATTTCTTCGCCTGATCTACCATTTTCGTCTGTTCAGCTACTGACCATGGCTTCGAGCCAGCCGGGCTTTCTGGGTTCCGAATAGAACTAGCCCAGTCATCGACAAATTTGGCTTCATCAGCGACACCGTTGACACGTTGCCCATCGACAAGCGCCGTGTATTGACGTTCAGCAAATGGAGTATCCCCATACATCCCACGCACACCACTTTCGTAACTCTGCGCCTTGTCGATTGCCCGACTACCACTCACAACAACGGGATTGGTTGTTTCCAGCGCAGTACCTGCGCCTTTTGCACCAACAGTATCACCCGACGCGAATTTCGTTGTCTACACGTGCAACGCCAGACGTGGCGCGGCCTGCGCGCCGGTCGGCCCAGCTGATTCACGCTCACTGAATAAAACCACCCCGACGCGGGTTTTGAATCCGTTTCAACACACTCAATGCGCTATTTTAAATCTCTGTCACACGAGCCATTTCCCATGCCCGAGCTACTTATGCCATACGATCCAGCGCACGCCATGACCGACCCGCAAGCGGTGGCCATCTTTCTCACGGATGCGCTTCAGACGGGTGATGCAGGTTATGTCGGCAAGGTATTAGGCATGGCGGTACACGCCAAGGGCATCAGTGTAATCGCCGAAGCAACAGGGCTTACACACGATCAGCTGGAAGGTTTTTTCAGCGCCGGTGACACCCTGCGCTTGGACGCGCTGCTGGTGATCGTGCATGCGCTGGGCGTGAAGCTGACCGTCTGCCCTATCGACTCTGATGAGCCTGCATGCTGTGGCGAAGTACCTGGCTGATGCCCGTTCGGTAGCCCCTGACGATGCGGTGGCGTAGCCGCCGTGTCGGCTGTGGCCAACAAGCGCAGCGCGTTAGGCTTTGGATCTAAGGGGTATCGGGACGCTGCCCTGATCGGGGTTTTGTATGGATGGTCTGCGTGCAGGCCGTCCGTACAAAACATTTCCGGTCCGACAGCTCATTCAGATTTATCGCTCGACTCGTAGAGGCGGCTTCTCGGGATTCAAAGGGCACCCCTTTGGCACCGGATGTGTATACATCCATAGCGTGCCTGTATTTTTGCCGTTGATTGAGGCCGATTCGCGGCCTGCGGGGGTGTCAGGTATTGGTTGGGACTTTGCGGGGAGTTTGCAGGCGATTTGTCAGGTCGCTGGGCATCTGTAGGGGACTTGCGGGGTGTTTGTCAGGCCTTTGCAGGCAAGTTGTCAGGCCAACTCGCTTTCTTCATCCGCTTCGGCGTCCAAGGCCGTCAACAGGGCTTCGACGGGGTCATCTGGCAAGGTTTCAGCCGTGGTTTCACTGGCCGAGTGTTGCCGTTGCAACCGTGCCGGATGAGTCGCGGTGTGAATTTCCTTGAGCGCCCGAATACTGACCTGGGTGTAAATCTGCGTGGTGTTCAGACTGACATGTCCAAGCATGGCCTGGATGAAACGAATATCGGCGCCGTTCTCCAGCATCAGGGTGGCCATGGTGTGGCGGAACAAGTGGCAACTGCCACGCTTGCCGATGTTGGCTTTTTCGATGTGTTCGCGCACCAGTTGCGTCAGGCGGTTGGGGCTAAATCCTTCGCCCTGCTGGGTCAGAAACAAGGTGCCATCGTCCTGACCCAAGACAAAATGGGGCCTGACGTCGTCGCGGTATTTGGTGATCCAAGCCAGAGCCCGTTCACCGATGGGAATCATCCGGTCTTTTTTGCCCTTGCCCTGGCGAATCATCACCGTGCCGCGCTCGTAATCGATAGCGCTCCAGCTCAGGCCGATCAACTCCATGCGGCGCATGCCGGTGCTGTAGAGGGTTTCCAGCATGGCCCGGTCGCGCATGCCGGTCGAGGTTTGGGTGTCCGGCACGTTGAGAATACGTTCGGCTTCGTCGCTGCTGAGGATGTGCTTTGGCAACCGCTGTTCCATCCTCGGTAGATCGAGGTCGGAAGCCGGGTTGTACAGGATGCGGTTGGTTTTGGTCAGCCACTTGAACCACACCCGAATCGGCGTGATACGCACCGTTTGGCTGCGGGCCGACAGCGCTTCGCCGTCGGCTTTTCGATAGAGAAAAAGATGCCGCTGGTAGCGCTCTAAAATCGGGCGGGTGATTTCTTGTGGCCGGGTCAGACCTCGTTCGTCACACCAGCGGATAAACGCAATCAGCAGGCTTTCGCGGTTGCCCACGGTGCGTTCGGAGTAGCTGCGTTCGCGTTGGTATTGCAGGAACTGTTTCATCTGAAAATACAGGCTACCGGGATCGCCCAGCGGGCCGATAATTTGTTCCGACACACGCTGCTTTTTGCTCTCGCCTTTTTTCGGCATAACCACCTCGACTTAGACGGCGCTGGACAACGCGGAGTGGTTTTTTTGTGGCGGCTGGATCAGTGGTTTTTCGTTCTGACCGACCGCTTTCGACTCAAGGCCAGAAACAACGTGGCTTTGCGCATGGTTCAGGGTGTCCGACTGAGTACCGGCCATGGCCCGACCTGAGTCCGACCGCTGCTCCTCTTCCCCCGACCGGGCTGATTTGTTGTCGAGTAGGTCGGCATCAATCAGGCCCATCAAGTGCGGTTGATTACCGCTTTTGCCGTCATACGTGAGGGTATATTCATGGGCCAATCCCTTGCGGTGCAGCAGCAAATATTCCAGCTCGGTCAATCGGCCCAGATGGATTTTCAACTGGGTATCCCCCCAGCCAGTGGCCTCGCGCACGTCCTTGCGACCGAACCGAAACTCATTTTCTTTGAGTCCCTGCGCCTGACTTCGGGCCTCGACCCAACCCTGTAGCAACTCCAGTAACCGCCGTGTTTGCGGCGGCAGTTCGTCCAGGGTGCGCCCAAGAATGTCGTGGGCCAGCCGGTTGGCCAGCACGATGTCGCCCTTCGTGACCTCGATGTAAGCCAAGGATTTGCCGCGATGCTCGACGTGTTTGATCGGGCGTTGATGCTGATGCAGCAAGGCAATGCAGCGAATCAACGTCAGGTATTTCATGTGGTCACGCCGGGTCCGGGTTTTGTCCGAAAGAAAGGTCAGTTGGTCAGCAAACGGATTGACCACAGCCACGGTTTTGATCAGCCGCTGGGCGTTCTGGTGCAGGCGAGTAATCGCCTGTTTTTCAGCGTCGGCCAGCAGGCCGTCGAGGGTTTGTTTTTTACGTTGGGCGGCATGAATCGCTTCAGTTTGCTCGCGGCTTTCGTTGATGGTCAGCACCAAACACCGGTTGAGCAGCTCTTCGTCCACGTCGATGGCCGTGGTGGTGAGCATCAGCATCACCGGGCCTTTGACCGTGTATTGTTTGGTGATCAAGTTGCCGGTGGCTTCGTCCTTACCGGTGCTGGCAATGGTCAATTCGCCGTCCGATTGCAGCAGTTTCAGGGCATAAGCCGCTTGGCGAACGCCCTCCTCTTCGGCGATGGCCAGTATCTTGTGTTGCAGATCCGTTTCGCCGAGGTAAAACAGACTCTGGCCGGTCATGGCGCTGTATTGAATGCGTTCTTCTTCCGGCATCAGGTTCAGCACGGCGTCCATCAGCGAGCTTTTGCCCGCCGCGCTCGATGACTGAATCAATACGGCCAAGGGCTGATCCAATTTTCTGGAAACCGCCGCCAAGTACCCGGCCAGCAAGTTGTAGGATTCACCGACCACCCCGCAGCGGGTCAAATCCGCCTCGATGCGCTCGATCAGGTTCGGCGCACGCAACAGGTTCAACGCGGTCAGTTCATCCTCGGCGCTCAGTGTCGGGGTGGGATTTTTCGGGGCCAGTGCTGCCTGGATTGCCGCTTCCTGCAAGCCTTCGAGCTTGAGCAACAGCTTGCCCAGGTCGCGCTTGATGATTTCTTCCGGCACGCCCAGTTCTATGCTGGCCTGTTTCAAATAGCTATACCGGGCTTTGGCCGCATACAAATCAAAACTGTCCACGTAATAGGCCGCTTCTCGGCCCATTACGTGCTCTTCGGCGACCTCGCGGCGTACCTGCACATTGACCCGCATTTGCTCCGGGCCGAGGTTCTTTTTCCAGCCACGTACCCGCCATCGACGGTCGGCCACGGCCAACAAAAGATCGCCCTGGGCGTTTTCGCTGAAAGTTTCCGATTCGGAAACCGGACCCGCGACCGTCAAAGTTTCCGAATCGGAAACACCCGGCACCGGTGGCAACTCAGCGGTTGCCTGCGGCGCAGCGGCTAAAGAAAAAGAGGTTTCTGGCTCGACCAAAACCGGCGTGCCTTTGCCCTGCCACAGTGCCTGTTGCAACAACTCGCCCAGCGCCTGGGCCGGGTTTTCCACCTGCAAGGCGAAAGCGTTAGCGTCCATGCCTTGCGGAAACAACAAACGAAAAACTTCGATGCCGGCTGAGCGCAGTTCCTCGGCCAACTTTTCTGCTGCGGCGTCTCCCGCTGAATCACGGTCGAAAGCAATAATTACCCGCTGGGTGCCGTGGTGTTTCAGGGCCTGCCAATGGTCTTGGGAAAAACCGTTCACGCCATAAGCGCTGATGACGTTGCGAAAACCCGCACACCAAAAAGTCATGGCATCGATCAGCGATTCACAGAGAATAATTTCCAGGCTGGCCAGCAACGCGGCCTCGTTCCAGACCCCGCGTAACAGCGTGGCCAAGTACAAATGCCGTGGCTGGTTGTGCAGCTTGTTGTTCGGCTGCATCCGCCGTCCGTAAAGCTGCATCACCCGCCCGGATTGCTCTGGCTGGGCACCGTCTTCCAGACCCAGCACCGGCACGACCAGACAACCGTTTAAATGTTCATGCCCGGTGGAACGCAAAACACCCAAGGTCTGCAACTGCTGACGCACCTGGCGACCCGCCTGGGTGTGTCCGGCAGGCAAGCGGTAAGTCAGGGTTTTGTTGGCATAGCCCAGCTGAAAATGCTCGATCAGCTCGGGATGGTTCAAGCCGCGAGATTCCAGATAGGTCAGCGCTTCCGGCGATTGCTTGAAATTGCCGTGGTAGAACTCGACCACCGAACGCAACAGAGCCGCATCTTCGACCGCGGAGGTTGAAACAGTAGAAGAGCCCGCAGCTAAAGAAGGGAGGTGTCGAGCATGGCTGCGCGACACACCGACTTTTTCCGTGTTCTCCAGCGGTGCGTCGTTGCGCAGCAGTTGGACCGCGTGCGGCAACGACACGCCCTGGGTTTTCATCACCCAATCGATCACCGAACCAGCCGCCCCGCAGCCAAAGCAGTGATAGAGATTTTTCTCCTCGGAGACCGATAGGCTGGGCGTGCTTTCGTCATGAAACACGCAGCACATCACCCAATCCTTGCCGCGCTTTTTCAGCTCATGGCCCTGCGACTGGATCAGCCGAACCAGTGACACCTCGCGCTTGAGGCGTTCCAGTTCGGCTTCGGGGATGCGGGCCATCGGGTTTTCTCCAAAATACGTCAACGCTCGTTTGAGGTTTTATTTTAATACCTTATACTGTGTCAAAGTCAAACCTTATCAGAGACAGGGCATACAGTTATGGAATCCGAAACGATCTGGTTCCTACCCATGCATTTCCCAACACGCCTAATCCAGCTGCGTAAGGCCGCCGATCTCACCCAGCAAACCCTGGCTGACACCGCGTCAGTACACGTCAATCAGATTCGGCGTTATGAGGCAGGGACGGCTCAACCAACCTTAGAAGCCCTAATTCGGCTTGCTCAGGCTCTGCACGTCAGTTTGGATGATTTGGTTTTCGCTGAAGGAGAACGCGGGCCGTCCGACGATTTGCGCCTGCGTTTCGAGGCCGTCAGCCATATGCCCGAAGCCGAGAAATCGGTTATCAAGGCACTGCTGGATGGGATGATTCTGAAGTATCAGGCATCGCGGATTATGGGAACCAGCAGTAACAACCAAGCGAGCAGTTAAGAAGAAAGGCTAACGCAGATAAAACAACACCGGCGCAAGGCCGGTGTTGAGGATTAGTAATGATCAAGAAAACTCTATTTTGCAATCTGACAGAGGGATCGAGCGGCCATCGGAAATAACCAATTGATCACCTTTGATTTGGGCGAGTAACAGACCAAGGCCAATTGCCCCTGCCTCAATATCTTTTCTCCAACCGTCAAGATCACCATGATAGGAAATCGCGTAAAAAAGAGGCCCCGAGGGCGGGGTGACTTTGCACCCGCGATCATTTACCCCTCCACGAACAGCATTCGGAGGCTCAGAAAAGCACGTAATGTTATTAAATTGTTTTCGGAATTTGTTTTTCCCATCGTCCGAAAAATAAACAACTTGCTGCCCATCCACAACCGTAACACCAGGTACATTTCGAGAGTTCGACTGCTCGATTTTTCCACCCAGAATTTTTTCTAACGTCTCCCGATCACTACTCATTTCACACCTCACTTTGTTGCCGGGGTAATTACAAACTTAAAGTTTGTGACGCCCGCATCGGTAAACACCTTCGAATAGTAACTAGCTAGTTCTGGGCTGTTTGTATGATAAATAGCACCGCCATCGAAACCAGAGGAGTATTTCTTCGCCTGATCTACCATTTTCGTCTGTTCAGCTACTGACCATGGCTTCGAGCCAGCCGGGCTTTCTGGGTTCCGAATAGAACTAGCCCAGTCATCGACAAATTTGGCTTCAATAGCTGTGGGTTTCCCGCCGATCACTGCCACTTCATCAGCGACACCGTTGACACGTTGCCCATCGACAAGCGCCGTGTATTGACGTTCAGCAAATGGAGTATCCCCATACATCCCACGCACACCACTTTCGTAACTCTGCGCCTTGTCGATTGCCCGACTACCACTCACAACAACGGGATTGGTTGTTTCCAGCGCAGTACCTGCGCCTTTTGCACCATCAAATTTTAGGCACTATCGCAAAAAGCCCCTCCGGCATTAAGTAGCTAAAAATATAACTCTTTGCCTTATCTGAACTGCGCTTAGAAAAAACAGAATCAGACTCATCGGGGCCTTGGTCGCAGTACCAACTGTCGTACGTCTGCTCAGCTTTCTCGCCAACCAATTGATATACATCCCCTCCAAGAATCGCAATTCCGAAAGCATCGAGTTCATAAATAGCATGTAAAGCGTCATCACGACCTAGGGCCCAGTTCCGCACCCCCAAATGGTCTAGAGATATACCTCTACTTAGAATAGGATCAATTTGCTCCGACCATATAATACTCATAGATCACTCCGCCGAGGTCGGTTTGAATAGTCGATGATTGATTGACCCGTCCGACTCCTTTATGAACTCGAAAACGCCTTGTTTCCCACGATACTCACCTGGAATTTTCAGCATGTCTCTTACCACACCATCTCCCCCTGTGATCTTCGTCACCTGTCCGGCCCCTTGGAAAGTTGTGACACTTTCCGGGAATCCATGAAGATCGCCAGTCTTGATCTGACCTAACACTTTATCTGTGTATTTCGTACCTGCAAAGAAATCATCCGCTACCGCACTTCCGCCTTTTGCACCAGTGCTGACTGGCTTGGCAACCGCCAACCCTTTCAGCTCTTGGATTTCCGCCAGTACTGTTCCGCTAGCCCCTATGGCACCTACGTTCAACAGTGGCTCCCACTGCGTTACCACTGTGGCAAGATAATTGAGGCTATCAGCGGCTCGTTGCAGCAAGAGACTTTTGTATCCTGCACAGATCTCGGTCGTGCATTCAAGAGACTGGATAGCCAATAGGCCACCCTTGATTGAATTGACCTCCGCCAGTGCGCCGCCAAGGCCACCAATTTTTAAAGCGTTCTCATAGTCCGCCGCGCTTTCTTTGCCAAAACCATTAGCAACCCAAGTATTGGTTTGGCATTTCTCATCTTTAGCACAGGCATTCATGTCTGTGACAAAGTCGCTCATTGCGTCGTGATTCAAATTATTGTATTGCATCGCATTTGCAGCGATCCATGCCGCAGTTTGTGCGCTGTTTCCATCCGCGTCCGGCGACACAATTGCTGCGGTGATGACACCTAACAACTGAGACGATGTTGTAAGCAGCAAATCTCGATTTGCAGGGCTCAGCGCAGTCATCGTTTGACGCAGCTGATTAGCGAACAACTCCGTTGCGCCAGCAGCAATAGCACCCGCAGCGAAGTCACCTCCCGCAGCTTGGGAAATCAAACCTCCGGCCAAAGCATGCAATGCCGCCTTAGATAGAGATCCGGTTTCCAGATCTAAATCCCCGATTGCATTGAAGCTCGTAGCAGCTACCGTATTCAGTAGTGCAGAGGTCAATGCTCGGCTAAAACTTGGATTTTCACCCAAGGCCTTTTCAAGGATAGCCGCGGTCCCACTTTGCAGAACCTGGTTGGTAGCAAAACCGCCAATTCCTCTTAAGCTACTCACATCTAGGACGACTTTACCGTTTGATACCGTCGTCATGTTAAGTGAGTCAAACAGACCAAATGTCAGCCCGGCAGTCACCCCGGAAACCACATAACCTTTTAAGGCGTCGCTGGAGGTCACATCTTTCACAACAGCCGCCAAATTGCCACGGTTGTCAATAAAACTGATAGTTGCGTTAGTTGCTGCGCTTGAAGCCACTGCTCCTGCTACGGCACCAACAGTTTCGCCACCAGCCATACCTGCGACTGCTGGCCCCAGAAAAGCAGCCAGCAAAATCGCAATAACGAGTTGCGCAGCCACGCCTAAACCAGAGCTGCTGTATTTGAAGGAATCATGGATTTCTTGCACTTGCCGCCAATCTACATCGCCGCGCTTGTCGGCTTCTTTCAGCCACGCCAACTGCGGGTCAGCCTGAACCATGGCGTCGATAGTTTGCGAGACGGTGTTCTGGTTGATCTGCCTGATGTCGATGTTCAAGCCGTTTACAGCGTTGATCGTCATCTGGCCTTTGGCGGTCAGTTCGCTTTGACGCAGGGTTTGGTCGGTGCTGCCCTTGCCGGACATCGACATCCAGGCCATGTCGCTGCTGCTTTTTTCGTGGTCCTCCTGATGAAAGTCTTTAACGCCCTGGAAAGTTACAGAGCCGCCGCTGTTGATGGTCAGGTCGTTGCCACTGTTCAGTTTGGCGGCTTGATACAACTGATCGCCGCCGCTTAGCAGTACCAGATCACCGCCAGTGCTGATCTCACTGCCGACGTTGGTTACTTGGGTAGTTTCGTCTTTCCTGCTTCTTTTACTGCCCCACCCACCCTTCTTTTTCATGTCATACAGCGAGTAATCGCTGTCTTGCGCCGCCAGCAAACTCAATTGCCCACCCGCAACCAGATACGCCTCATTGCCCGCCGTCACCTTGCTAGACACCAACGTCATGTCTTGCCCGGAGCTGAGCACAACATCGCCGCCCGCGTTTAGCGTCGTAGCAACTTGGCTGACGTGATCTTTTTGCTCGGTAACGTGACGAGACTTGGAGTCGAAGTGATCCTCGTCCGCCGCTGAGCCCAGGGTCAGGTTTTCCGTGGCCGCCATGGTGATGTTGCGCTTGGCATCAATCTGGCTGGCTACGGCGGTAACGTCGCGGCCAGCAGTGACGGATAAATCACGACCCGCACTAACGGAATCGCTCAGTTGGGTAATGTGTTGGTCTAGGTAGTTGCTGCCCGCGGTATATTTATTGTCGGTTTGTGCGGAGACCAGATTGACGTCACGCCCCGCGCTGATGGTGGTGTCGCGACCGCTTTGCAGTACACCACCGATATTGTTGACGTCGCGGCCTGCCTGAATTGTCAGGTCGTTGGCGGCTTCGATGCGGCCTGCGCTGTCGGCGAAGTCGTAGCGGGTGCTGACGTAACCGTTGCTGGCCTGGGCCTTGGTAACGGTGCGCTCGTTGAGTACATCGCCGCTGACTGCCGTAATGCTGACATCGCGACCGGCGATAATGCCGCCCGCTTTGTTGGTCAAGTCATTACCCGCCAGCAAACTAAGCCGACTGCCCGCACTCACCAGACCGCTGTTGACCAGATCATTACCGGCTGTGGCGGCAAGATTATTAGTCGCTTTAAGCGTGCCTGCGTTGTCGAGGTTTTTACCTGCGATCAGCGTGACGTCAGAGCCTTGAATTAGAGCCCCATTGGGCGCTAGACGGTTGTTTGCCTGAGCCAGATACAACACCGGCACCAGCACTGTCTGCCCATCTACAACTTCACTTTCCATCCACACAATGTCGTGGGTCAATGCCGCGACCTGTTCCGACGTCAGGCTCACGCCCACACTCAGATTCAGCGCGTTCTTGCTGGCGATGGCGTTGTCCATCAAATACTTGAGCTGTGCCTCGTTGGAGGTTTGGCCGTCGATGAACGCCTGGCCGGTGCGAGCGACGATGGCTTGTTCGATAAGGCGTTGTTCGTAGAGGCCGTCACCCAGGCGTTTGGCGCTGTCGTCCGGGTTGTAACCGAGACCGGCCAGCAGGTAATCCGAGCTCATGAACTGTTTGAGGTCGGTCAGTGCCGGGTTGGTTTCGATCCGGTATTTTTGCGGCTGGGAGGTGCTGGAGCTGGTGGGTATGCCTTGTGCGCGAGCGACGGTTTGCGCGCCAGAGGTGGCATTGGTTGCGCCGACGTTAATCGCCGATGCACTGCCCGATACACCGCTGCCTTGTCGAACGTCACCGGCCAGTTGCTGAGAAGCTGACGACGCCTGGCTGACGTTGCCCGGTTGGATGCCGCGACCTTGGGTATCCGAGGCGGTCTGGTCGCGCTGGGCCAGCGAGACGTTGGCGCCGCCGAGGGTCCAACTTTGTGGTGCGGTGCTGGTTTGCGAAGCGTCTACCGTGCTGCCACCCTGCCCGCTCAGTCGGAACAAACCGTTTTGGCCGGTAGGCAAACTGAAACCCGGAAGTGTCAGCGGGTTGACTTGTTGTTGAGCCAGATCCGGCGGTAATTGCGCGTTGAGGTTAACAATCGTCGGGGCAGCTTGACCGCTGATTTGAGTTGAGCCAACTCTTGATGCGCTTGAACCGAGAACGACACCTTCGCGGACAACGCTATTGGTCAGGTTTTGCGAGGCCGTTATGCTGACGGTGCCACCGGCTTGGACCACAGCGTTGGCGTAGCTCGAGGGGTTATTGTAGATGACAGTGTTTTCCACCGGAGTTGCATTCAACAGTGCAACTGGCACGGGGGCCTGAACACCGGGTTGGTAGTTAGGTGCCTGAATCTCCCAATCAATGGTCCGATCATTTTCGACACGTATGGTGCCGAACCCGGAAAAACCTTGGTGATCCCTCCCTAAAAAGTGGCCACTCATGGCGGTCAATGACTGGACGCCATCCTTGTTCCAAAACTCGAATTTTGGGGGCTGCATGTTGTGGTTGGAGTCATAAGGGCCCGGATCATTAGCGTCATAATTTGGATCACTGACCGAGTTGTACTGCATGGCGCCGATCCAAAAGCCAATGTCGTTGTCGAACGATTCCGCATAGGTGCGCTTAACCGAGTAATCCCCAACCGAGGCCCCTTGGTTGGTGAAGTTGGTCAGGTTTAGCGTGAGATTGTTACCAGCGCTAATCGTCGAGTCGGAGTTCAACAGATCCGTGCCTGAGACCAACATGTTACGACCCGCAGTCAAGCTAGCCGATGCGGAATCCTGGACGATGGTGGATTGGTAGTTCTGGACCCAAACAATATGGCCATCGGTATGTTCATCCTCGACACTGGGCACGAACTCACAGGTGTAGCACCCAACACCAATAGCACTGGAAACCAACCCGCCAGTAGTCTCAAAAACATCCTTCCGATTCTCAATATGACTAGCAGCCAGACTCAAATCACCCACGCTTTCAATCGTCGCCGACACGTTAGCAATCGACGAACTCCAACCATTGCTGTCGTCCTTGGCGATGCTGATGTTGCCGAGGCTGTAAATATCCGCGTAGCGGTTGGTGAAGTTGTCTGTGCGCAGCGCCATGTCGCCGCCGCTGAAAATCAAACCGTTTTGATTGAGGATGGTGCTGGCATTGACTCGCAAAGCAGCGGCACTGCCCAAGGTGCCTTGGTTGTTAAGCGATGCGGCGTTGACGGTCAAATCGCCAGCGGAGGTCAGGCGGCCAAAGTTGTTCAGGCTACCGGAGCTACTGACGACACCGGTCGTACCAGCGGTGATGCTGGCGACTGAACTCAGGTCAATTTGCCCTGCACTCAGACCTAGACTACCAACGCTGCTGACTTCGCCATTGCCGCCATACGTCCCAGTCAGGATAAGGCTCAGGCTGCCGCTACTGGCAATCAACCCATCATTACTCCAATTGCCCCCAGTCCCGACAAACGCACCGGATGCCAACAACTGCCCGGCAGCGGTCTGCGTGAAGTTATTGACGTTAACCGTCAAACGCCCGGCCTGGATCACGCTGCTGTTGGTCCAGGTATCGGCATTGAGCGTCAAGCCACCGCGGGTGACGATGCTGCCGCCCGCATTAGTGACGTTGGGCATCGACAAATCAAAGGTGCCAGTGCCCACATGCAGCAACGTGCCGCCCGTGTTCTGAAAGCTGCCCGCTGCGAGGATCAGGTCGCTGTTGGCGCTTTCGACGGTGCCGTTGCGGTTGTCGAACAGGTTGCCGATCTGAAAACGCGTGGCGCCGCTGGTGCCCAGGGCGCGGAGTTTGCCGGTCTGGTTATCGAGGCTGGCGGCGGTGATGTTGAGGGTGTTGTCGCTTTCGATGATGCCCAGACGGTTGTTCAGCGCACCGCTGAGGGTCAAGTCGATCTGGCTGCCGGCGATCTGCCCGTCGTTGTCGCCGCTGTTGTCGAAGGTGTTGCCGGTGAGGTTGATTTTGCCTTTGGCGTACAGGCCGCCGTTGCGGTTATCGAAGTTGCCGGTGGTGATCAATGCATCGCCGGTTTGCGCCGAGATGCGGCCGCCGTAGTTGTCGATGCCGCCCAGCGCGGTGATGCTCAGGTTTTGTGCCTGGGTGATGCCGCCCTGGCGGTTGTTGTTGAGGTCGTAACCGTTTTTCAGCACGCCAGTGAGGTGCGCGGTGAAAGCCCCTTGCAAACTGGAGAGCACCCCGCCACGGCTGTCGACGTTATTGGCGTTGAGAGTGAGGTCACCGTTTTGCGCAATGATGCGGCCGCTTTGGTTGTCGATGTCGCCCGTAACAGTGAGGCCCAGCGCGCCTTGGCTTTGCAGTGCGCCTTTGCCGTTCGCGAGGCTGGCGGCGTGTAATTGAACGTCGGCGTTTTGGCTGTAGATCAAACCATCGGCGTTGTTTTGCACCGCGCCAGTGGCGGTGAGCAGCAGTTGGCCGCTGGCGGCGACGGTGCCGTGGTTGCTGTTGTTCAGGCCGCCAGTGAGCAAGGTCATCAAGCTTTGGCTGGCGAGTTGGCCGCCCTGGTTGTTGATCTGGCTGGCACGTTGAACCAACAACGCACCGGCGCTGGCGAGTTTGCCGTTGGTGTTGGTCAGGGCGCCCAGCAGGTCGAGGGTGACGGCAGCGTTACTCGCCAAGGTACCGCCGCTGTTGTCCAGATCGCTGCCGGTGAAGCTAAGGTTTTGTTGCGCATTAATCACGCCTGCGGCGTTGCCCAGGGTCATGGCTTGCACGATGAGTGCTGCGCCGCTGTCGATCAGGCCGTGCTGGCCGTTGTTCAGCAGGCCGCTGACGGTCAAGATCTGGCCGCTGCCGCTGGACAGAATGCCGCCGCTGTTGTCGAGGCTGGCGGTGCTGACGGTCAGGGCTTTATGGCTGACCAATGCGCCGTTGTTACTGTTGAGCAGCGCACCACTGAGGGTGACGCCCACATCGCCGCTGCGGCTAGACAGCGTGCCGTTATTGCGGTTATCGAGGCTGCCGCCGCTAACGGTCAAACCTTGCCAGCCGGAGATCAAACCGTTTTGGTTGATCAAGCCGATAGCGTTGAGGCCCAACAGGTTGCTGCTGATCAGTTTGCCGTTGGTGTTGTCGAGGGTGCGCCCGCTCAGGTTGAAGCTTTGGCTGCTGGAGATTTCACCGTTGAGATTATTCAGGTCGCGTAGGCGACTCAGGGTCAGCGGTCCTTTGGCGGTGATCAAACCGCCTTGGTTAGCAATATCGCCGCTGCCAAGGTCCAGAGTGATCCCGGCATCGCTTAACAGACGCCCGCCGTTCTGGGTCAGTGCGCTCAGGTTGAGGCCGATATTGCCCTTGGCCGACACTTCGCCGCCATTGTTGGAATTCAAGCTGTTAGCGGTCAGCAGTAAGCTGCCCTGGCTGTTGATCAAGCCATTGGCGCTGTTATCGATGTTTGCGGCGTTGAGGGTCAGTGTGGTGCCGGCCAACAACAGGCCGGCTTGGTTGTTGATGTTTGCAGCGCCGACATTGAATGCCTGAGCTGCGTTAATCAGGCCGCTGCTTTGGTTGGTCAGCGAACCGGTCACGTTCAGCGCAAGGTCGCCGCGACTGGTCAGGGTGCCGCCGCTGTTGTCCAGCGTGCTGGCACTGGCATCAACGCCCGCTGCGGCAATCATGCCCGTGATGTTGCTCAATGCCTGATTAATGCGCAGGGTCAGGCTTTGGTTGCTCAGCAGTTTGCCGTTGCTGTTGTCCAGGGTTTGTGCGGTCAGGTTGAACGCTTGGGCGCTGGATATTTCACCGCCCTGGTTGGCCACGCCATTGAGGTTTTTCAGCTGCAATGGGCCCGGCGCGTTAATCAAGCCGCCCTGGTTGTTCAGTTGACCATGATTGAGGTCAAGGGTCAGCGCGGTGTTGCTGAACAAGCTGCCGTTTTGTTGATCCAGCCCGGTGACGCTGGCGGTCAGCGCATGGTTGCTGCCGATGCTGCCGCCGTCCTGGTTGGTCAGCTGCGCGGCGGTTAAATCGAGGCTGTCGGCACTGCTGACGCGACCACCGTGGCGGTTGTCAAAGGCACCGGTTTGAATCAGCAGCGGTCCTTTGCCGCTGATACTGCCGTGCTGGCTGTTATCGAGGCTGACGCTGTGCAGATCAAGGCTGCCATCGGTAACCAACTGCCCGCCCTGGTTGTGGACCGCGCCGGTGCTGTTGACGCTCAGGACACCCGCGCTGGAAAGACTGCCCGCGCTGTTGATCAATGCGCCAACACGCACGCCTAAAGTGCCTTCACTGCTGAACAGCCCGAGGCTGTTGTCCAGGGTGCCCAGCACGTTGACGTCAATGCTGTGCAAGCTCTGTACACTGCCGCCGCCGTTGTCCAGCGAAGTGCCGGTCAGGCTAAGCCCGGTGTTGCCGGACAGTAGACCTTTGTTGCGATTGATGACGTTATCGACGGCCAGCGACAGGCTGGTTCGGCCGAGTATGTGGCCGCCGTCGCTGTTGTCCAGTTGCTGGCCGGTCAGGCCGATGGCGCCTTGGCTGGATATTTCGCCGCCGCGATTGTCGATGTTTCCTACCGTCAGATTCAGACCCGAGGTGGCGCCGACCAGGCCTTTTTGACGGTTGTCCAGGCTGTCGCCGGTCAGGCTCAAGGCGCCTTGGGCGATCAGTTGCCCGCCTTGTTGCTGCAAGCTGCCAATGTTGGCAATAACGTCCTTTTTGCCGGCGATTTCGCCGAGGCTGTTGTCTGCCGTGGCCGCGTTGAGCAGCAGATTACCGTCGGCAATCACGGTGCCGTTGTGGTTTACCAAGGCGCCGTCGACGCTCAAGGTCAAGCCGTCATGGCTGCTGAGCAAACCGTCGGTGTTGTCCAGACTGGCGCTGTGGGCGTCCAATGCAGCAGCCGAAATCAGACCTTTGATGTTGCTCATCGCCTGGGCCAGACGCAGCGTCAGCGCCTGGTTGCTCAGGACCTTGCCGTTGCTGTTGTCGAGGCTTTGGGCGTCAAGGGTAAAGGCCTGCGCGCTGGAAATTTCACCGTTCTGGTTGGCAACCCCGTTGAGGTTTTTCAGCAGCAGCGCACCGGGAGCATTGATCAGCCCACCCTGGTTGTTCAACTGGCCGTGGTTCAGGTCCAGGCTCAGGGAGGTGTTGCTGAACAGCTCGCCGCCCTGTTGATCAAGACCCGTGAGGTAAGCGGTCAGGGCCATGGCGCTGGCGATACGCCCGGTGTCCTGGTTGATCACGTTGGTGGCGTTGAGGATTAGCGTGTTAGCGCTGGTCAAACGCCCGCCGTGGCTATTGTCGAAGGCTGCGGTGCTCACGCGAGTCGCGCCTTTGCCCGACAGCACACCGCTGTTGCGGTTGTCCAGACTGGCGCTGGTCAGGATCAGACCGGCATCGGTGCTGATAGAGCCACCTTGATTGTTGAGTCCCCCAGTGGCCGCAACTGTTAACGCCCCGCCACTGGAAAGACTGCCCGCGCTGTTGTTCAGGTTGGCGGCGTTGACCGTCAACACGCCATCACTGCTGAGCAGCCCGGCGCTGTTGTTTACATCGCCAGAGAGATTGAGCGCCAGCTGGGTCTTGCTGGAAAAAGTGCCGCCGGTGTTGTCGAGATCTGAGCCCGCAAGACCCAAGGTAGCGCCAATGATCAGCCCCTTGTTCTGATTGATCAGGTGATCGACGGTGAGCCCCAGCGCGGTGCCAGCGAGCAGCTTGCCGCCGTTGCTGTTGTTCAGGTGCTGAGCGATGACGGTGACGTCGACCTGGCTGGAAATTTCCCCGCCACGGTTGTCGACAGTGCCGACGGCAAGGTTTAGCGCTTTTGTCGCCCCGACCAAACCGCCCAGGCTGTTATCCAGCGTGGCGCCGGTGAGGACCAGATTGCCTTGAGCGACCAACTGACCGGCCTGCTGGGTCAAGGCGCCGATGTTGGCGGTCAGGTCGCTTTGACTGGCGATACGACCTGCGTTGTTGAGCACCACGCCCGCCTGTAATTGCAGCAGCCCTACGGCATTGAGCAAGCCGTTCTGGTTATTCAAAAGGCCAGCGACGTTGAGGTTCAGACCACCGTTGCTCAATACCCGGCCGTTATTCTGGTTATCAAGCGTGCCCGCGGTGATTTGCGTACTGCCCTGCCCGCTGATGGTGGCGCCCTGGTTGAACAACGTCTGCGCCACGGTGGCTTGCAGATTACGACTGGCGATCAAGCTGCCGCCGTTGTTGAAGCTGTTGGCGACGACACTGACGTCGCCCGTCGTGTTACGGCTGTTGTCGGCGTTGACCCCGGCTTCGACGATGCCGAGGTTGGTCAACTGCCCGCCGCTGGACAGGCTGATGCTGTTTCGCGCCGCGAGGTTCTGCTGGACGTTGAGGTCGCCTGTGGTGCTGACGGAGAGACTCGAACCGGCGTACACCGGTCCAGTGGCATCGAGGCTCGCGGCCTTGACGTTAACCGCACCACTGGCAGCGGTTTGCGCCAGGCTCAGGTGGCCGTTGACGTCGAGTTGAATATCCCCCGCGCTGGCCGCCAGGTTGCCCGCCAACCTGACCCCGACACCGGCTTCGGTGCCCACCAGCTTGATCGCGCCTGCATACATGCCGCCCAATGCACTGGAGTCGATGGCCAGTGCCGGAGCATCTGCCGGGTTAGGGCTGCGCGGAGTGGCAGCCAGGGTTTGCGCATCGACGTCGTTGCGGCCAGTGATGATGGTCAGCTGTTTGGCGTGCAATTCGGCGTTAAGTTTGGCCGAGCGGGTGACGATCTCGAAGCGGTCGATGTTGGTGGCGTTCAGGCCCGCGCCATCAAGGGTCACGCTGCCGCCATCGACCTGGTAGTGATCCAGCTTACCGTTGCCGTCGAGTATCGGTTTGCCGGTACTCAGGGTCACTTGCGGGCTGTTGATGAAGCCGCAGCCGTTGCAACTGACGCCATACGGGTTGGCGACGATCACATGGGCGGATTGACCCGCCACTTCGGTATAGCCGTTAAGCTGGCTCGGATTGCCGCCGTTAACTTCGTTAAGAATGGTGCTGGCGGCGCTGCCGTGAAAGTTCGGGTTGCCGAGGATAATCCCGCCCAGCTGGGTCGACTGCGTGCTGTTGGTGCCGTTGTTGAGGATCAGGCCCTGGGCGCCGACGTTGTAGTCCTGAAACTGGTTGTGCGACAGACCGCTGCCATTGGGCGCGGCGATGTTGACGATCGGTACGCCGTTGCCCGCTTGCCCGAGTGTGATGCCCGGCGCACTGACCGTAATGCCATCGGCCTGGGCCAACAGCGGCTGCCAGAACATCGCGTTGGCCAGAATCAGCGCAATGCCACGCTTTGACATCCCCCAGAAATGTTTACGCGGCGCAATTTCAGCCGAGGACTGGCGAGCGAGGAAAGCGTACTGATGAACGTCCATGTAAGGGTCTCGATGCGGTAAACAGGTGACAAGGGAAATTCTTTAAAGAAAGAAATCCATCTGGAAGTAGATCGGCGTTTCGTGTTCGCTCAGGGCGCCGGGGCGCTCCAGGGAATGAGCGAACGTCACGCTGGCGGACAGGTGCTGACCCTTGGCAAACAGCTCCACTGAGTCACTGGACACCCGACCGTGTTCCGCGCCGTTGTAACGGTCGCGGCTGATTACGCCCTGGTCGTAACCGAGGCTAGTGCCGTATTCGGCAAGCACCGGTCGCAACCAGCCCCACGCCACCGGGCGACTCCAGCGCAGGTCGTTGCGCCAGTAACCGCCGCTGTCGCCCGACAGGGTTTGGTCCTTGTAGCCACGGATCGACGACAAGCCGCCGAGACTCATGCGCTGCGGGCTGAACAGTACGTCTTCACTGTGCTGGCCAGTCATCAGGCTGCTAAAGCTCAAAGATTCGTCCCACAGCTTGAACGGCTGCAGGTAACTCAAGGTGCCGGTGTATTTTTGATAACGAGCGTCGGGTTGGCTGCCGCTGGTACGGTCATCGCCTTGCGCGCCGAATGCGCCGACGCCGTGTTGAATGCCCAAGTCGATGTTGATGAAGGCGCTGCCGATGCGACGGCCGTGGTTGATGCCAAACTGGGCTTCGCTGAGGCGGTTGCTGCTGACGTCGATGCGACTGTCTTCGATGTAGTTATTGCTGTTCAGATACGCCAGGCCGACGTTGAGTGAAGTCTTGCTGACCGCGTCGCGGTAGATCACCCGCTCGGCGCGCAACTGATGGTTTTCGCTGTCGCCGTTCTGTTTGAAGCTGAAGGTATTGGCTTGGGCTTCTGAGCGGTAATCACTTTGGCTGTAGCTGTAACTGAAATTCCACCAACCCCACGGCAAGTTGTAATTGAGGAAGGCATTTTTCGAGGTGCGGGTGTGATCGCTGACCACGTCATGGCCACCGCGCAGCATCAATTGATCGGACAAGCCCAGCGGGCTGTCCCACTCCAAACCGACTGACGCTTGCTGCTCGCCGGTGCTGCGCTGACCGTTGTTGTTACGCGACAACGAGGCTTGCCACGGTGCACTCGGGGTGTTTTTTACTAAGACTTGGCTGCCGCCGACTTCTTTGCCGGGCGTCAGCTCCATTTGCGCGTGGTTGTTTGGCAGGCGGTTGAGCTGATCGACCATTTGCTCGATCTCTCGCAGGTTGAGCAGGTTGCCTTCGCTGCCGGGGAAACTCATGGCCAGTTCACGGGCCGATAAACCGCTGCCGTCGTCGGCCTTGAGGCCTTCGAGTTTGCCCTCGACCACCAGAATGCTCAGGTTGCCGCTGGACAGATCCTGTTGCGGTAAATAGGCACGAGTGGTGACCATGCCTCGGTCGAGGTACAGGTCGGTGATGACTTTTAACAGTTCATTGAGCTGGCCGACCCCCAGGCATTTGCCAAGAAACGGGCGCGTCAGTTGCTGGCGGTCGGCCTCGGAAAGATGATCGGCGCCTTTGATGTCGATGTGCTGAATGTTGAAGCAGCGGGTTTCGGCAGGCGCTGTCGGCGCGCTGGGCAGGCTTTGTTTACCCGGCAGTTCTTGCAGGTCATCAAGGCGCTTGCGTTGCTCTTCCAGCAAGCGGTCCTGGCGTTCACGAATCAGGTCTTGTTCGCCGGGGGAAGGTCCGGGGGCGGCCGACGCCACGTTTAGCGCACTCAAATACACCAGTAACGCGAAACCACACAACCTCATCCCGAGGGTGAATACCCACATACTTTTCGTTCCTTCGAAGACATGATCAATATCAATATGCCAGCAAGGGTAATTAGTTAGCTTAATGACGTCAATTTATTGCGTCAAAATATTTCAAACTAGAAATATTCCTCTTCCAGATCATTAGCGCACTAAGCAGTTTCGGAGAAACTCGGCAAAAAAATCTTGGCTCCGCAAAACGACAGAGGGGGTCGAAAGCGGGTGGCCCTCGCCCTGGCTGGAATTTGCTTTGGTCAATTAAACAGTATTAACTTTTATCCATAACTGGCCCTTGTTGCCGCTTCAGGTAGACATGATCAAACATACCCTTAGCTGTCTGGAACCTGTCGACCACCAAAGATAGTTTATAAATAGGGTAGGCATACAACAGCCTTTAGTTTATAGAGAACTAGCAATAGGCCAGAGACCACTTGCCAAGTGGATCGATGAGGCCGTTAAACTATGGATACAACGCGATGAATCTAAGGTCTCTCAACATAGCTCTTCGAGCCAGCCTCTGCTTTACTTTGATTACGCTACTTGTGGTCGGGCTTGGTCTTTTTTCATACCTCCAGATGGGAAACCTTAGAAACGCAGAACAGGCTATCGAGACCAACTGGCTACCGAGTATCAGGACCAGTGACGATATTCAGGTAGCCCTTCTTGAGCTGCGGTTAGCCGCCACCCGCCTGCTAAGCTCGCGCAACAGTGACGAGCGCGCCAGCACCACTCAACAGATCAACAAGGCCCGCGCCACGCTGGCTGATCGTATCAATTACTATCGCGCCAACCTGATCTCTAGTGAGGCAGAGCGCACGCTGTTCAATGACGCGTCCGCACTGATGACACGCTATGTCGATGGCACTGTTCAATTAGAGCAAGTGAGTGCCAGCGACCCAGAGCAGGCTGTTGCTTTTGCCAACAACGAATTACGCGATCGGGCACTGGCAATTCAGGCCAAGTTAACGGAGTTGCGCGAACTTAATGCACGTGGCGCCACTCAATCGGGGGTATCGGCTAAAGACGCATATTCAAAGAGCATTATAGTTGTGGGCAGTGTCGTTAGTGTCTCAGTATTTATGACTATTGTGCTCGCCCTGTTGTTAACCCGAAGTATCGTCACACCCATCAATGAGTCGTTGCAACTAGCACAACGCATTGCCGAAGGCGACCTAACTCAGCCTATTATTATTACCGGCACTGATGAGGCTTCTCGTTTAACGGCGGCATTGGCCCAGATGCAGGCAAGTTTGCGAGATACGCTTCAAGAAATCGCCAAGTCCTCCACCCAATTGAGTGAGGCGGCCGTTGAAATGACGACCATCACCGAAGCCGCCAGCAAAACGTTGCGTCAGCAAAATAGCGAGATTGAGCAAGCCGCCACGGCCGTTAACGAGATGAGCGCTGCGGTGGAGGAAGTGGCGCAAAATGCAACCTCCACGTCTGAGGCTGCACGGGAGTCCACCGAGTCCGCCAAATTCGGTAACTTGCGCGTGGGTGATACGTTAAAGGCCATCAATACACTGACGGCGCAGGTGGAAGTGACTTCAGAACAGATCCAGGGTCTTGCTGGTCAAGCGCAAGACATCAGTAAGGTGCTCAGCGTGATACGTGCGATAGCACAGCAAACCAATCTGCTGGCGCTAAACGCTGCAATCGAAGCCGCCCGAGCAGGGGAGCAAGGACGAGGCTTTGCGGTGGTTGCCGATGAAGTCCGTGCATTGGCTCACCGTACGCACACCTCAACCCAGGAAATCGAAGAAATGATTGCCGCTATTCAGCAGCAAAGTGTTTCTGCGGTAACCGCCATGCACCTGAGCGCTACCTTGGCTCATGAGACCAAACAAGCAGCGGACGAGGCCGGACGCTCACTGGAGTCAATTACCCATTCAGTGCGCCAAATTGACGACCGCAACTCGCAAATCGCCACGGCATCCGAAGAGCAGGCCAGCGTCGCACGCGAGGTGGATCGTAATTTAACCAGTATCCGTGACCTGGCCGTGCAAAGTGATCAGGGCACTCGCCAGACACTCCACGCCAGTAATGAGTTGTCACGCCTCGCCGTGGGACTCAGTCAAATGGTACAGCGCTTCAGGGTCTGAATCAGCGCCTCGCACGGTTCGCAAACAGGCCGTCAATATTCGAGTTGTCATTGGCAAACCGGGTTAGCTTGGTGAGGCTAACCCGCTGTGCGCGCACGAGGCATCCATCTATTGAATTCCCTGTTTTTCCATTAACAGAGGGTTCTAACGGCTGTGCAGCGCAAGCGAATTGAAATTGCTATTGTCCTGACCTAGGCAGCCCCGACCCCGCTGCGCAGTTGGCTTTTATGAGGAAAAATCGGATGTCGATTATCAGCAAGAATACCGTTGCCCTGGCGCTGAGCCTGACGGCACTGTTGGTCGGCATGAGCAGTTTCGCCGCGAACAAACCCGCGCACCCTGCAACTGCAGCCACCAAGCTGTCGACGCTGGAGGGTAAATTCGCGTTTAACTTGCCTAAAGGCTACGTCGCGCGAGCCCTTCCACCCGGCGACGCGAAAAATGGGACGGCGGGCGCGACCGGGACGATGTACGTCAATAAGGACGAAAAACGGGTCATTATTGCGGCGCAAAACGCCTTGCCCAATGGGTTAAAGGCAGGTGACAACGACGATGGATTTCTCGACAGCTCGGTGACCGGCTTCGTTCGTCAGCAGAGCGAAGCCCTGCCTGATTTCAAGCAAACCAATGAACACAGAATGACTATCAAGGGGCTTGGTATCCGTGAGATTGACAGTACGGCCACCATGGGCGGCGGTAGTACTCTGAACACCACGTTCCTGTCGGGCTCGGGCAATCACATGTCGGTTGTTCAAATAGTCTCGCGGGCCGATGATCAGGCCGGGCATACCGCCTTGATCAAGCGAATCATCGAAGATTTGAACGCCCGCTGACCTCAGATAAGCCGCTCAAGATCTGGCGTTGAGCAAGGTGTAAAGCGAGGCATCGAATTGTTGCAACGCGTCAACCTGCACCACCCGTTGCCCGTTGATCTCAGCCGCTACTTCAGGCGCAGACTTACTAAGTGCCCACACTGGCGAGAGGTTTTTGCCAGCGTGGCCTTCGGCTTTACCAATGTAGTTCAGTTGCGCATCAAAAAATTCAGCAACGATACTGGCCTGTACGTCAGGGCTGCGTGGCGTCACAAGCACGTTGCTAGTGTCAAGCAACACGATGATATCGGGTCTTGCGGCCATCAGCGCGTCCAGATTGTCGTAGAAATTAACCGATGCAAATTGAGCCTGTAATGAAGTCTTCAACCAGTCGATGGCCAACGCAGGATCGGAACTGGAGACAAATGCTCTCTGTATTTCTTCATCGAGTTGTTGGCTATTTTGCGCAACCGCGTGGTAACGCTCAAGGTAAGCAAGGTTAGTAACGGTGTTCTCACTGAACACTACGCCAACCGATTGAGTATGTTTTAACGCCAAACCCGAAGCCTGGGTCGCCGATCTGAACACCCCGTCTTGATTGTCAGAAGACTGAGCGGCACCGGTAGCGCACCCCGCCAACATGACCACAAGGGCGAGCAACGCTGCAATTCGAATTTTCATGTCACATCTCCAAAGCCTCGGTTGGCAGATAGCCATCCTGAACCTTCTTTGGATAAATCCCGCGTCCCAAACAGTGATGGTCAGTATCGACTAAACAGATAGTGGTTACGTTTGCAATGCGGCGTGCACGCGCACCGCGAACTACGCCCGGATCAGGACCTATTGGTCAAAGGTCCGCTGGTGCTGACCTTCTACCGTGGCGTCTGGTGCCCGTATTGCAACCTTGACCTGCAGGCAATGGAAGAAACCCGCGCTCAGATAGAAGCATTCGGCGCCACGTTGGTTGCCGTGTCACAGCAAACCGCCGCCAACAGCCGCAAATCCCAGCGCGACAATAAACTCGGCTTTCCGATCCTCGGTGACAAGGGCGGCGACCTCGCAGCCGCCTTCGGTATTCGTTGGGATGTTCCGGACTACCTGAAGCCGATCCACAAAGCGGTTGGCGCTGACATCACCGTGTTCAACGGCGAAGACAGCTGGACCCTGCCGATGCCTGCGCGTTACGTCATCGGTCAGGACGGCGTGATCGCCTACGCCGAGGTCAACGCCGATTACACGATGCGCCCAGAGCCATCGGAAGTGTTTCCGACGCTCGAACTGTTACGGACCCACGCCAACTGATTCTTCTCGCTCGCGATCAATGCATAACTCATTGAATTAGAAATACTAATCAACTCTCAGGATTCTAAGCATGTCAGCTCTCTTTCAACCGTTTACCCTCAAAAGCGTGACACTGCGCAATCGCATTGTCGTGTCGCCGATGTGCCAATACTCGGCCATCGAGGGCGTAACCCAAGAGTGGCACCGCGTTCACTATGCCAGCCTGGCCCGAGGCGGCGCCGCGCTAGTGACCGTCGAAGGGACTTCAGTTTCGCCCGAAGCACGGATCAGCATTGGCGACGCAGGCCTGTGGAATGACGAACAAGCACAAGCACTGCGGCCCATCGTTGCGTCGATCAAACACGCGGGTGCCGTACCGGGGATTCAGTTGGGTCACGCTGGCCGTAAAGCCAGCGCCAACCGTCCGTGGGAAGGCGACGACCACATGGCTAAAGACGATCCACGCGGCTGGGAAACTCTATCTGCTTCGGCCATCGCCCTCGGCGGCAGTCTGCCCAAAGTGCCTCGGGCCATGACCCTCGAAGACATCGCCAAGGCCAAAGCAGACCATGTGGCGGCTGTCATACGCGCCCGTGATGTCGGTTTCGAATGGCTTGAATTGCACTTCGCCCACGGTTATCTGGCAATGGGTTTCCTGTCGAAACACTCTAATCAGCGCACCGATGAATACGGCGGCAGCTTCGAAAACCGCGCGCGATTCATGCTCGAAACCCTCACCGCAGTTCGCGAAGTCTGGCCGCAGCATCTTCCGCTGGCCGTTCGTTTGGGGGTGATTGAATACGATGGTCAGGACGAAGAGCATCTGTCGGAGTCGATCGAACTGGCCAAACAGCTCAAGGCGATTGGCGTTGATTTACTCGACGTGAGCATGGGCTTTTCCATTGCCACCCCCGACGTCCCTTGGGGCACGCCAGCGTTTCTTGCGCCTATCGCCCAACGTTTTCGCCGCGAAGTCGGCTTGCCGGTCACGGCGTCTTGGGGCATGGGAACGCCAGAGCTGGCGGAAAAGGCCATTGCTGAAGGCCAACTAGATCTGGTGAGCATCGGCCGCGTCATGCTAGACAACCCGCATTGGCCGTTGCACGCGGCCCGCAAGCTGGGAGTCGAAAACCCTTCCTGGGTCTTGCCTGCGCCATACGCCCATTGGTTGGAGCGTTACAGCGTCGCTTGATCGATAGCGGTGTAAACAAGGAGGCATCCGCAGTAGCGGATGCCTTTTTTTGCTTTTGCCCATGAGAAAGACCTCGGCGTTCAGGCCATTGCGCTTAAACTGCGCGCTTATGAATGAACGATATTTCTCTATGAATTCGGATGCACTGTCCCTTCTGCGCGCCCATCTGCTTGATGCTTTAAATACCGCTCCCGAAGAAGCGCGGCGCCTGTTCCACGGCCGTGGCCGACGTTGGCCAGGCCTGGAAAATGTGACTGCGGACTGGCTGAAAGGCGTAGTGCTGGTGTCGCTGTTCAAAGAACTTGACGCCACTGAAATGACAGCTTTGCGCCAAATGCTCGAAGCACTGACCGTATCGCCGCAATGGCTGGACTGCGGTGCCCACACGCTGTTGCTGCAACATCGGTACTTACAAGACAGCAGCACCGAGTGGTTGCTGGGTGAGCCGTTTGACCATGGCGTTATCATCGAACACGGTCTGCAATTCAAACTGGACTTTGGCCGAAATCAAAACACCGGTTTGTTCCTCGACATGCGCTACGGGCGCAACTGGGTGAGAGCCCACTCCCAAGGCAAGCGGGTGCTCAATCTTTTCGCCTACACTTGCGGGTTTTCCGTGGCGGCGATTGCCGGTGGTGCGCAACAGGTGGTCAACCTCGACATGGCCAAAGCCGCCCTCAGTCGCGGGCGAGAAAACCATAGGCTTAATCAGCACGATCTGAGCCGCGTAGGTTTCCTTGGCCACGACCTGTTCAAATCCTGGGCCAGGGTCAAGCGAGACGGCCCCTATGATCTGATCATCATCGACCCGCCATCGTTTCAGAAAGGCAGCTTTGTCTTGACCAAGGATTATCAAAAAATACTCCGTCGGCTGCCCGGCCTGCTTAACAACCAAGGCATCGTACTGGCGTGCATCAACGATCCGTCCATCGGATCAGATTTTCTCATCGACCACATGGCCATCGAAGCACCCAACCTGACTTTTCAATATCGCCTGGAAAACCCGCCTGAATTCGCCGACGAACAGGTGGAAGGTGGGTTGAAGGCATTGGTATTTATAGTGGAGGCTATAGGTATTTAACTGTCGGAGCACGCTACTGCGAGTTTGGTTTTTTTTAAAAAAATTCGACCCGCCGTGGTACCCCCTGGCTTGACATAAAGCCCTAAAAACAGACTATCGTTATTCACCTTCCCAACCCTGCGCGCATCGCAACGGAGCGTTCCCATGATCGACAGTCTGACCCGAGATGGCGTGGAGACTCTGTGCCGATTGATGGCCGAACGGCCGTTCATAGTGCTGACCGGGGCAGGTATCAGCACCTCTTCCGGGATTCCTGATTACCGGAATAAAGACGGGGTACGCCGGGGCAAAGCACCCATGATGTATCAGGACTTCATCAACGCCCCCAACGCACGCCAACGCTATTGGGCGCGCGCTATGCTGGGCTGGCCTCGGATCCGCCTGGCGCGGCCCAATGCGGCGCATGAAGCCTTGGCGGAGTTGCAGGCGCGGCAGTTGATTAACGGGGTTATTACGCAAAATGTCGACACGCTGCACGATCAAGCCGGCAGCCGCGACGTGATCGAACTGCATGGCAGTTTGCACCGGGTGGTGTGCCTAGAATGTGGACAGCGCACAGATCGCGATGCGATCCAAGTGATTCTGGAAACCCAAAATCCCTACCTGTCAGGTGTCGATGCGGTTCAGGCGCCAGACGGCGACACGTTACTCGACCCTGCGTTTGAAGCGCGCTTCCAAGTACCGCGTTGCCCACATTGCCAAGGCGATCGCTTGAAACCGGACGTGGTATTTTTTGGTGAAAACGTCGCCCAGTTGACCGCGATCAAAGCCATGCGCACGGTTGAACAGGCTCAGGGCCTTTTGGTAGTAGGTTCGTCGTTAATGGCGTTTTCCGCGTTCCGTTTGTGCCGAGCCATGGCCGATCAAAAAAAACCGTTGATCGCCATCAACTTCGGTAAAACCCGTGCCGATGACTTTCTTGATTTGAAAATCGAGGCATCTTGTGAGGTATTGTTGCCGCTGATTGCCGAGCGACTAGACACTTTCGACTGAGCCAGCCTGCGCTAATGCGACAAGGCAGCGCACCCCCCCAATTAAACCGATCAATCCCTGCTTTTGCGTGTCAGATTAAGATGCTCGGCACTCTATCGGGCACCGTTGTTCAAACAGGGGCTGGCCATGTACGAATACCTTGTAGATAGAATGACTATTGCGGATCTGATCAACGGCTGGATTTTTCGAGATCTTGGGCAATGGGAAAGCTTGCGCGAATTATTTCATCCAGAGGGCACCATTGAGGTGACTTGGTTTGAAGGCCTTTTCAGTGAGTTCGTCAACGCCTCGATGCACATGGGCACTTCGGATTTACGAACCAAGCACTTCATTGCCGCGCCTATGGTGACGTTCAATGCGTGCCGAGCCATTGTGGAAACCAACGCGATCATCGTCGGCGAAAACGTCACCCTGGGATTGGGCTGCAGCGTACACAACCGCTTTTATGACTGGGTCGAACAACGCAACGGTGTCTGGAAAATCATTAAACGCCAGAGCATCTACGACCTGGGTTCGTTCACCTTCCCACAGGGCGTGGTCGACATAGACGCCGAGACTTTAGAGCGTTATCCCCGGGAATATGCGCCACTGGCCTATATGTTGGAAAAAAGCGGTTTCCCGGTAACGCGAAAGTTTGCTACCAAAGGCAGCCAGATGGAGACCGACATGAAAACCGCCGGGTTGGCCTGGTTGGCGCGCTGACACCCGTTCGCAAAGGGGCTGCCAGAGGGCAACCCCACACGTGCTATTTTTCCCACTCAGGCTTGGCAATTTCCAAGCCGTGCATGCCCTTATAGGCCGCGCGTTCCGGTTGCTTCCAGCCGTCCAGCAGGCGGTCGTCAAGTTGATAGATTTCCACCCCCAGCGGCCGGCAAACGGTCAGTGGGTCTTGCGCGTCAGGCCCCCACATGGCCAAGGACAAGTCACCCCCCGGACAGGTAGACAGCGCGCACAACAGGTCGATTTCCGCGAAAAACTCAAGATAATCACCTTTCTTCGCCGGACAAGCTTTCATGAAATACATGTCGTCGTGATTAAGGCCGGTGCACTGAAAGATGTTCAACACATCATGCACATCGAACTCGGTCAGCCCATGAGGCAATATTGCCCGGGTCAAGTTCGAATGGCAGTGGTGATGAAAGTCTTCGCCGGTCAGCATCTTGTTCACGTAGGGGTCGCAACGGGTGCCGAGTAAGTCGTGCAGACGGCCGCCGTGCTCATCAATGCCGTACCCGGCAAGACTGTCGTCGGTGATAGTCGCCATCGGCCGCAGAAACGGCAGGTTCGACCATAGCCGATCATAGGTACTAACGTGGGCACCCTGAAGTTGCCGGGTTCGCGCCGCCCACATCCGCTCGCGGGGGTCATGAGCGTTCCAGATATTGAAATCGCCCACCTGTGGTCCTACCGGGGTTGTCACTCGAAACACCTGCCCTGCTGCGACTTTCCAGGCGTGCCCGGTACGGATCGGCACCTCGAATTGCTCGACCAACCTGCGTGCGTGTGTCTGTTCACGGATACGCTGATAAAAAGCTTTATCGACGTTGAGCGCGGAGCCTTTACTGACCTGATAAGCCGCAGGGTAATCTTTGTACATGGGGCAATAGCCTCTCGTTGGAAGAAGGACTGACAGATTTGGCCGAATGAATGTAACAACTTATCGTGCCGAAAACGCCCCCTCCTTCCGCCGATCTGCAAGGCTTCCCGTATGCACACTCTTCCCGTGCGCGGCGCCCGCCCCTGCGCGTGAGCGTAGCCTTGCACCGGAAAACATCACCCGTTTGCCCTTAACTCTGCGCCCATTCAACGTCCGAAATACCAAAATGCTCGGCGTAGGGGCGCGAAACCCGAGGTACTCTTTCCAACCGATACTTTGGAATCCGGCCAATGCCAGCATCCACACTTGCGTGGTGCCAGGCCTCGGTATTGTCCATAAACTCAGCGCTGATATAGAACGATTTGAAACTGCCATTAAGCAAGTAATCGATTCTGTAGTGTTTGGAATGGTTCATCTACTGGCGGCCTCATCAACTCAATCGTAGAGATCAGATGACACACCTCTGTTAAGAAAAATTCCGTGCTTAGTTCCGAGCGGTATAACAACAACTCAAGCGGATACAGTCGGTTACAGAGTGCAGCCAAATGGATGAGTCAAACGTGACAATTTGTCAGCACGCACTTTTAGCGAATACCTAGACGCTTGGCCAGCCGACTCAAATTGGCGCGGTCTATGCCTAATTCTCGTGCCACCTCGGACCATTTTCCTTGGTGCCGGGTCAATGCTTCGACGATTAACGTGTTCTGATAAGCGTCCAGCGCCTCCTTCAAACCTTCGCCCTGACTGAGTCTGACAGCGTCGTTTTTCACCTCCGGCTCTGGTGGTGGTCGCTGTTCTTCTAGCCCCAGGTTTTGGGCCTCAATGGTTAAAATACGTGGCCGCTCGGCATGGCTTGAAAGTGCCTTTAGGGTGGCGCGACTAATCAGGTGTTCCAACTCACGAACGTTTCCCGGCCATTTATAAGCCACCAGAGACTTCTGCGCTTCAGTGTTCAAACGCAAACTGCGCAGGCCCATACGCGCACGATTTTCTTCGAGAAAAAAACCAGCCAGCAACAACACATCTCGCCCTCGCTCACGCAACGAGGGCACCCGCAGCGGATAAACGCTCAGTCGATGATAGAGGTCAGCCCGAAAACGGCCGGCGCGCACCTCGTCGGCGAGGTCGCGGTTGGTCGCCGCAATAATTCGTACATCAACATGGTGTTCTTGGTCAGAACCTACCCGCTGCAGTTGGCCGCTTTGCAATACCCGCAGCAGTTTCGCCTGTACCGCCAGCGGCAACTCCCCGACTTCATCGAGAAAAATAGTGCCACCGTTGGCCAGTTCAAACTTGCCGCTGCGACCGTTAACCGCGCCCGAGAAAGCACCTTTGACATGGCCAAACAACTCGCTCTCGACCAGCAGTTCAGGCAAAGCAGCACAGTTAAGGCTGATCAACGGTCTCTGCGCTCGGGGTGATTGAAGGTGAAGGGCCTCGGCGACCAACTCTTTGCCGACGCCGGTTTCGCCGGTAATTAACACTGATAAGGCACTATTACCAACCAATTGAATTTCATGCTGAAGGCGTTTGTGGATAGGACTCTGGCCCATCAGTTCTCGCGGCCCCCGGCCGCCCGCCGCGCGCTTGTAGACTTCTGCCAACTGACGTTGATCCTCAACATTTCGTGACAACTGGTTGATTCGCTCGCTGGCCATTACCGTGGCGGCAGCCAGGCTGGCAAAGGCCTCAAGGGTGTCGAGGTCGACCCGGCCAAAGGTAGAGGGGTCCAACGCGTCAAGGGTGATCAGGCCCCAGGGTTTGTCCTGTATATACAAAGGGCAGCCGAGGCAGTCGTGGACTTCAAGGTGTCCGTGGTGGCCTTCGACCAAGCCATCGTAGGGGTCGGGTAGTCCGCAATCCGTTGAAAACCGAGTCGGGCTGCGGTTTTCCAAGAGAACTTTCAAACGAGGGTGTTCTTCAACCTTAAAGCGGCGGCCCAGCGTGTCTGGACTTAGCCCTTCCACCGACAGCGGAACCAGCACATCGCCCTCAAGCTTCAGTAAAGCCACCGCATCGCACGGCAACAGCTGACGCAACGAACATAGCAGCCGTCGATAGCGCTCATCGTCGGGTAGATCCCGTGATAAATCGGCCACCAAAGGCACCAGCGCCAGCAGTAAAGGATTAGTCATTGTGACTCCGTGAGTGTGGTCATCAGGACCGCAGTCGCATTATCAGGCACGGCCTCAAAACGTGGTTATCGAATTCGAGAGCATGGAAAAAGCGCTCGCATGTTACTACTCCCCGGAATATCAGGCCGCTAAACTCCAACGCGATGGCAACGAGGTCGCTGATCTGATGATTATCGAAGGCACGGATAACGATGTCGCGTTCAGCCCTGACATCGTTATCCGGTACTAACCGTCATCCACATCGAGGATTACTGAAAATGACGGTCGTTCACAAAGCTGCTCAGGTGGGTTTTTCCAAGGAACGGGCAGGCACCGCCGAGTCCGTGATCATGAACCGCTTCCTGTCAGTGAGTTTCATCGCGGGGTTGCCGGCCGAGGAAAAAGCACAGGTGGCCGAGCAACTGCGTAGCTTGTCGCAACCCATCCGGCGCTGCGCGGACACGACACCATGGAGTTCCCGTACCAAACCCAGGCTTATCACTGCCAGCGCCTGGATTGAAAAAACAAGGCGTTTACCCTGGGTACACCGGGTAATCGGTGAAGCCGACCTCGGTTCCGCCGTAAAGACCCTTGTGATTAAGTGGGTTGAGAGGCCAGCCGTTGATCATCCGTTCTGGCAAGTCGGGATTGGCAATGTAGGGCCGGCCAAAAGCGATGAGATCAGCCAGACCCGCCTCAATGAGCCGAGCGCCGCGTTCGGCAGTATAACGTCCGGCATAGATGATTCGGCCGCTGAATGCACTGCGTACATCGCGGCGGAATTGCTCGGGCAAATCGGGTGCGTTATCCCAGTCAGCTTCGGCGATGGAGACGTAGGCAACACCCGCGTTCTCAAGCACCTTGATCGCTTCAATGTAGGTGTGATGCGGGTCCTCTTCGACGAGCCCGATATACACACGGTCCTCGTCGGTACTGGTGAACAACGGGGAGAAGCGCACGCCCAGACGGTCAGGGCCTACCACCTCGACCACGGCCTGGATAATTTCCCGCAGAAACCGTAGCCGATTCTCCAGCGAACCGCCGTATTCATCATTACGCTGGTTGGCGTGCTCAGAGATGAACTGGTTGACCAAATAGCCGTTTGCCGAATGAATTTCGACACCGTCGAAACCTGCCGCCAAGGCATTGCTTGCCGCTTGTGCGTAGAGACCCACCAGCGCTTTAACCTCACCCGTGCTTAATGCACGCGGCATGGACGGCTCTACCAGGTCGCCAGTGCCTGGAGCGGTTTCGATGAACGCCTTGACTTTCTGCGCCTGAATAGCCGACGGCGCCACTGGGGATTCACCGTCGGGCTGCAAGGCATTATGCGAAACCCGCCCAACGTGCCAGAGTTGCGCGAAGATCACGCCGCCGTCGGCATGCACCGCCTCGGTCACTTTCTTCCAGCCATCGATTTGCGCCTGGGTGTAGATGCCGGGTGTCCAGGCATAACCTTGCCCGCGCGGCTCGATCTGGGTGCCTTCGCTAACCATAAAGCCTGCCGTTGCACGCTGCCGGTAGTACAGCGACATCAAGTCGGTGGCGATGTCACCGGGCTGGGCGCTTCTCTGGCGGGTCAGTGGCGGGAAAACGATACGGTTTTTCAGGGTAAGGCGACCCAACTTAACGTGGGTAAATAGAGCGTCATTGTTCATGCTGGGTATTCCGGATTAAGAAATTAAACACCTGGCCTTGCTAGGTTGAAATCAGGTCGGCCGTGCGTCTAATCCTGTGACACGCTTCGATGCGCAGTGGGAACTGCGCATCTACTGGGTTGAGGTCATGTGTTTGCACACGCTCATGCGGTAAAACTAAGCCACTGGGCTTAAATCAGCGGGTTCAAGCCAACCGATTTAACAGTGCTTTGGCAACACCCTCGGAACTTGCAGGGTTCTGCCCGGTTATCAATTGGCCGTCTTCGATAATAAACGGCTGCCAATCGGCACCTTTCTGGTAATCACCACCCAGTGCCTGGAATTCGTCCTCGATCAGGAACGGCACCACCTCAGTGAGCCCGACCGCCGCTTCTTCCGCGTTGGTAAAGCCGGTAACCCGACGGCCTTTAACCAAGGGTTGACCATTAGCCGCCTTGACGTGACGCAAGGCGCCGGGAGCGTGGCAGACAAAGCCGATAGGCTTACCGGCGCGCTCGAACGCTTCGATCAAGGCGATTGAGGTGCTCGACTCTGCCAAGTCCCACAAGGGCCCGTGGCCACCTGGGTAAAACACCGTATCAAAATCTGCGGCGTTGACTGTTTCCAGCTTCACGGTGCTGGCCAAAGCCTGTTGCGCCTGCGGGTCCGCCTTGAAACGCTTGGTCATTTCAGTCTGAGCGTCGGCGTCATCACTCTTCGGGTCCAGCGGTGGTTGGCCGCCTGCTGGCGATGCCAGCAGCACTTGGGCACCGGCGTCTTTGAAGGTGTAATACGGCGCGGCAAACTCTTCGAGCCAGAATCCGGTTTTTTTCCCGGTGCTGCCCAACGTGTCGTGCGATGTCAAAACCATCAATACTTTCATGTCTGTTTCCTCGGGGTTAGATTTCGATAGGGTTCGGTGCAGCCCAAAAGCTGACTAGTCATCAACAGCGCTTGCTCAAATGGAACCGAGGTACGGGTGATCTTGGCCATAACGCTCGCCCCCAGCCATAACGAATACAAGCGTGATGCCAGCGCTGCGGGTGCTTCATCACTCGTCAGTGAGCGTTGTTCAATGCCACGAGACACGGCGTCCTCCAGGCACTTGATAATCCGCGAAGTGCCCCGATCAAGTGCCGACCTCATGGGTTCAGAAAGATCGGCGACCTCAGCACCCAACTTGACCGCCAGACACTTGCCCGCATCAGTCCCCTTGGTTTGGTTTTCAATCCAGCGTTGCCAATACAGCATTAACTTGTGAACTTCAGATATATCGGACCGCTGGAAAAGCGCTTCGACTCCTTTCAAATAAGTCTCGAAATAGTCATCCAACAGCGCAACACCGAACGCGTCCTTCGAACCGAAGTAATGGTAAAACGAGCCTTTCGGAACGTTAGCGGCTTGAAGCACCTCGTTCAGGCCTACTGCTGAAAAGCCTTTCTTGCTCACAATCAACTGCGCGGCATCAAGGATGCTCTGTTTCACCGGTTTGCTTGCGCTCGTCGTCGTCATCAATCACCGCCACTAAGTAGACCAGTCGTCTACGCCGTTGAGGTGAATGTTAGAGGCCGACAAAAACCTGCGCAATGTCGTATCCGCAATTATTCCGGACATCGGGGCTGACGTGATTGAAGGTCAGCGAGGTGCTGATGGGGATAACGTTTCATTGATCAAAAGTAAGTTGCCAGTTGCCCGGCAGGGACAGACAATTACCCCTATCACACGTCCACCGGAGCGGTTGAATGCATAGCGTTGCGCTGGTTATTTACCCAAATTTTCAATCGCTTAGCCTCTCGTTGGGCTCGGTGTTCGAGTGTGCGAACTTGCTCCGTGGCGAGCAGGCCTATGAGTTTCACCTGGTGTCAGAAACCGGGGGCGCCGTCATGACCTCCGCAGGCTACTCGGTGAACAGCGAGCCTATGCGCGCTGAGGGCTATGACACACTGATTGTTAGCGGTTACCTGGAATTCCGCTTGCCGGAAAAAAACCTGCTCGACTTCGTCAGAGCCGCATCTGCACAGTCGCGGCGGATCGTTTCGCTGTGCATGGGGGTGTTTATCCTCGCCGAGGCCGGTTTGCTCGAAGGCAAACGCGCAACCACGCATTGGCTTCACGCACCGGCGTTTAAAAAGCGCTATCCGGGCATTCGTCTTGAGGAGGATCGATTGTTCGTGGTCGACGGCCAGGTCTGGACCGGTGCCGGGATGAGCGCCGGCGTTGACTTGGCACTGGCGATGGTGGAAAACGACTTGGGCAGCGACCTGGCCCGCAGAATTGCCCGAAAACTGGTCATCTACCAACGGCGCGGCAGCGAACAATCGCAGTTGTCGGCGCTGCTGGAATTGGACCCTAAATCTGATCGTGTGCAGTTGGCGTTAGCCTATGCGCGAGAGAATTTAACCTACGACCTGTCGGTAGAAGCGCTCGCAGCGGTTGCAAGGCTTAGTCCGCGTCAATTCAGCCGAGTGTTTCGCGAGGAAACCGGGCAAACCCCGGCCAAGGCCATCGAGCGCCTGCGTGTCGAAGCGGCTCGAACGATGATGGAGACCAGCCGCCATCCGATAGAGGTGGTCGCCACTGAGACCGGGTTCGGTGATCGGGAACGGATGCGCCAAGCGTTCCTGCGCGCGTTCGGTCAACCGCCGCAGGCCATGCAGAAGCCGCTGTTTAACGCAGCGGCCGGCGTTACCATGAGTTGAAGACGCCTTCGCGCTGCTGACGAGCCCTACAACGTCCGCCCAAAAATCTCTTTCATAATCTGCGACGTCTCACGATAAATCCGCGCCACCCGGTCATCGACCCATACCCGGCTAATCTATATTCGCTCATGAACCCATAGTCGCCATGCAGACGTAACAGCGGCGATCAGCCATTCGCCACCCTCTCCAACGCTTCTTCTTTGTGCATCGCCAGGTGCCCGGTCTTGTCACTTTTCACTTCATATTGCGGCTGTTCTTCGGAGGCATGTCGGGTTTTCCCCATGAATTCAACTTCTTCCACATGCACTTTGGTGATTTTGCCTATGATATGTCCCGCCTCTGAATTCCAGCGAACGTGATCACCCACTTTAAAAACGTGACTCATGACACTCTCCTTTTATTGTTGTTAAGAGAACCGTTCAGGGCTGCCACTGTGTGTCGTCATGGTCTAATTTGCGGTCGAGGAAACTGGCGGCGCTGATCAACGCCAAATGGCTCAACGCTTGTGGGGTATTACCCAAATGGCGCCCGTGAGTATCAAACTCCTCGGCATACAACCCCAAAGGATTTGCATAGCGTAATAGCTGTTCGAATTCCAGATGGGCCTGTTCCACCCGGCCAGCGCGGGCCAGGCATTCGACGTACCAGAACGAACACGCGGTGAAGGCGCCCTCATCCCCTTCCAGCCCATCGTCGTGCGCGTCATCGTTACGATAGCGATAGACCATGCCGTCGCGCACCAAGTGACCTTCAATTGCATCCAACGTCGACAACCAGCGCGGGTCGCTTGCACCGACGAAACGCACCAATGGCATTAACAACATAGAGGCATCCAAGCTGTGACTGCCAATGTGTTGCACAAAATGCCCGAGATCCTTGTCCCAAAAGTTGCTCCAAATATCGTCGTGAATCGCTTGACGCTCTTTGTCCCAACGATCAAACGGAGCGGGCAGAGAGCGTTTGAACGCCAAGCGCAAAGCACGATCCAATGCGACCCAGCACATTAACCGCGAATGCAGAAAGTGCTGGTCCTGGCCGCGCATTTCCCAAATACCGACGTCTTTCTCGCGCCACTTCTCGCACACCTGATCCACAAGGCGTGTTGCGTTTTTCCAGCCGTCGTAAGAAATCGCTTCGCCATATTTATTGACCAAATACACCGCGTCCATTAGTTCGCCATAGATGTCCAGCTGGGTCTGCTGATAAGCCTCGTTGCCGATTCGTACCGGGCTGGCGCCACCGAAACCGGACAGGTGCGAGAGTTCTTCTTCGGGCAAGTGTTCTCGACCATCCAATGCATAAAGAATCCCCAGGTTTTGCGAGTCGTTACAGCAATCGCCTACGCGGCCACGCACCCAGCGCATAAAAGCGTTGGCTTCATCGATATGGCCCAATCGCATAAAGGCGTAGACGGTAAACGATGCATCGCGGATCCATGTGTATCGATAGTCCCAATTGCGGATGCCGCCGCTGGTCTCTGGCAGGCCAAATGTTGCAGCGGCAATGATTCCGCCGTGCTTGCGAGAGGTTAATAACTTCAGCGCTAATGCCGAGCGATTGACCATCTCCCGCCAGCGTCCGCGGTAACTAGACTTGGCGCTCCACGTGCGCCAAAAACTCAGGGTTTCATCCATGTAGCGCTGGCATTTGCCGGCATCCACTTGCGGATCGTCGACCCCCCCCAGAATGAACTCCACGAACTCGCCCTGTTTTAGTTCGAACGAAGCTGTGGCGCTCGCCCCGTCAAGGTGTAACGCCTGGGTACCGGACAACCGCATGCCAGGCTGGCCGGGCGCAGAAAAACAGACGTCATCGCCTACCATCTGAGCCTGGGTGTGCGCTCGGCTGTAGTCTAAACGCACGGTGCAACGCATATGAATCATGGCGCGGCCATAGCGAACGTTGACCCGACGAACAATGCGCGGTAGGTCATCTTCACTGTGGGTAATAGGCATCAGATCAGTGACTTCAATCACCGCCTCTTCGGCGATCCAACGAGTTTGCAGGATGTTGGTTTCTGGCAGGTAAATTTGCTGGCGTCGGGCATCCGCAAGATCCGGGGCTAACTGAAAGATGCCGGCATCAGGCGTGTCGAGCAGAGCCGTAAAAATCGAAGGACTATCAAAGTCCGGCCAGCAACAAAAATCGATGCTACCGGTGTCCGCCACCAGTGCTGCGCTGCGCATGTCACCGATGATGCCATGGTTCTCGATAGGGTTCTGCGCTTCGTGTCGATCAACCATTGTCGCGAAACTCCGGGTACAAACTCATGCCGCCGTCAATGAACAGGGTCGTGCCGTGGACATAATCAGAAGCGTCGGACGCCAGCCACACCACTGCATTGGCGACATCTTCGGCGTCACCGATTCGACCATAGGGAATCAGCTTGAGCAGTTTTTCCGCAGCTGCGCCGTGGGTCGCGGCTTCGTTGATCGCGGTACGGATGGCCCCCGGGGCTATGCTGTTGACACGAATACGCTGCTGCCCCACCTCTTGCGCAATACTGCGCATCAGCATGTCCACGCCGCCTTTGGAGGCTGCGTAATTGGCATGCCCGGCCCAAGGGATCAGTTGATGCACCGAACTCATGTGAATGATTTTACCCGCAGCGCGAGAGACGCCGGGCCTATCGCCTTGTTTGGCAAATTGGCGCAATGCAGCCCGCGCACATAGAAATTGTCCGGTTAGATTGACCTCAATCACGGTGTTCCAGTCAGCCAGGCTCATGTCGGCAATGGGCGAATCCTTCTGCAACCCGGAATTGGCCACCAAAATATCGATAAAACCAAACGCGTTGATTGCCTCGGCAAATAAATGCTCGACTTGGTCTTCTTTCGACACATCGGCCCCGACAGCGATGGCCTGCCCCCCGGCGGCACGAATTTCGTTCACCAACTGCTCGGCAGGCTCCGCATGCGAATTGTAATTGATCACCACCGCTGCACCCGCGGCCGCAAGAGCCCGCGCCGCGCCAGCCCCCAGTCCGGAACTCGCGCCGGTGATTAAAGCAACTTGCTGTTTGAGTGAAATATGCATGAGCGATTCAGTCTCTCAGTGGGTCCATAAAACTGACAGGTGCGGGCAACCCTAAGTTCATTTATCACTACTACTTAAGGGGTACCGGACTAAAGCCGATATAGACGGTAGGACATCAAGCTTCCTAAACTGTCAGCTGTTTGCGTGCGCGCGTTTTTTTCGTCGTTTGGCCGTTTGGCCATATGTAGATGTTCAGAGGACGGCAATAGATGAATCGCAACGAATTGCGCAAAGCTGACATCAATTTGATGGTGGTTTTCGAAACACTCATGCAAGAGCGCAACGTAACCCGTGCTGCGGAAAAGCTGTTTCTCGGCCAACCTACAATCAGCGCAGCGCTGAACCGCTTACGTACACTTCTCAATGATCCGTTGTTTGTTCGAGTTGGCCACCGTATGGAGCCGACCGCCAGAGCCCTTGAGATTATCCAGCACTTGTCGCCGGCATTGGACGCGATGTCCACAGCCTTGAGCCTGACGCGTGACTTTAATCCCGACGAGAGCAACATGACGTTCCGCATCGGGCTGTCCGATGACGTCGAATACGGCCTGTTGCCTGCATTATTGCGCGCTATCCGTATAGAAGCGCCGATGATCGTGATCGTGGTCAAGCACGTTGATCACTGGAATATGTCGGAACTGCTGATGGCCGGTGAAATTACCGTGGGTATAAGCCGCACCGAAGACCTGCCGGCCAACGCCAAGCGCAAAACACTCAGAAACATGTACCCGAACGTGCTGCGAGCAGATGCCTCATCGACACCCTTGACTCTTGATGAGTATTGCTCACGGCCGCACGTGGTGGTCTCGCACACCGCCAACGTCAGCAGCTTCTCGGACGAGTGGCTGCGGGCAATTGGTCGTAAACGGCATGTGGTGTTGTCGATTCCCCAGTACAGCACCTTACCGGCATTGATGGCTGGCACCGATCTGCTGGCGAGCTTGCCAGATTACACGGCTATCGCCATGGCTGCGGCGTCCAGTTCGATGTTTGCAGAGCAGTTGCCCTTCGTCACCCCTACCATGGAGCTGTCCATGGTGTGGCTCAGTCTCAGTGACACCGACCCGGCAGAACGCTGGCTACGCGGAAGGCTTGAGGCGTTCATGAGTGACCGCCCGCAGACGCTCGCCATTTCCGTAACCGTAAATGTCGCCGTTGATACAGCCCTTAACCGAAGCGCCCTGTGATGTAGTCTTCGGTCTGAGTTTTGCTCGGTTTAGTAAAAATCGTATCGGTGTCGCCGTGCTCAATCAGTTCACCCATGAACATGAACGCGGTGTAGTCCGAGACTCGAGCAGCTTGTTGCATGTTGTGAGTGACGATGATCACCGTGAACTGCTCTTTCAGGTCAGTGATCAGTTGCTCGATACGGCCGGTAGAGATCGGGTCGAGGGCTGAAGTCGGTTCGTCGAGCAACAACACTTGAGGGCGCAGGGCGATAGTCCGCGCGATGCACAAGCGCTGTTGCTGACCACCGGACAAGCTTTGCGCGCTGTGCTTGAGTTTGTCTTTGACCTCGTCCCACAAGGCTGCGCCATGCAGAGCTTGTTCGACGCGCTCTTCCATCTCCCGCCGCGACAGTTTCTCGTGGTGACGTACCGCATAAGCGATGTTGTCGAAAATCGACATCGGGAACGGTACCGGTTTTTGAAAAACCATGCCGACATGGCTACGCAGTCGATTCATCGAATAACCCGGCGCCAGAATATTTTCACCGTTGAGCAGCACTTCGCCCTTGGCCTCCTGCTTCGGGTACATCGCATAAATACGGTTAAACACCCGCAGCAGCGTAGATTTCCCACAACCTGAAGGCCCAATGATTGCTGTGATGCGCTTTTCGGGAATGTCCATGTTGATGGACTTCAGCGAGCGTTGGTCGTTGTAGAAGAACTCTAGGTCGCGCACGCGAATTTTAGTTCTTTCATTGGCTAGGGCGAGGTTATTCATCAGGTCAACCTATTGCGCAAAAGGATCAAACGGGACAGCAAGCTGAGGATTAGCACGAATAGCGTCAGGATCAACGCGCCCGCCCAGGCCAGTGAGTGCCAGTCATCAAAGGGGCTCATGGCGTACTGGAAAATCACGACCGGTACGCTGGCAATCGGCTTTAGCAGGTTGCTGCTCCAGAACTGATTGCCGAATGCAGTAAATAATAGCGGCGCGGTTTCGCCGGTAATTCTGGCCAGAGCCAGAAGCACTCCCGTAACCACCCCGGCTTTTGCCGCACGCAGGACAATTTGCAGGGTTAACTTCCATTGCGGGACGCCCAACGCCAAGGCGGCTTCGCGCATGGTCGAGGGTTGCAGTTGCAGCATCTCATCGGTGGTGCGTACCACCACCGGGATCACCAGTAAGGCGAGGGCCAAAGCACCCGCGAGAGCCGAAAACCCGACTTGATGGTTGGTCAGAACATTCAGCGGCAGAATCACACCGGTGTAGATGAACAAACCCAATACGATGGAAGGCGCCGACAGCAAAATGTCGTTGATGAAGCGGATCGCAGTGCCCAAACGGGTGTAGCGCGCAAATTCGGCCAGCCAAATGCCGGCCATCAAGCCAATCGGCGTGCCAATCACCAAAGCAATACCAGACATCAATGCGCTGCCGTAAAACGCGTTGGCTAACCCCCCTTCAGTACCGGGCGGCGGCGTCATTTGAGTGAACAATCTCAGGTTCAAGGCCTGAAATCCGTTGATGATGGTGGTGAGTAGAATCCAAACCAACCACAACAAACCGAACAAGGTGGCGCCACAGCTAAGGCTCATGGCCAGCCAGTTTTTTATATTTCGACGCCTATAGAGGCGCTCGTTGCTGAGCTTATGAGTGTCGGTAGCGTCTGTCATAGCCCCTCCTTACGCGAAAGGCGCATCAACATAAATCGCGCCAAAGCCAGCACGATGAAGGTCACCACAAATAGTAAAAAGCCCAGTGCAATCAATGCCGAACGGTGCAGGTCGGTGTAGGCCTCGCTGAACTCGTTGGCGATCACTGAAGCGATTGAGCTGCTGGGCATCAGCAATGACGCCGAAAATTGTTGAGCATTGCCCAACACGAAGGTCACCGCCATGGTTTCGCCAAGCGCCCGACCCAACCCTAAGAACACTCCGCCAACCACGGCTGATCGGGTGTAGGGCAGAACGATGTCCCAGACCACTTCCCACGTTGTGCTGCCCAGGGCATACGCGGATTCTTTGAGCGTGGTAGGTACGCTGCGAAACACTTCGTGCATCACTGAAGTAATGAACGGCATGATCATGATCGCCAGGACAATGCCTGCAGTCAGCATACCGATACCCAGGGGCGGACCTTGGAACAAGGAGCCAATCAGCGGCAGTGCGCCGAGGTAATCATTAATCCAAGGTGACAGGTACTCCGCCATGAACGGGCCAAATACAAAAAGCCCCCACATGCCGTAAATAATCGAGGGAATCCCGGCTAGCAACTCGACAGCCGAAGCAATCGGCATCCGCAGCCAAGGGGGTGCAACTTCAGTCAGGAAAATTGCAATGCCAAAGCTCACCGGCACGGCAATCAACAGCGCCAAGAACGAGGTGACTAGCGTGCCGTAAATCGGCACAACCGCGCCGAAGTGGCCGTTTACCGCATCCCATTCGGTGCTGGTAAGAAAATCCAGACCGAAGGTTCTAAACGCCAGACTGCCGCCCCACAATGTTGACCCGGCAATGCTGATCAGCAAAAACAGGACCAGCAGTGCAGCGCCCATCATCGAACGTCGAAACCACAGATCGTGACGTTGATCCCGAGCAGCGCGTTTGTCGCCAAGACTGTCGACGCTGGAATGTTTCGTGGACAGGGTTTGGGTGTGTTCAGTCATCAAGGTCCACTCGCAAGAATGCTCCCTGCCACCCCACCTAGACGGCAGGGCGAGAGGGAGCCAAAGGCTTCAAATCAATGGTTGAAGTCAGATTTCCAGTAGCCTTCAATCCGTTGAACCAAAGAACCCGGCAGCGCGACATAGTCTAGAGCGGCAGCTTGTTGTTGGCCGTGCTCCAGAGACCACTTGAAGAAGTCGAACGCCGCTTTGCTTTGCTCGGCGTTCTTCGCTTTTTTGTACATGATAATCCAGGTAGTTGCCGTGATCGGCCACGCATTGTCGCCCGGTGCGTTGGTCATGATCAGGTTAAAGTCTTTGGCACTGGCCCAATCGGCAGTGTCCGCAGCGGCCTGGAAAGCTTTAGCGTTAGGCTCAATAAACTTGCCGGCAGCGTTTTTCAATTGAGCAGAGTTCATTTTGTTGGTCAAAGCGTACGCATATTCAACGTAGCCGATCGAACCTTTGATCTGCTTGACGTATGCCGCAACACCTTCATTACCTTTTCCACCTACACCAACCGGCCATGGCACTGCGGTACCGAAACCTGGACCCGCTTTCCAGTCAGGGCTGACTTTGGACAGGTAATTGGTGAAGTTGAACGAGGTGCCGGAACCGTCTGAACGGTGAACCACAGTGATGTTGGCATCTGGCAGTTTGATGCCCGAGTTCAACGCAACGATGGCTGGATCGTTCCACTTGGTGATTTTGCCTTGAAATATCTTGGCCAAGGTTTCGCCGTCAAGCTTTAACTTACCGGCTTCTACGCCTTCAACGTTGAACACCGGAACAATACCGCCGATCACGCTTGGGAATTGACCAAGGCCAGCAGCCTGCAGGTCTTCGGCAGACAACGGTGCATCGGAAGCGCCGAAATCAACGGTTGCAGCTTTGATCTGAGCAATACCGCCGCCCGATCCAATCGATTGGTAGTTGATGCGATCCGGCGAAGTTTTGCCATAGTCCTGAGACCACTTGGAAAGCACCGGAAAGACAAAACTCGAACCTGCACCGGTTACATCAGTCGCGTGTGCCATGCCGCTCAGGCACAACGTAGCCAGCAAAAGCGACAGACGGTTTTTAGTCAGCAACATGACGGCAACACCTCAGAAAGGGGGGATTTTGTGGTTAGCCCACAAGTAAGGAGCCGTGACGATTTAATGCTTTAAATATTTCCGCTTGATGACAGTAATTCACGGTAGTGCAAAATACCCGTAGTGAGCGCTCTACGCTACCCAAAACCGCTGGTCGGCTTATTGGCACCTATTAATTGCACAGAAGGACCAACGTTCTGTACCAACCTAAAACTACGAGACTACAATCATGATCCATACAAAAATCACCGCCCTGGTCCTGGCAGCTCTGCTTTCCACTGCGGCTCTCGCAGCCACCAGTTCCTCCACCGGGGCCACAGATCCTGAAGACAACGCGCCTAGAACACCGGCGTCGATGGAAAATGGCAAAGTCCCCAATGGCACCTCTAATGGTTCAGGGGCCAATAGTATGGGGACGATGAAAGGCAATGGCGGCGGTGCCGAGGGCGGCGGCGCAAGTAATGGCAGCGGTATGGGTGGAAGCGGCGGCGGTGGCGCGGGTGGTGGAGGGGGCGCCGGGGGGCTGGTGGCAGCGGTAGCAAGTAACTACTTTGCGGTAAAAACGGGTCACTTTTGCACTAGGGCGACCCGTTTTGAAACGTAGTAGAGATGATCGAGGCTGTCATAAGCGTGTGCAAGAACTGGTGCTTCCAGGTCATTGTCGTAGTGGGCTTAATGAAAAAGAACCGGTGCTCAGGCTGCCGGATATATGGCCAGCGACTCTTTTGCCCATTGCACGTAACACACCACCACTGGCATACCATGTTCAGTGCAGAAATCCAGCCAACGCAACTGATTGTCCTGTAGACGGTCGCCGGGCCCTTTGACTTCGATCATGCGGTAACGCTGCTGGGCCGGATAAAACTGGATCAGGTCGGGCATGCCCGTGCGATTGGCTTTGATGTCCATCAGCAACCGCAGAAACCATCGGCGCAGATGCTCGGCGGGCAAGCACTGCAACGCGTGGTCTAACAGCTCTTCAGTCAATGTGCCCCAAAATACAAACGGCGATTGCAGGCCTTGTTTGTTTTGGAAGTGTTGGCGAACAGTAGTCTGATACGCCCCAGAATCCAGCTGTCGCAGGCAATCGTCAAACAATGTTGCTCGGCGTTGATAGAAATCAGGGCTATACAGATCGCTGGGCGCACTGTGAAACGGGTGAAAAAACGCCCCGGGTAGCGGAGCAAAGATGGCCGACCAACAGAGCAATCCAAACAGCGAGTTAATCAGCGTATTTTCGACGTAGTAAACCGGTCCGGCATCATCGGCCAAGTGCCGCTGAATCATTTGCTCAACGCTTAGCTCCAGGTTCTGAGGCACCGTTATATCAAGACGACTCAGCACATTGGCACGGCGTCGGCGCGGGCTCTGCAAACCCAACCGGCGTTGTAGTCGCGGCAATATGCGTAACAAGCCCTGAGCCTCGGCAGCATTTTCAGGCGCTGTTTGGGCGCTCTCGAGCAATGCCATGGCCCCTAGGACGTCAGCACTGCGTTCCAGCACCCGAATCCGTCGCAGTCGGGCACCGGGGTAATTGCCCTGCTCATAAACCGATAAGGCCAGCGCCCAGTCCTGCAACCGTTCGGCCCGTTGACCTATCTGGAACAGCAGCTTGGCTCGGCGCATATTCAGCCACGGACTGCGACTCTCGACCGCGAGCGCTTGCTGGGCCAAAGTTGTCAGCGTTTCCACCGTCAGTGATAGCTCCAACGTTTGCCGACATAGGTGCAGCTGCAAACAGGTGTCGATGTCTGCGCGTTCATTGATACCGCGAGATTCTGCGCTGAATTCGACTTTTTCGTAGCGGTAAACCCCTAGATCGGCGAGCACAAACTCCGACCATTCTTGGTGCAAATTGCCGAAATACAACAGCCGTAACCGTTCGCAGAGCGCCATGACAGTAAGGCCGTACACCGGTTCATTGAACGTGCTGTGCCACTGATCAATCGTTTGCGTTTCGGGATAAAGGCCATGTAACTGTTCAAGCATTACGGTTTTTTTTTCAGTATTTTTTAATCCATGCGCCTTAAAACACGTAACGACCTCGGCCTTGCGCAACAGCCCGAAGAGCTCATCCAGGCTAGTTAGGGGTCGCGGGTTTACCCAGCCATTTTCCAGCAACGGTTGCACGGCCGCCGCTGGGTCGCCAATCTCTGTGTAGCTCAATTTACTGGCGCGAAACAGTGTGCCCTTGCGCATTACCATTCGTACTAGCAAGCCTTGAGCGTTCTGAGGCAGATCGATAAAGTCGCTGATGAACTGGCGCTCGGCGCTGTCCAGCAAATCGGCGTAACGCTCAGCGACCCACTCCAGCACGCGCTGAAAATTGACGAGGTAATAAAACGGGTTGTCTAGGGGAGTACTGTTCACGGAAGTTATTCACAAAGCTGATTTACATTGGCCGATACTGGTTATCCGTACAGATAACAGCGCACGTCCACGGCGGCAAGCTAGAATCGACGCAAGGCGAAAAATTCAAGGTATTTGATATGAAAAAATTATCGGCACCGCAAATCTATCTAGCGGGCTTCGACGTTTTCAGGCCAGACGCCATTGAGCACGGCCACTACCTCAAAGCTCTGTGCGCGAATCAGGGAATAGAGGGTTTGTACCCCTTCGATAACGAAGTCACCGAAGATCGAACGCCAGAGGCCACTGCACAACAGATCTGTGCAATGAACATCGTCATGCTCAGGCGCTGCGAAGGGGTATTGGCCAATTTAAACGTGTTTCGCGGCCTGGAGCCGGACTCGGGCACCGCATTCGAAGTCGGGATGGCGGTAGCACTGGGTAAACCGGTGTGGGCTTATTTCGACCCGATCGGGTCGCTGCGCGAATTGGTAAGTCATGACCCGCAAGGGTTTGATGCAGATGGGTTTATGGTGGAAGACTTCGGCCTGCCGCGCAATTTGATGCTGGCCTGCAGTTGGGCAGGTGTGAGTGCAACGGCCGAAGAAGCGGTGATCGACATGGCGCGGCATATGGCTAAAGGCGGCGCTGTTTGAAATCGCGTCGTCGCCCAGGCAGCACAACGATCTTAGCTCAATGACGACGACCCAACGTCACCGCCATGGGTCGAGTCGAGTTTGTCTGAGTCACTGAATTCTTCAAGTCTCAGGTCTTCCAGATCAAGATCGACGTCGCCGCCGTAGCCGCCGTAACTGTCGTCTTCATCGGCGTCGGCATCGTTAAGCGGCGATTGATCGCCGCCCAATTGAAAAGGTAATGGCTGGATGTGAGTGTCTGCGCAGGCGTTTGCGTTCATCGGGTGTGTCTCCCTCGATCACTGAGATTTGACCACAGGTTAAGCCCATCAGGTGGCGTTAAAAAGCCCTTTGCTGTTACGCAGCACCTAAAGCATGGACGGTGCCGCCGGTAACAAGTAGCCACCAAAGCGCAAAGTCAACGGCGGCGGCTTGCCTGGCAAGTGTTCACTAACGGACAAAAAGACCGCAATGGGCAGTGCAACGCATTGAATCTCTCGCGGCGGCACCTCAAAGCACTGAGAACCCATCTGAGACACCAGCCCATGAACCTGCTTAAGATCGCTACGTTCAATATCAATGGCATTCGCGCACGCCTGCCCATTCTGTTGGAGTGGCTGGCACGTGAAGCACCGGATGTAGTGTGTTTGCAGGAATTGAAAGCAACCGACTTGGCGTTCCCTATCAATGACGTTCGGGAGGCGGGTTATGGGGCGGTCTGGCACGGGCAATCGTCTTGGAATGGCGTGGCCATTCTCGCCAAAGGGATGGACCCGCTAGAGATTCGTCGCGGGTTACCGGACAATGAAAACGACACCCACAGCCGGTATCTTGAAGCTGCCGTGCATGGGATCATCATTGGCTGCTTATACCTGCCTAACGGCAATCCCCAGCCGGGGGCAAAATTCGAGTACAAATTGCACTGGTTCCAAAAGCTGATCGAGCATGCTGCGGGCTTGTATGACAGCGGCCACCCGGTGGTGCTGGCTGGTGACTACAACGTGATACCCACCGATCAAGACATCTACAACACCCGTTCATGGCTAAAAGATGCGCTGCTACAGCCGCAAAGCCGCGAATGCTTCCAACGCCTGCTGGCTCAAGGCTGGACCGATGCCCTGCGCACCCACTACCCGGATGAACGGATCTATACCTTCTGGGATTATTTTCGCAAACACTGGGAAACTAACTCTGGCTTGCGCATTGACCATCTGCTGCTCAACGCCGAGCTTGCGCCAAGATTGAAAAACGCTGGCGTCGACCGCTGGCCGCGAGACCTGCCCCACGCCAGCGATCACGCGCCAACATGGGTTGAACTGACGATTGATGAGTGACACGCCTCACTCTAAGCGCCCTTGGCGAGCACAGGTCTGGCCAACGAATTTTCGCCTGAAAAATTAAGGTCTTTTGAGCTCACCTAATCCGAGCGAGGCCCATGGCCAGGCTGGGTGTCAGTGCCAGCAAGGGCAACAGCGTCGCTTGGTACGCGTGATACAGGTCTGGTTTGCCGGGCCAGATATCGGCGCTGGGCTGGTTATGTGGGTTTAGCTCGTGAAGCCAGCTGCCATTTATGCGGTCGATGAAGAAGGTTTCGTTGAATTCCCAGAACAGCCGATACCAGTCCTCGTACTGTTTTTCGCCGGTACGCTGCAACAACGCCGCTGCTGACGCGCAGGCTTCAGCGTGAGTCCAGTGCAGACGGTGACGCACCACCGGACGGTTTTGCCAGTCCAGGGTGTAGACAATGCCAGGAGCTCCGTCGACATTCCAGCCATTCTGGCAAGCGCCTTTGAACAATAACGTGGCATCTTCAAGCAACCAATGCGGCGTCGGCAGTTTCGCTTGTTGGCGTGCCGCTTCAAGGTGCAGCAACAACCGTGACCATTCGAAAGCGTGGCCCGGGGTCGTGCCGAAAGGCCGAAAACCGTCCGCCGGGTTGTCCTGGTTGTAATCAGGCAGAGCCTGCCAATTCAGACTGAAATGCTCCACCACTTGAAAGCTGTTGGCAGCAGCATGGGTATGAATCACCCTTTCGACAATACTCAGAGCACGGTCCAACCATTTGCTGTCGCCAGTGACATCGGCCAGTGCCAAAAAAGCTTCGGTGCCGTGCATATTGCTGTTAGCGCCGCGATAGGCCTCTTCATGACTCCAGTCGCGGGCAAAGGACTCTCGCAAGGCGCCCTCTTCTGTGCTCCAGAAATGCGTTTCCAACACATCTATAGCGTCCGCCAGCAATTCAGATGCGCCGGGGCGGTCGGCGACTACCGCCGAGCTGGCGGCCAGTGCGACGAACGCATGCAAATAGGCAGCTTTTGCGTCATCAGCGCCACTGGCCAGCGGAGTGGCGAACCAGCCGCCATGCTCGGCGTCGCGAAGCGGGCCACGGAGCGCCGCAATGCCATGATCAATCAACGCGGCACAGCCTGGAATACCGGCGATGTGCGCCAAGGCAAAACTATGAGTCATGCGCGCCGTGTTCATGGTTTCGGCCTGGGCGTGCTCGGGCAGATGCCCTTCATCATCCAGATTGCCGAAACCTTGCGGTAGTTTTGCGGCCTTGGCAAACGCCAATAGTCGATTGCCCTCCCGCGACAACCAATCCGCGTGGCCCGGCGCCTTCAACCAGCTGCTGAAACCGCGACTAACCTCTTCCATCGACAACAGTGCCTCCGTGACAGCAGATTCGGCAGCTGACGGTAAAGCCGTCAGCAAAGGCCAGATCATGCGTGCCGAGACTGGCCGGGTGCAAGCGCGGGAATGTCACCCAGCGTCACCGTTCAGGTAGGGGCGCTTCTCCGACGAACGTAGCCGAGTTCCAGGCAGGCAACGGTCATTTTCACTGAACCTCACCCAAGACGCTGACTCATAAGGGGAACAACCTCCTGGAGAATGCTCATGGCCCTACATCCAGTCGCCCGTTTCGCCGACCTAAGCCATGACGGGGGTACCCAAGTCGAAATTGGCGAGCAGAAATTTTTGTTGCTGCGGCTTGGCGATGAGGTCCGTGCTTATCAAGCTCTATGCCCCCACGCCGGCGCGCCTCTAGTTGATGGAGCAGTGTGCAACGGCAGGCTGATTTGCCCCTGGCACAAAGGGACATTTGCCATCGAAGACGGCACGTTATGTGAACCACCCGCTCTGGATAACCTGAAGCGCTACCCGGCGTATGTAGTGGATGGCGAAGTGCGAATCGACGACAACCCCCTACTGACGTCCGCCGCCGTTGTGAAGGATGAACGCTGCTTTGCAATTATTGGCGCTGGGGCTGCTGGGACCGCCGCGGCGTCTGCATTAAGGGCAAAAGGCTTTGGCGGTCGCCTGCTGTTGATCGACCGTGAGGCCCAACCCGGTTACGACCGCACCGCGCTAAGTAAGTTTGTCATCGCTGGGGAAATGAAACCGGACAAAATCCCGCCCCTGCGCGATGAAGCTTTTTACCGCCAGCACCGTATCGAGCGAATTCATGGCGAGGTCACCCGGCTGGAGGTTGCCAGCAAACGCTTGACCGTGCGCCTGAATGAGACAGGTGAGCAGCCGTTTGAGTACCACGCTGCGCTGTTGGTCACCGGCGCAGAACCCCATTCACTGGACGTGCCCGGCGCCAAGTTGCCAGAGGTGTTGCTACTGCGCACAAGACAGGACGCAGAGTGGATCTTGCACGCAGCGCCTCCTTGCGCTCAAGCGGTGATTATCGGCGACAGCTTTATTGGGTTAGAAGCGGCTTCGGCGTTGCGCAAACGCGGGATGTCGGTGACCGTAATAGCGCGGCATCAAGCACCGTTCAGCGCGCAATTTGGCGAACGTATCGGGCGCGCTATTCGTCACTTGCATGAACAAAACGGCGTGTTGTTTCGTACCCACGTGGACGTGACACGTTTTGAAGGCGCTGGGCATCTTGCGTCGGTGGTACTCGATACCGGCGAGCGGCTCCAAGCTGAATTAGCCCTGATCGGTATCGGTGTCAGCCCGGCGATTGAATGGGTCGAGGGCGTCAATCGAGAACACGACGGTTCCCTACGAGTGGATGGGGGCATGCAAGTCGCCGAGGGCTTATGGGCAGCAGGCGACATCGTTACCTTCCCATTGTCTGGCAAGCCGCATCGCATCGAACATTGGCGACTGGCCCAACAACAGGCGCGGATCGCGGCGCACAACATGCTAGGCGCTCATGAACAATACGCCGACGTGCCGTTTTTCTGGACCTACCACTTTGGCAAACGCTTCGATTACCTGGGCCACGCCGAAACGTGGGACGACATCGTCTTTGAAGGCTCGCCGGAACACTACAACTTCATCGCCCTGCTAAGCCAGAACGGTATGGTTGCTGCCATCGTCGCCTGCCAATATCAACGGGCGATGGCGTTATTTGCCGAACGAATGAAGCAGCCACTAGCGGTCGATGAAGCGCGGCGATTGATTCGCTCTCTTAGCCAGTAACCACCATAGAGGCTCCTAGCATGATTCAAACGACCAAACGCAGCGGCACTACTCAAACACCAAAAGAGGTCGGTGATGTGGGCGAACACAATAAAAAGCTCAACCAACAGGGTGAAAAACCGCGCCCCGCTACCCCACCCGATCCCAAGGACCTTTCCTCGACATAGGCGGATTGGGATTGTCGGTGAATCGTTGGTACGAAGCCCTGTTGCAGCACGCGGAGTTTCCCCCTCAAACATGATAGTTCCTACAAACCCCGAATCCCGTGACGCTCCGCATTGCCTGGACTTGTCTCAACCACCCCTTCAACCCCTAACCACCAGGCATGCCCGCGGGTGGGATAATCCAGGTAGAACGGCTGGCCCATCTGCGGCGTGCTGATGGCAATATTTTTTTCCCAAGCCAGCGCCAGGATGCGATCGAACGGTTCATGCCAGGCGTGCATCGCCAAATCGAAGGTGCCGTTGTGAATCGGCAAGAGCCAACGCCCGCGCAGATCAATGTGCGCTTGCAGTGTTTGCTCGGGCTGCATGTGGACATCGGGCCAGTCGACGTTGTAGGCGCCGGTTTCCATCAGCGTGAGGTCAAATGGGCCAAAGCGGTCGCCGATGTGTTTAAAACCGTTGAAATACCCACTGTCCCCGCTGAAGAAGATTTTCTGGTTGTTATCGACCATCACCCACGATGCCCATAACGTTCTATTGCCGTCGAGCAACGTACGCCCGGAAAAGTGTTGCGATGGCGTGGCCACAAAGGTTAAGCCACCCACTTCAGTGGATTGCCACCAATCCAGTTGCTGCACTTTCTCTGCCGGCACGCCCCACTCAATCAAGGTGTCGCCCACCCCTGTAGGCGCCAGGAAGTGTTCGGTTTTGTGGATAAGCGCCTTGATTGCCATGTGATCGAGGTGGTCGTAATGGTTATGCGAAAGAATCACAGCCTTGATCGGCGGCAGTTCGTCGAGACTGATGGGTGGCTGATGGAAACGCTGCGGGCCGGCCCATTGCACGGGAGATGCACGCTCAGCGAACACCGGATCAGTCAGCCAGAACTGGTCACGCAGCTTGAGCAATACCGTTGAATGACCCAAACGGAACACACTGTTATTAGGCGCCGCTAGCAGTTGCTGACGGGACAGCGGTTGCACCGGGATGTCGCCCGCTGGGCGGGTGTGCGAAGGCTTTCCAAAAAGCGCCATCCAAAATAAACGCAGGGTTTTCAGAAATCCCAATCGGTGTGTTGGGGCGTGGTTACGGTAGCGCCCTTCCTGCTGAAAAGAATCCAACATAGGGGCGGCGACTTTAACGAATTGCGGTGTCTTGGTCATGAGAAGCTGACTCCAAGGAGCAGGACGGGATTCCTGGATCTTGACGAACGAGGATGACAGGTAGAGTGTCCAGCGGGAACAACTACACTACACAGTGTAGTTTTAAGCTTGCAACAACCCGGGTGACAAGTAAACTGCAAAGTGTAAATTTTTCAATCCGCCCGTCTGAAGCGAATTTTTATGAAAGCTCCCCTGCGCCTGACCGACCGTAAACGTGAAGCCATTGTCTTGGCGGCGATTGCCGAATTTCGCGTCAATGGGTTCGACGTCACCAGCATGGACAAAATTGCCGCAGTGGCACAAGTCTCCAAGCGCACGGTGTACAACCACTTTCCGAGCAAGGAGGAACTGTTCTCCGAAATTCTGCAACGGCTATGGACCAGCAGTACCGATCTGCAAGATATGACTTACCACCCCGAGCGCCCGCTACGCGATCAACTCAAGGCATTGTTGGAATCAAAAATGCGAACGCTGGCTGACAGCAACTTCATTGATCTGGCGCGCGTGGCTATTGCTGCCACAATTCATTCTCCAGAGCGCGCGCAAAACATGGTCTCACGCCTAAATGAACGGGAAGAAAGCTTCACTGCCTGGATCCGCGCAGCGCAACTGGACGGCCGTTTCAAAGCCGTTGACCCCAGCTTCGCCGCGACCCAGATTCACGCCCTGATAAAAGCGTTTGCCTTCTGGCCACAGATCACTCAAGGCGCTGAAACGTTGGCTTCCTGCGCTCAAGAATCGGTGATGGAATCCACGCTGAGCCTGTTTCTGGGGTGGTATGAAATCCCGACAGCCCAGTAATTAAGTCTCCTGCACATACTCGCGAAACAACGCCTCAAGCCATTGCATGAAAATTCTCAGCCGCTCCGGTACGTGCTGCTGCCGGGCGTAGAGCAGCGACACCTCCATTGGCGCGGGCACGTAATCAGGTAATATCGACACGAATTCGCCGCTGGCCAGAAACTCGCGCGCGCCCATCCGTGGAACCTGCACCAGACCAAGGCCCGCACGGCAGGCGGATTCGTAGGTTTCGGTGTTATTGACCGTAATACAGCCCGCCATAGGCAGCCGTCGCACTTTACCGTTGTGCAGGTATTCAAACCCATCGGAGCGTGCGCCCAAAACCCCCACGTAATGAACCAGCCGATGCTGGGCCAAATCTTCGAGGGCGATTGGCACCCCATACGCGCGTAGATAACTCGGGCTCGCGCAATTGATCATCGTGACCCGCCCAATCGACCGAGCGATAACCGATTGATCCGGTTGTGCGCCCACTCTCAACACACAATCAAACCCTTCCCGCACTAGATCAACCCGACGATCGGTGCTGCTGATTTCCAGATCGATTTGCGGATGACGGCGAACGAACTCAGGCAGCCGTGGCATAAACAATTTGCGTGCCAATGAACTGGGCATGTCCACCCGCAAACGTCCGGCCAATACCGCACCCTCCTGTCGAAATAAACCTTCGAGTTCGTCCATGTTCGACAGCAAACTTTTGCTACGGTCATACAGCACCAAACCGTCTTGGGTAACCTGCACTTTGCGGGTGGTGCGGTGCAATAACTGCGTGCCCATCAAGACTTCCAGCGCCTGCACGTGCTCGGAAACCGTTGATCGCGGCAGGCCCAGGCTTTCCCCGGCTTGAGTAAAACTCGACAGCTCGGTGACCCTGACGAATGTTTTCAGTAATTCAAGTTTGTTCATCGCCAACCCTTGGATTGTTCGAAATATTCGATCAGTGATTCCGATTTAGCCCTATTTATCATGAAGCGGCGGATAAATACACTACGTCCACCGCATCACTCTTGCGCAAAAGGAACACACAATGACCCGTAAAATCGCACTCATCACCGGAGCCAGCCGTGGCCTCGGCAAAAGCACCGCCCTGCACTTGGCGGCCCAAGGCATCGACATCATTGGTACGTTTCACAGCAACACCACTGAATCTCAAGCCGTTACCAAGGAAATCGAGCGCCTCGGCAGCCGCGCCGTCATGCTGCAACTGGACGTCGGCGACAGCAGCACTTTTGCTGGGTTTACCTCATTGGTCAGTGACGCGCTCAACAGCAATTTTTCTCGGGATTCATTCGACTTTTTGATCAACAACGCCGGTACCGGTATAGACGCCAGCTTCGCCGAGACCAGTGAAGAGCAATTCGACCAGATGATGAATGTTCATCTCAAAGGTCCGTTTTTCCTGACTCAACGTCTGCTCCCGATGATTGCGGACCAGGGCCGGATTGTTAATATTTCCTCAGGTTTGACCCGCTTTTCCATGATCGGCAAAGCGGCCTACGCAATAATGAAAGGCGGTATTGAAGTGCTGACCCGTTATCAAGCGCAAGAGCTGGGGCCACGGGGTATTCGGGTCAACACCTTGGCGCCGGGCGCTATCGCTACCGACTTCGGCGGCGGATTGGTACGTGACAATCCACAGGTTAATCAACATATTGCCTCTGGCACCGCGTTAGGCCGGGTGGGTTTGCCTGACGACATCGGCGGTGCAATTTCCATGCTATTGGCCGATGGCAACGGTTGGGTCAACGGTCAGCGCATCGAAGCCTCCGGTGGCGTTTTCCTGTGATTGAGTGTTCTTGAGCCCGGCGGCGCTGAAGGCTCAGGCGCTGTGCAGTCTGGCGGCAACCCGCGCTATCACCTGCTGACGGTTGGCCAGCGACGCCGCACCGCGTTTGACGGCCAACGCCAGCACCTCAGCGGGCGCCGTCTCGGGATGCCCTGCATTAAACGGCGGCGCAGGCGCATATTCCAGTTGCAGTTGGGTGGCTTGGGCTTCCAGCGCACCGAACAATTCCCCAGCCAAGGTCAGCGCGAAATCGATCCCCGCCGTGATCCCTCCGCCCGTCATCAGGTTGCCATCACGAACCACCCGCGCCTGCACCGGAACCGCCCCGAGCGCTTCGAGCAATCCGTGTGACGCCCAATGCGTGGTCGCGCGCCGGCCCCGCAACAAACCCGCCGCTCCCAACACCAATGCGCCAGTGCAGACCGAGGTCACAAAGCGCGCACCCTGCGCCTGACGTTGAATGAACGCCAGCGTCTCGGCGTCCTCCATCAACGCATCGACACCCTTCCCCCCAGGAATACAAATCACGTCCAGAGGCGGACAGCTTTCAAAAACAGTATCGGGCATTAGGGTCAGTCCGGTGCTGGAACGAATCGGCGCAAGCGTCTTCCAAACCAGGTGCACGGTCACGTCAGGCAACGACGCGAATACTTCATAGGGCCCGGTCAGGTCCAGCTGTTGCACGTTAGGAAATACCAGTAAACCGATGTGAAGCGCCATGCGATGTCTCCTTCTCTGGGTATGCCGTGGTGTGGGTGATGGACGAAACCACTGTAGTCCGCTAGCCTTTGGCAGATACGCCAGACACCCCACATTTTCCGCCAACATGCTTCGTTGGCGCGGAGCCTGCCATGACCACCCCACTTAAAACCGTGCATCTGCTGGCCTTTCCCGACGTGCAATTGCTAGACGTTTGCGGCCCGCTGCAGGTATTTGCCACGGTCAACGACTTGATGCGCAAGCAAGGCCGTGGCCTGGTTTACGCACTTCAGGTGATCGCCGCCGAACCGAACTCGGTGGTTTCATCGGCAGGCTTGGGATTGCTGACCGCGCCGTTGCCCGGAGCTGATGACCCCTCCGATACTTTGATCATCGCGGGCGGTCGGGGCGTTAATGCGGCGGCTGAAAACCTGGAGTTGCTGAGCTGGTTACGTGGGCAAGCGACAACGGCAAGGCGACTGGCGTCGGTGTGCAGCGGTGCGTTTTTGCTGGCGGCGGGCGGGATGCTGGATGGACGGCGGGTGGTTACGCATTGGAGCCGTTGCGATGAACTGGCGCTGCGCTATCCAGCACTGCGAGTAGAGCCTGATCCTATTTTCATCAACGACGGTATGGTCTGGACCTCGGCGGGGGTGACAGCGGGCATTGATCTGGCGTTAGCGCTAGTGGAAGAGGATCTGGGCCAGGAATTGGCGTTGGCCATTGCTCGACATCTAGTGGTATTCCTTAAACGTCCCGGTGGGCAATCGCAGTTCAGCGCGACCCTTGCGTTACAGAAAAGCGCCGGGCGCTTCGCTGAACTTCATGCCTGGATTGCCGACAACCTCAGCGGCGACTTATCAGTCGCCGTCCTTGCCGAACGGGTCGGCATGAGTGAACGCAGTTTCGTCCGTCACTACCGCGCCGAAACAGCAAGCACCCCGGCGCGGGCTATCGAACAGCTTCGCGTAGAAGCTGCACGGCGCCTGCTGAGTGATAGCGTCCTGCCGATCAAACGCATTGCCAACCGCTGTGGATTTGGCACTGAAGAAACATTGCGCCGCAGCTTTTTAAGATCCGTCGCGATTACACCTCAGGCGTACCGTGAACGGTTTTCGACCACAGGGAGACAGACATGCTCTACGACTTACTGATCCGCAACGTACTGGTCATCGACGGCAGCAACAGTCCGGCCTACCCTGCCGACGTGGCCATCCATGGAGGCCGAATTCAACGTATTGGCAAGCTCGATGATGTGTCGGCCAAGGACGAAATTGACGCCAATGGCCGGGTATTGGCACCGGGATTTATCGACGTCCACACCCACGACGACACCGTGGTTATTCGCACACCTCAAATGCTGCCGAAAATCAGCCAAGGTGTCACCACGGTGATCGTTGGCAACTGCGGAATCAGTGCTTCACCTGTGAGTCTGTTGGCTGAGCCGCCGGACCCGATGAACTTGCTGGGCACCGCCGCTGCTTTTATTTACCCGCGTTTCAGCGATTACCGCGCGGCAGTAGACGCCGCCCGCCCCGCCGTCAACGTCGCGGCGCTGATCGGTCATACCGCCTTGCGCAGCAACCATCTGGATGATCTGCACCGCACCGCCACCCCGGCGGAAATCGCTGCCATGCGTACCCAGTTGCGCGAAAGCCTTGAGGCCGGTGCACTGGGGCTTTCTACAGGTTTGGCTTACGCCTCGGCGTTTTCGGCGGACACCGACGAAGTGCTGCAACTGGCCGAAGAGCTGACCGCATTCGGCGCGCTGTATACCACGCATTTACGCAGTGAATTTGAGCCCGTGTTGGAGGCGATGGACGAAGCGTTCCGCATTGCGCGTCACGCCAAAGCGCCGGTAGTGATTTCGCACTTGAAATGCGCTGGTGCCGGTAATTGGGGCCGCAGTCCGCAACTGCTCGCTGCACTGGAAAGCGCCGCACACACCCACCCGGTAGGCTGCGATTGTTACCCGTATGCCGCCAGTTCCTCGACGCTTGATCTCAAACAAGTCACCGACGCCTTCCGCATTACCATTACTTGGTCGACGCCGCATCCTGATCAAGGCGGTCGCGATTTGATCGACATCGCCAATGAGTGGGGCCTTTCATTGCTGGACACCGCACGCACATTGCAGCCTGCGGGCGCGGTGTATTACGGCATGGACGAAAGCGACGTGCAGCGTATTCTGGCGCACCCGTTATCGATGATTGGCTCTGACGGTTTGCCCGAAGACCCGTTTCCGCATCCGCGTTTGTGGGGCGCGTTTCCTAGAGTGCTGGGACACTTCAGCCGCGACCTGGGCCTGTTCCCGTTGCACACCGCCGTACATAAAATGACCGGTCTTTCAGCGGCACGTTTTGGCTTGCATGAGCGGGGAGAAATTCGCGAAGGGTATTGGGCCGATCTGGTCCTGTTTGATCCAACACGCATCCGTGACGTTGCCGACTTTAATGACCCACAACGCGCCGCCGAGGGGATTGATGCCGTGTGGGTCAATGGTCAGTTGAGCTACGCCGAAGGGCAGGTCCAAGGCAATCGGCAAGGACGCTTCTTGCCGCGCAGCGGGTCGTTGAATATTGGGTTTGACCGCGAGTTTTGATTCCCCTGCTTAGCTCCTTCGCAGGCTGGCCTGCGAAGGCCATTTCAAAAGGCACTCCATTCAAGCGCCGAGCACAACACCTCGACATTCGCCAAAGCCAATCGACGCATAACCTTCACGGTGACAGCGCGCGCGGAAGATCACTTCATCGCCGGTTTCCAGGAAGCGCCGCGATTCACCGCTGGCCAATGCCAGCGCGGTTTTTCCGCCGTCGCTGATTTCCAGCAAGCTACCAAACTGCCCCACGTGCGGCCCGGATAACGTCCCGGTACCCAACAAATCACCTGGCTGCAATTTGCACCCATTGACGCTGTGGTGCGCCACCATTTGTGCGACGGTCCAGTACATGTTTTGCGTATTGCTCAAGGCCAGACGCTGAGGCGCTATGCCTTGCTCTTTCATCTGCTGGGTGAGTAGCAACACTTCCAGTTCGATATCCAATGCCCCGTCCCGTTGATCGCCAGCGTCGAACAGGTACGGCAAAGGTTGCGGATCGCCCGCTGGTCGCGCCGGTTGCGCGGTGCGAAACGGAGCCAAAGCCTCTGCCGTCACTACCCAGGCGGAGATACTGGTGGCAAAGCTCTTGGACAAGAACGGCCCCAATGGCTGGTATTCCCAAGCTTGTAAGTCGCGAGCCGACCAGTCATTAAGTAAGCAAAACCCGGCAATATGCTCGGCAGCATCACCGATGGCGATTGCCTCGCCCAACGCATTACCCGGACCTATCCACACGCCCATTTCCAGTTCGTAATCCAGGCGTTTACTCGGGCCAAACTCGGGAACCGTCGCGCCCGGGGCCAAGGTCTGGCCGTTAGGACGTTTGACCGGGGTCTCTGAAATACAAATGGTCGACGCACGACCGTGGTATCCGATAGGCACGTATTTGTAGTTGGGCAGCAGCGGATTATCCGGGCGAAACAGCTTGCCGACGTTCATCGCATGATGGATACCAACGTAAAAATCGGTGTAATCACCGATGCGCGCTGGTACATGCATCACGCAGTCGGCCATGGGGTGCAGCAAGGTTTCAGCCAAGGGCTGCAAGCGGGAAAGTTGCGGGCTCGCATGGTCGAGTAAGTGCAACAGCTCATTGCGCAACGCCCTACGGGCAGGCGAACCCAAGGCAAAAAAGTCATTGAGCTGATCACGACTGGCGGCTTCTGCAGCATCAAAGGCGACGCCGTTAAAAAAGCCCGCACTTAATGCTGCTCGCAGGTCGAAAATCATTTCGCCGATGGCCACGCCACCGCGCTTGCTCAGACCGTCTCGGCTGAACACACCCAGCGGCAAGTTGTGTAACGGGAAATCGCTGTGGCCGTTGGCCGAGATCACCCAGCTAAGGGTATTCGATGGAGACGTCATGCTTGGGTTCCCGAATCAAAGGTTTTGGCCATGCCTGACCAACAGGCATCGTAGTCAGTTTGCAGTTGCGGGCAGTCGAGGGCATGGCGGCTAGGACGCAGCACTTTGCCGGTCTCGAACATGAACGCCATGGTGTTGTCGATTTTCTGCGGCGTTAATTCGGCAGCGATGGCTTTTACTGCGGTGGCATTATCCGGCCCGTGGGCGCTCATACAGTTATGCAACGACGCGCCGCCGGGGATGAAACCCTCGGCCTTGGCATCGTAAGCGCCTTCAATCAACCCCATGAACTCATTCATTAGATTGCGATGGAACCACGGTGGCCGAAAGGTTTTTTCAGCAACCATCCAGCGCGGCGGAAAGATTACAAAATCGACGTTGGCCTGACCCTGAACTGAACTGGGCGCGGTCAACACGGTAAAGATCGACGGGTCCGGATGATCAAAACTCACCGAACCCACGGTATTGAAACGGCGTAAATCGTACTTATACGGCACGTTGTTGCCATGCCACGCCACCACATCGAACGGCGAATGATCAAGTTGCGTAGCCCACAGTTCGCCGAGAAATTTCTGCACCAGCAGTACTGGCTCCTCTCGGTCTTCGAACTGCGCAACAGGTGTCAGAAAATCCCGTGGATTAGCCAAGCCATTGCTGCCAATTGGCCCCAGATCCGGCAGGCGCAACGCGCAGCCATGATTCTCACAAACATAGCCGCGGGCGCTCGCGTCGAGTAGGTGAACACTAAATTTCAAACCACGGGGCAGCACGACAATTTCTTGCGGCTCGATCTCCAGCACGCCCAATTCAGTGATCACTCGTAAGCGACCAACTTGGGGCACGATCAGCCATTCACCGTCAGCATTGAAGAACGCGCGGTCCATTGAGCGGTTGGCGCAGTAGACATACACACTTACGCCTTCGACCTGATCCGCCGCGGCCGTGCTGGCAAGGTTGATTAAGCCATCAAGGAAATCAGTGGGCGCTGACGGGATTTCGAACGCGCCCCAGCGCAGCCTGTTAGGGGTAATCGGGCCAAGCTGTTGCCCGACAATCTGCCTCAGCAAGCGCTCAAAACGGGGGTGTGCCGCCGATGGCTTGATTCGATATAACCAGGTTCGACGGGCTTCGGCACGCGACACGGTGAACGCTGTACCGGAAAATTGCTCGGTGTACAGACCATGGGAATGTTGCTGCGGGGAGTTCTGCCCGCGCGGTAACGCGCCGGGCAGAGCTTCGCTGCTGAACTCATTACCGAAGCCGCTTTGGTAGGCCAAGGATTCAAAAGAGTGGGCTGTGAGCATCTCGACCTCTGTAGAAGATTCTGTAGATACCGTCTTGTTGGCAAAGCGGCAGAAACTGACACACCGCGTAAGCCCTAGCGCCACCCAGGTGGCTCTCAAGACTTTTAACGTAATTGAATTACGCATAACGTAATTTGAGTTTGTGATGAGGTCAAGCTATAAAGCAGCCTTCCCAGACCGGCGCGTACTTGTTCATGACAGCGGAAATCGAAAGTCCAGCAGGCGCACGTCAGCAAAAAGTCCAAGCGGCTGAAGTCGGTGTTGGCATTCTCAAAGCATTGGCTGAGCTGGCGCCTGCGACCTCATTGTCGAAATTGGCTGAGCATGTGGGCATGCCGGCGAGCAAGGTTCATCGTTACCTGCAAGCGTTAGTCGCCAGCGGTTTCGCCGAACAAAACGCCGTCACCAACCACTATGGCCTGGGGCGTGAAGCCTTGCTGGTGGGGCTGGCGGCGCTCGGACAACTGGACGTATTGAAAACCGCTGCGCCGCACCTTTGCGCGTTGCGTGATGACCTCAACGAAACCTGCTTTCTCGCGGTATGGGGCAATAAAGGACCCACCGTGGTCTACGTCGAACAGTCCATAGGCGCGGTGACGCTGGTCACCCAGATCGGCTCGGTGCTGCCACTGCTCAGCTCTTCCACTGGCTTGGTGTTCAACAGTTTTCTACCGGCCAATGAAACAGCGGCGCTGCGTGAGCCGGAGTCAGCCCAACTGAATGCCCGGCAATTGAAAGACGTCGTAAAACACCTCAAGGACATCCGCAGCACTGGGGTGCATCAGATTCACGGGATGTTGATGGCGGGAGTGAATGCCGTATCGTCACCGGTTTTCGCCATGGGCAACAAGCTGGCGGGAGTGGTTACAGTGGTGGGATCGGCTTCGGGGTTCAACGGAGAGGCGCAAGATCAGGCCGCGCAGAAACTGCTGAAAACTGCCCAGGATATAAGCCTGAGAATGGGTGGCAGTTTTCAGCTTTTAAATCTGTAGGGTGGTTAGCGTGGGGCTTAGTCAGCCGTCAGCACCCCACGCCTGACCTGATCGCGCTCAATGGATTCAAACAACGCCTTGAAGTTGCCTTCGCCGAAACCGTCATCGCCTTTGCGCTGGATGAACTCGAAGAACACCGGCCCCATCAGGGTTTCCGAGAATATCTGCAACAGCAATCGTCGCTCGCTGCCGTCTGACGAGCCATCGAGCAATATCCCGCGGGCTTGCAATTGGTCCTGCGGCTCGCCGTGATTTGGCAAACGCCCTTCGAGCATCTCGTAATAGGTACTTGGTGGCGGTGTCATGAAGCGCATGCCGATGGCTTTCAAGGCGTCCCAGGTTTTAATCAAGTCGTCGGTAAAAAACGCGACATGCTGGATGCCTTCGCCATTGAACTGCATCAAAAACTCTTCGATTTGACCAGCGCCTTTCGACGACTCTTCGTTCAACGGGATACGGATCATGCCGTCCGGCGCGCTCATGGCTTTTGAGGTCAGGCCGGTGTACTCGCCTTTGATGTCGAAATAACGAAGTTCGCGGAAATTGAACAGCTTCTCGTAAAAGTTCGCCCAATACGCCATGCGCCCGCGATACACGTTGTGGGTCAAGTGGTCGATGAACTTCAGGCCGGCGCCGGCCGGGTGGCGCTCCACGCCTTCGATGAAGTTGAAGTCGATATCGTAAATCGAGGTCCCTTCACCGAAGCGGTCGATCAAGTACAAAGGTGCACCACCAATGCCCTTGATCGCCGGTAGCCTCAGTTCCATTGGTCCCGTAGCGATTTCTACCGGTTGAGCGCCCAATTCCAAGGCGCGGCTGTAAGCCTGTTGCGCATCCTTGACCCGAAACGCCATGCCGCACACTGACGGGCCATGCTCGGCCGCAAAATAAGACGCGACGCTGTGGGGTTCATTGTTGAGGATGATATTGATCTCGCCCTGGCGGTACAGCGAAACGTTTTTCGAGCGGTGATTGGCAACCTTGGTGAAGCCCATGATCTGGAACACGGGCTCCAAAACGTTCGGAATCGGCGAAGCAAACTCGATAAACTCAAAGCCCATAAGGCCCATCGGGTTCTCGTATACATCAGTGTTGAGATCAGCCATGACATGGCTCCTTGCAGTAGAGAGAAAAAACAAAAACGAATCGTTCTCTACAAAGGCGGCGCGCAAGAGATGCCGCGTACACTGCGGGCGAGAAAATCGCCGAAAATCAGCTGTAAGCCCAGGACTCTCATGTTGAATGGATCACTCTGGCTTGTCGGATTGCGCATCGGGGTGCGCAGACTGGAAAGCAGTATGTTGCAACGCCAGGCGCTCGACTCGGCAGATCTTCGGATAGCCGGTCAAATCGACGTTGAAGCGCCGAGCGGCGTACAGCTGTGGCAGCAAAAATATGTCGGCTAGCCCCGGTTCACCGAAGCAAAACCCCTCTTCGCCTATAAGCGCTTCGACAGCGCTGAAACCCTCGGTAATCCAGTGGTCGATCCACGCGATCACCTCCGGCTCCGGGCTTCCCGACCCACGCAAGCGCTTCAACACCGAGACATTGTGCAGCGGATGAATATCACAGCCGATCAGGGCCGCAACGGCCCGTTGTTGCGCGCGCTGGATCAAATTTGCTGGCAACAAGGGCGGCTGCGGATAGCACTCTTCGAGGTACTCAATGATAGCCGACGACTGAATGATCACTTCGCCGCTGTCCAACCGCAACGCAGGCACCCGACCCTGAGGATCAATGGCGAGGTAATCAGGCTTTAGCTGTTCACCGCCGTCGCGGATCAAGTTAACCGCAATCGACTGGTACGTCAGGCCCTTCAGCGCTAAAGCGATTCGCACTCGATAACTCGAGGTTGAGCGGTAATAGGTAAATAAGTCCACGGGGCGGCCTGCTTCGTTGCACGTTTTTATGTTCGTAATTTGATTACGCAATGCGTAAGTTGATGGAGACAAGGGGGTGATGTCAAGTTGGGAGAATACTGACCCACCCCGGAAGCGTCGCCAATCACGTCCACCCCTCCAACCGCAACGTCGAGCGCACCAAGCGATCTTCCTCGTTCTCGATTTCCTTGAGGTTCTCGCTGATGCTTTGAATGTGCGCAATCGCCGCCTTGCGCGCTTGCTCGGGAAGCCTTCCTGTAACCGCGTTATAAAGTCGCGCATGCTGGCGGTCGATTTGGCGCTTCTGCGGCTCACGGTGGTACAGATTGTTGACCGAAGCGAACACCGTATTGAGTAGCAGGTCCGTCAGCGAGCGCAGGGTCTGGACCAGCACCGGGTTATGCGACGCTTCACAAATTGCCAGGTGAAACGCATGATCCAGTCGCGCATGCCCCGATGCCTCCAGCGGTTGGCCGTGGGCCGCGATCAACGCTTCGTAGCTACGGGTGATCAACACAAAATCGGCGTCGGTGCCGCGCAAGGCTGCCAAGCGTGCGGACTCCCCTTCCAGCAGGCTGCGCACTTCAAACAGGTCGTACAGCGTGCGCGGCTGCGAACCGAACAGGTGCATCAGCGGCGACGTGGCGGTATGGCCCGACAGCTGCGCGACGAACGAACCTTTACCCTGCTCTGTGTCAATAATCCCCCGCGCGCGGAGCAACTTCAGGCCTTCACGCAGCGCCGTGCGAGACACGCCAAGCTTCTCCGTCAAACGCCGCTCGGACGGCAAAATCTGCCCGGTTTTCAACACGCCGTCGACGATCAAGCGTTCGATACGCTCGCACACAACATCGGCCACCTGCGGCGCACGTGGTACAGAAGACATACTCAATCCTGCTCTCCACTGGTATGACCAGTCATAAACATCACAACACCTTTATCAATTCAGCAAGTTAACCACTTGAAAAACAGCATTTTTTTTAATAAACATTGATTCTCCAGTCAAAAAAACTGGTTCGACCACTTCCGTAAGTCATGGACAGTACTGCGCTCACAGCCAATGATGCAAGTCAGTGGATCAGCCACACGATCTCCAATAAAAAACAACACAGGGTTGTCAGCCCACCATGAACATTCTCTACGACGAACGCGTCGACGGTGTATTGCCCCCTTCTGATAAGGCCGGTCTGTACCTGGCATTGCGCGAACAGATGCCAGATTTGGACATTCTCCACCGCGAAGAAGAGCTCAAACCTTACGAATGCGACGGTTTGTCTGCGTATCGCACCGTGCCGATGCTAGTGGTCTTACCCCAGCGCATCGAGCAAGTACAGACCCTGCTCAAGTTGTGTCACCAACGCCAGGTACCGGTTGTGGCCCGAGGCGCTGGCACAGGATTATCCGGTGGCGCATTGCCGCTGGAAAAAGGCGTATTGCTGGTAATGGCGCGTTTCAACCAAATTCTTGAAATCAACCCTGCTGCGCGCTTCGCCCGTGTCCAACCCGGCGTGCGCAATCTGGCGATATCTCAAGCGGCGGCACCGTTCGACCTTTATTACGCGCCAGACCCCTCCTCGCAAATTGCCTGTTCCATTGGCGGCAACGTCGCGGAAAATGCCGGTGGCGTGCACTGCCTAAAATACGGTCTGACCGTGCACAACCTGCTCAAAGTCGAGATCCTCACGGTCGATGGCGAACGCATGACCCTCGGTTCTGAAGCGTTAGACTCACCGGGCTTTGACCTGCTGGCGCTGTTTACCGGCTCCGAAGGCATGCTTGGGATCATCACTGAAGTCACGGTTAAATTGCTGCCTAAACCGCAAGTCGCACGCGTGTTATTGGCCGCGTTTGATTCGGTGGAAAAAGCCGGCCGGGCGGTAGGCGATATTATTGCAGAAGGCATTATCCCCGGTGGTCTGGAGATGATGGACAACCTGGCGATCCGTGCAGCTGAAGATTTTATTCATGCTGGTTATCCGGTGGACGCCGAAGCCATCTTGCTGTGCGAACTGGACGGCGTCGAAGCCGACGTGCATGACGATTGCGAGCGGGTTCGCCGAGTGCTGGAAAACGCCGGTGCCACCGAAGTACGTCTGGCCCGGGATGAAGCCGAACGCGTCAGGTTTTGGGCCGGACGCAAAAATGCCTTCCCGGCCGTCGGGCGTTTGTCTCCAGATTATTACTGCATGGACGGCACGATTCCGCGCCGTGCATTACCCGGAGTGCTAAAAGGCATCACCGCGCTGTCCGAAGAATACGGCTTGCGGGTGGCCAACGTGTTTCACGCCGGCGACGGCAATATGCACCCGTTGATTCTGTTCGATGCCAACCAACCCGGCGAGCTAGACCGTGCCGAAGCGTTGGGTGGCAAAATTCTTGAGCTGTGTGTCAAGGTCGGCGGCAGCATCACAGGTGAACATGGCGTCGGCCGCGAAAAAATCAACCAGATGTGCGCTCAGTTCAACAGCGACGAGCTGACCCTATTTCATGCGGTGAAAGCGGCGTTTGATCCCAGCGGCCTGCTCAACCCCGGCAAAAATATTCCTACCCTGCATCGGTGCGCTGAATTTGGCGCCATGCATGTACACATGGGCAAGTTGCCCTTCCCAGAATTGGAGCGTTTTTAATGCTCGCTCATAAAGATCACACCCAGCCTGATCTCGACGCCAGCGCCACGCTGCTGGAGCAAGTCAATCAGGCCTATCAAAATGGCACACCGCTGCGGATTCAGGGCGGTAACAGCAAATCATTTTTGGGTCGCGAAGTCTTCGGAGAAATTCTCGATACCCGCGCCCATCGCGGTATTGTGACTTACGACCCGACCGAACTGGTGATCACCGCCCGCGCCGGAACCCCGCTGCACGAATTGAACGCCGCGCTGGAAGCGGCTGGGCAAATGCTGCCATGCGAACCACCCAGCTTCAGCCAAAACGGCATCGGTGACGCAACGATTGGCGGCGTGGTGGCGACCGGGCTTTCCGGGCCACGCCGCCCATGGTCGGGTTCAGTGCGTGACTTCGTGCTGGGTACACGGGTGATAACCGGCTTGGGTAAACATTTGCGCTTTGGTGGCGAAGTGATGAAAAACGTCGCCGGTTATGACCTCTCTCGGCTATTGACCGGTAGCTTTGGCTGCCTTGGCCTGCTGACCGAAGTGTCGCTGAAAGTTCTGCCAAAGCCGCGAAAATGCATCAGTATCGCCTTGGAAATGGACACTGAACATGCCCTGCGCAGGCTTGCCGAATGGGGCCAGCAGCCGATTCCGATCAGCGCCGCCAGCCATGACGGTCGTGTATTAAGATTACGACTCGAAGGTGGGGAAGGTTCGGTAGCGGCAGCCCACGATCGCCTCGGCGGTGAATTGCTCGACACCCAGTACTGGAGCGACCTCAACGAGCAGCGCCTGAGCTTTTTCGATGAAGGTCAAACCTTGTGGCGCCTGTCGCTGCCGAACAATACCGGTGCGTTGGCATTGCCCGGAGAACAGTTGGTCGATTGGGGCGGCGCTCAGCGCTGGTTGAAATCCGATGCCGACGCCGAGCACATTCGCGCCGTCGTCAGTAAACACGGAGGCCATGTGACATGCTTTAGCCACGGCGCCATCGACAGCCCGTTCCAGCCGCTGGCCACGCCTTTGTTGCACTACCATCGCCAGTTAAAAGCTCAACTCGACCCGAAGGGGATTTTCAATCCGGGCCGAATGTACGCAGAGATCTGACCATGCAAACGACATTGAGCGAAAAAGCCAAACAGCTGTCCCGCGCTGAGGAGGCTGAAAGCATTCTGCGCAGCTGCGTGCATTGCGGTTTTTGCAATGCCACCTGCCCGACGTACCAATTGCTGGGCGATGAACTGGACGGCCCACGCGGACGCATTTACTTGATCAAGCAAGTGCTTGAAGGCAATGAGGTCACGGAAAAAACCCAGCTTCACTTGGACCGTTGCCTGTCGTGCCGCAACTGTGAGAGCACGTGCCCGTCCGGCGTCGATTATCACAACCTGCTGGATATCGGTCGCGCGGTGGTTGATCAGGCGGTGCCCCGCCCGCTTAATCAACGGTTGCTGCGCACTGGGTTACGCGCTGTGGTTCCTAATGCGGCGCTGTTTAAAACGCTGATTCAGTTAGGTCGAGCATTCCGTCCGCTAATGCCAAGCGCCCTGAAAGCCAAACTGCCCAAAGATATCCACCCGGCCCGCCTGCGCCCGGCCCCGCAGCATGCTAGGCGTGTGTTAATGCTCGAAGGCTGCGTGCAACCAGGCTTATCGCCTAACACTAACGCCGCCACTGCTCGGGTGCTTGATCGTTTGGGCATTAGCGTTACCCCTATCAGCCAGGCCGGTTGCTGTGGCGCGGTGGACTACCATTTGGATGCTCAGGATGCTGGCTTGAACCGCGCCCGGCGTAACATCGATGCGTGGTGGCCCGGTATTGAAAATGGCGCCGAAGCCATCGTTCAAACCGCAAGCGGTTGTGGCGCGTTTGTCAAAGACTACGGCCATTTGCTGCGGGACGACCCAACCTACGCCAGCAAAGCGCAACGCGTCAGCGCGCTGACCAAAGACCTGGTGGAGGTGCTGCGCGAGGAGCCGCTGGAAAAGCTTGGCGTGAACAGCGATGTGCGCTTGGCGTTTCACTGCCCGTGCACCTTGCAACACGCACAAAAGCTCGGTGGCGCGGTTGAAAGCGTGCTGATCCGACTAGGCTTTAACCTGACCGCCGTGCCCGACGGGCATTTGTGTTGCGGCTCATCCGGCACCTACTCTATTACCCAGCCCGAGTTGTCCAAGCAATTGCGCGACAACAAGATGAACGCGCTGGAAAGCGGCAAGCCGGACGTGATTGTCACTGCTAACATCGGCTGCCAGACCCATTTGGACAGCGCCGGCCGAACTCCGGTCAGGCATTGGATTGAACTCGTCGAAGATGCGCTGCATTAATCGACTAATAACGTTTTATTGGAGAATCAGATGAAAACCAAAGCCGTATTGAGCCAGACCGAAGTTGGCCAGATCCTCGCTGCCGCCCGCGCCGAAGCGCTGAAAAACAACTGGGCTGTGTCGATCGCCGTGGTTGACGACGGCGGCCATCCTTTGGCCATGGAACGTCTGGACGGCTGCGCGCCCATTGGCGCCTACATCGCGATGGAAAAAGCCCGCACTTCCGCGCTGGGCCGTCGCGAATCCAAAGGTTATGAAGACATGGTCAACGGTGGCCGCAACGCCTTCCTGTCCGCGCCATTGCTGACGTCTCTCGAAGGTGGCGTGCCGGTAATCGTTGATGGTCAGGTGATTGGCGCCGTGGGCGTGTCCGGGGTCAAAGCTGACCAGGACGCCCAAGTGGCTAAAGCGGGCGCAGATTGCCTGAAGTAATCATCGTTTAGACCAGTAGGTGCTGTGGGCTGCTGCGCAGCTGAACGCAGCACTCGGCGGCCTCCTACAGGGGTTGCTTACGAATTGAATAAGAGAGCCCGACATGACTGATTTTGTGAACTGCCAACGCCTGAAAGTGGCGGCCAACCTTCAACGTTTTGTCGATGACGAAGTGTTGCCGGGTACAGGCCTGGACCGTGACGCCTTCTGGGCTGGCTTCGATGCGCTCGTGCACGAACTGGCGCCAATGAACCGTGCGCTGCTGGCCGAGCGTGATCGCTTGCAGACCGAATTGGACACTTGGCACCGGGCTCACCCTGGTCCAATCAGCGACATGTCGGCGTACCGAGCCTTCCTGACTTCAATTGGCTATTTGCAACCGCAGCCAGCTCGAGTGGAGGCTAGCACCGCTAACGTTGACATCGAAATCAGCAGCCAGGCTGGCCCGCAGTTGGTCGTACCGGCGGTCAACGCCCGTTACGCGCTGAACGCGGCCAACGCCCGTTGGGGCTCGTTGTATGACGCGTTGTACGGCACCGACGCCATCGCCGAAATCGACGGCGCGGAAAAAGGCAGCGGTTACAACCCCGTACGAGGAGCCAAAGTCGTGGCCTTCGCTCGAGCTTTTCTGGACGAGGCCGCTCCGCTGGCCAAGGGCTCCCACGTAGGCGCCCAGCGCTACGCGGTTGATGCCGGAACACTCATGGTCACGTTGGCCGATGGTAGTCAGACCGCACTCAAGCAAGCTGAAAAATACATCGGCTATCAAGGTGAGGCATCTCAACCTGTCGCCATCCTCCTGAAAAACCACGGCCTGCACGTCGAAATTCAATTTGACGCCTCCAGCGCCATTGGCAAGACCGATGCAGCAGGCGTCAAGGATTTACTGCTGGAAGCCGCCGTGTCGACCATCATCGACTGCGAGGATTCGGTCGCAGCCGTCGATGCCGACGACAAGGTCTCGGTGTATCGCAACTGGCTCGGTTTGATGAAGGGCGACCTGACTGAAGACCTGGTCAAAGGTGGCAAAACCATCACTCGCCGCTTGAACGCCGACCGCGAATACATCGCCGCAGACGGTAGCGCACTGAAGCTTCACGGCCGTTCGTTGCTGTTGATCCGTAACGTGGGCCACTTGATGACCAACCCGGCGATTGTCGACGGCGAAGGTCATCAGATTCCCGAAGGTATTCTCGATGGCGTGATCACTAGCCTCATCGCTCTGCATGACCTGGCCCGTCGCGGCAATTCGCGCACTGGCAGTGTCTACATCGTCAAACCAAAAATGCACGGCCCGGCCGAAATCGCATTCGCCGCGCAGATATTCAGCCGTGTCGAAGACCTGCTCAAGCTGCCGCGCAACACCCTGAAAATGGGGATCATGGACGAAGAACGGCGTACCAGCGTCAATCTGAAAGCCTGTATCGCTGAAGCGTCGGCTCGGGTTGCGTTCATCAACACCGGCTTCCTCGACCGTACTGGCGACGAGATGCACAGCTCCATGGAAGCCGGCGCGATGCTGCGTAAAGGCGAGATGAAAAACACTCCATGGATCAAGGCCTACGAGCGCAGCAACGTGCTGGTTGGTCTGGCGTGCGGTTTACGCGGCCGGGCACAGATCGGCAAAGGTATGTGGGCGATGCCGGACCTGATGGCCGATATGCTTGAACAGAAAATCGGCCATCCAAAAGCCGGTGCCAACACCGCGTGGGTACCCTCACCGACCGCCGCGACCTTGCATGCGTTGCACTACCACAAGGTTGACGTCAGGGCGATTCAGGAAGAACTGGAAAAAGTTGATCTGGCCAGCGAGAGCGATCAAATCCTCAACGACCTGCTGACGATTCCGGTATCACCGACCGCCAAATGGACGCCTGAGCAGATTCGTGAAGAGGTCGAAAACAACGCTCAGGGGCTGTTGGGTTATGTCGTGCGCTGGGTGGAACAAGGCGTTGGATGTTCCAAGGTGCCTGACATTCATAACGTCGGGCTGATGGAAGATCGCGCGACGCTACGAATCTCCAGCCAGCATATGGCCAACTGGATGCGCCACGGGGTCATCAGCGAAGCGCAAACCCTGGACACCCTCAAGCGCATGGCAGCAGTGGTTGATCAGCAAAACGCGGGGGATTCGCTGTACAAACCGATGGCGGCGGATTTCGACGGTTCAGTAGCGTTCCAGGCGGCGTGCGCCTTGGTGTTCAAAGGCCGCGAACAACCGAGCGGCTATACCGAACCGTTGCTCCATGAGTTCCGCTTGGCATTTAAACAACAGTAACTGGCCAGGCGGTGTGCCCTGCACACCGCCTTCGCAGGCTTGCCGACCAAAGCTTCAGCACAGACATTTACGTACTTTCCCGCACGACCAATTCAAACCCGAGATCCACTTGCGGTTCCTGGGCGATGCCTTCGATCAATCCCAACAGCAATTGCGCGGCCCGTTGGCCGACGGCCTCCCTTGGGGTGCGAATCGAGGTCAGGCGCGGGACCATGTGCGCCGACCCCGGCAGATCGTTGAAACCGATCAGCGACACTTGCTCTGGAATCTTAATGCCTCGCCTCAGGGCCTCAAGCGATGCGCCTTGGGCCAAGTCGTCGTTGCAGAAAAAAACCGCATCCACGTCCGGGTGTTCTTCAAGCAATTTCGCGAACAATTCACCGCCCAAACCGATGGATGAAGGCAGCGGCGACATCACTTCCAACACCGGGTCGTAAACGCCAGCATCACGCAGCACCCGGCGAAAACCCTCGCCCCGTTGCAACACCCGAGGGTCGAGTTGCACCGCCATGTACGCCAATCGACGGCGACCACGACTCAGCAAATGCCGAGCCGCTTCAGCACCCGCCTGCTCTTGGGAAAACCCCACGCAATAGGCGCCGCGCAAGGGGTCGAGTTCCATCATGTGCACGCAAGGCACACCGCTGGCCGCGAGCAGTTCACGTACAGCCGGGGTGTGATCGAATCCAGTCAGCAACAGCCCACGCGGACGATTCGCCAAATAGCTGCGCAGTAAGTTTTCTTCCTCTGCTGGCGAATAGTGATAGTTACCAATCACCACTTCTAGACCGCGAGTACGCAAAACAGCTTGAATCGCTTCCAGGGTTTCGATGAACAATTGATTGGATAACGACGGCACCAGCACCACCACGGTCTGACTGTGCGCCGACGCCAATGCCCGCGCGGCAGGGTTGGCGACGTAGCCAAGACTCACCGCCGCAGCACGGACTTTCTCCACCAGTTCTGGCGCAACCGTAGCGACACCTCGCAATGCCCGCGACGCGGTGATAGGAGAAACAGTGGCCAGGCGTGCGACCTCATTAAGGGTCGGACGGCCAGTGGAACGGGAACCAATGCGGGTCATGCGCTGCCAATCATTCAGAGGGGTTGCAAAATGTTGCTAATGAGCTCTAAGGTAGCGCTGTCTCGCGCACCCTCGCAATGATTTTCTCGCTACTTATTCGCACCGAAAAAGGGTACGAGCAATGTATGCCGCGTCTGACGATCGATTTGATCTACCCAAAACAATGACAAGAACTGGAAGCAGCCTGGCCAGGCTTTTATTCAAGCCGCCAAAGATAGCGCTGTCTTCAGCTGAGGTGATTATGAATACTGCTATTTCCGCCCTCGTGGTGATGGGTGTTTCCGGCTGCGGCAAAAGTGTAGTCGGGGCTGCCATTGCCTCGCGCAGTGGCGGTCGCCTGATTGAGGGCGACGCCTTTCACCCCGCCGCTAACATTGAAAAGATGAGCGCCGGCATTCCCCTCAATGACGAAGACCGTGCCGGCTGGCTGACCCGTTTAGGCCAAGAGTTGGCGACTGCAGTGCAGAACGGCGAACTCCCGGTGCTGACCTGCTCCGCGCTTAAACACAGTTACCGCGAGACGTTGCGCCATGCAGTGCCAGCACTGGGCTTCGTGTTTCTTGAGTTGACCAGGGAAGTCGCGATTGAACGTTGCGAACACCGTCCTGGACATTTCATGCCTGCGAGCCTGGTCGACAGCCAGTTCGCAACCCTTGAGCCGCCTAACGGCGAACCTCTGACCCTGGCCGTTGACGCTACGCTTCCCATCGAGACGTTGGGCGAACAAGCTGCGGCCTGGTGGAAAGCCTCGCGGCAGTCATAACGCCGCTATAAAAAAAAATACAACTGGAGAGGCACCCATGTTCGGTATGACCCAAGAAACGTACTTGCTCGTCGATGCACTGGTGACCATCATCGGCCTCGTGCTGTTGATCACCCGTTTTAAAGTTCACCCTTTCATCGCACTGACCCTCGCTTCGGGCTTCCTTGGGTTGACCTCGGGCATGCCGGTAGACAAGGTCATGAAGTCCTTCCAGGACGGCTTCGGTGGCGTGCTCGGGTTCGTTGGTATTCTGCTGGCGCTGGGTACTATGCTCGGCAAACTGATGGCCGACTCGGGCGGCGCCGATCAAATTGCGCAAACCCTGGTTCGGGTGTTCGGCAAGAAGCATGTGCATTGGGCGATGATGTTTGCTGCGTTTCTAGTGGGCATCCCGTTATTCTTCGAAATTGGTTTTGTGCTGCTGATTCCGCTGGTGTTCATCGTCGCCCGGCGTACCGGCCTGTCCATCGTTAAAATCGGGATTCCCTTGCTGGCTGGCTTGTCGGCTGTTCACGGTTTGGTACCACCGCACCCAGGCCCGCTGTTGGCCATTGGTGTATACGGCGCCGATATTGGCAAAACCATTTTTTACGGTTTGATCGTGGCATTGCCAACCGCAATGATCGCAGGGCCAATTTATGGCAAATGGATTTCCAAATACGTACCTGGTACGCCCAACCAGGAATTGATGGACCAGCTCGCTCAAGAATCGAAACGTGACAACCTGCCGAGCTTCGGTATCACCGTGGTAACGATCCTGTTGCCGGTATTTTTGATGTTGCTAAAAACGCTGTCCGACATTGCCCTGCCAGACAACAGCGCGATCCGCGTTTGGATGGACTTGATTGGTCATCCGATTACCGCGCTGTTGGCCGCCCTGTTGCTGGCGTTTTACACCTTTGGCGCGGCGCGTGGATTCTCTCGTCAAGAGATTTTAAAACTGCTTGATCAAAGCCTGGCGCCCGTTGCGGCGATTGTGATGATCGTGGGCGCAGGGGGTGGTTTTAAACAAATGTTGGTGGCCAGCGGTATTGGCGACGTGATCGGTCACATGGCCGTCCGTGCTGAAATCTCACCGATACTACTGGCGTGGCTGGTGGCTGCCGTGGTGCGGATTGCCACCGGCTCTGCCACAGTAGCGACTATCACCGGGGCCGGTATCGTTGCGCCCGTAGTCGGCATGATTCCAGGGGTTAACCGTGAATTACTGGTGCTGGCTACCGGCGCCGGCTCGCTGATTCTGTCCCATGTCAACGATGCGGGCTTCTGGCTGGTGAAGCAGTATTTCAATATGACCGTCGCTGAAACCTTTAAAACCTGGACCGCGATGGAAACCATTCTGTCAGTCGTGGGTCTGGTATTCATCTTGCTGCTGTCGCTAGTCGTCTGACGAGGAGATGATCGCGCCTGCGCTCAGGCGGGCGCGATCAGATCAGCGTCACTTCAACCCCAGCCGTTTACGCATGCCAGCGGTAAGGGTTTGGCGAGTGGTGGAATACTCGACCCATGGGTCTTGGTCCTGATCCGCCATGCGCTCAATGGCGTTATGGATGTTCCAACCATTGGCGCCTTTGAGTTCGGCCACTTCATCGCGGTACACCGGCACAGAAATCGGCAACCCCTCGCGGGTGCGTGCCGAGAACGCGCAGACCGTGGTTGCACCTTGGCTATTGCGCAGGTAGTCGATAAAAATTTTCCCGACACGGTTCTTCGGCCCAGACACCGCCGAAAAACGGTCAGGCAGCAACTTAGCCATGTGCTTGACGATGGTTTGGCTGAACACCTTCACTTCTTCCCAACTGGCCTTTGGCGTCAAGGGCACCACAATATGGATGCCTTTGCCGCCGCTGGTTTTCAAAAAAGAGGTCAGGCCCAGTTCGTCAAGAATCGCCAAGGTCAACTGTGTCGCTTCGACCATGTGCTTCCACGGCAACGCGGGGTCCGGGTCCAGGTCCAGGATGAAACGATCCGGGCGCTCCAGATCGTCTGAGGTAGCGTTCCAGGTATGCAGTTCGATGGTGCTCATTTGCACCGCACCGATCAGCGCTTCGGGGTTGTTGATGATCATGACCGGCTGGCCGGAAATTTCCTTGCTCAAGGTAGTAATGCCCGGAATCGCCAGTTTCTCGCCGTTTTTTTGGAAGAACAGCTCGCCGCCGATCCCTTCCGGCGCCCGAACCAACGCCACGGGCCGGTCCTTCAAGTGCGGCAGTATCCAATGCGATGCGCGCGCGTAGTATTGCGCCAGCTGCATTTTGGTCGAACCGCTGCTGGCATCGATCACCCGCTCAGGGTGGGTGATTCTGATTTTACTGGCATCAGCGACGGGAGCTTTCGTTGTGGACTTTTTTTTCGCGGGGACTTTCGGTTTCACCGGCATCTGCACCTCGGTGACTGGTTTAGGTTTTTCTTCGGTGATTTCCAAAGCTGGCTTGTCGTTACGCAGACCATGAAACACAGAGTGTCGGACTGAGCCGTCCTGGGTGATTTGCGCATACGCCACTTCCGCCAACAGCTCGGGCCGCAACCAATGCACGCCTTTTACTTCAAACCCGGTGGGCGGATTGACCACGGCGGGCTTTTTAATCTCCAGCGGCGTGAGCTGCTTGTGAATGCTGCGCAAGGTCACTTCGTTGAATCCGGTCCCGACCTTGCCCGCATAGCGCAATTGGCCACTGTCGGCATCGTGCAGGCCCAACAGCAAGGCTCCGAACGAATGGCGGCTGCCTTTGGGCTCGCTGTAGCCCACCACTACAAACTCTTGGCGATGCTTACACTTGAGCTTGATCCAGTCGCTGCTGCGTCGCGACACATAGGGGCTACCGACTCGTTTGCCAATCAGCCCCTCCATTTTCATCTGACAGACACTCTCGAGCATGCTGTCGGCCGACTCCGTAAAGTCTTCGGAAAACCGCAATACGTTGTCGGGGCTACGTTCCAGAACCGTCGACAACGCTGAACGCCGCTGTTCAACCGGCACTTCGCGCAAGTCCATGCCGTTCAAGTACGGCAGGTCGAACAGGTAAAAAACGATGACGTCACTGCGCTCACTTTCGAAGGCATTTTGCAGCGCCTGGAAATCCGGCATGCCCTCCTCGTTAGCCACCACCACTTCACCATCGAGCCAAGCGGACTCCAACCCTAGCTTGGCCAACGCTTGGGCCTGCCGGGGCATTTTTGCGGTCCAGTCATGGCCATTGCGGGTAAACAGACGAACTTCGCCGTTGTCGATCCGAGCCATGATCCGGTAGCCGTCGAATTTTATTTCGTAACGCCAATCACCTTCGGGGGCGGTATCGACCAGCGTCGCGAGCTCGGGTTTGATTGACTCTGGAAGAGGCAGCGGTTGGGCACCGCTTAAATCCGTAACTGTTTGTTGAGGTTTGGCGCGTGATGCTTTTTTCTTTGGGCTGGCCACCGGTTTTGGCTCGGCCGCTGGCTTGCCGCGCTTTTTACCAATCAGGGTACGGTCGCTGATCACGCTGTCTGGCTGATCGACAACAATGTCGTACTCGGACGCCGGACGCGCCTGCGAATCGTTGGACTTGATCAAAAACCATTGCTCTTGCTTACCCTTGAGATGGGTACGCACCAGATTCCAGCTGCCGTTGAGTTTCTCCCCTTTCAGCTCAAACTTGAGCCTGCCTTTGGCATAGGCTTCAGCTGGATCGCCTTGGGGTAGCCAAATGCCTCGATCCCAAACGATAACGTCCCCGGCCCCGTAGTGACCTTCAGGAATTTGGCCTTCAAAAGATGCGTAGTCGAGGGGGTGGTCCTCAACATGCACAGCCAAGCGCCGAACGCTTGGATCCAGGCTAGGGCCCTTCGGCACTGCCCAACTTTTCAAGGTGCCGTCCAGCTCCAGGCGAAAGTCATAATGTAGACGGGTGGCGGCGTGCTTTTGAATACAAAACTGTAGCGCTTGAGCTATTTTTTTTCGTGCGCCAGAAAGCTTTCCACGAGGCACGCCGGACGGTTCCGGGGTCGCTTCGAAATCACGCTTACGCTGGTAATCGTCAAGGGAAGAGTTCATGAGATAGTCCGATTCCGCAGTGGAAAGCTCAGAACTAAAGATCAGAAATTGGCGGAATTAGTTCAGAGCATTAGCGCGCACCCTGCACTACACCTGACAGTTATCTGACAATTGCCTTGATAGGCGAACGTCGAGGTTCAAAAAATAGTCCGACCTGCGTAAGCTTCTTTAAGCATCGAAACCACAACTTGATGGCAGGTAAAGCGTTCAAAGGAATTAAATATGCCCTTATGACGTCTTATTGATGGACTCATTTGGACGTACTCGGCAACAATCACCCCGCACGGCGCACGCCACCTCTTGGTAGAGGCGCTTCAAGAGGCCATCAAGGAAAAGATTATGTTGATACTCACCCGAAAAGTAGGCGAAAGCATAAACATTGGTGACGAGATCACCGTTACGATTCTTGGCGTTCAGGGCCTTCAGGTCCGGCTCGGCATTAACGCACCCAAAAATGTTTCTGTGCATCGCGAAGAGATTTACAAACGTATCCAGGCCGAGATCGCTCCACAGCAAGATCCACAATGAATTCGTAATCGTTCACACACCCTCTGAGCCATCTGACTCTGTGTCAGATGGACAAATCCGGCGTCTTGGTGACGCCGTTTTTTTGTCTGCCTCCACCTCCCCACATTCGCCAGTGTTTTGCCAATCGATACCATTTGTCTGCCGCCTCGAACTCCGTCGGAAATCCCTCAGTCCATCTTCTGTAAGCCAGAAGACGAGCAGCCCGAAGTGTGAGCTGAACGTTCTCCTTTACTTTTAAAGGCATAAACGACGGTGAATGATGATGGCCACAACCTACGAGAACTCATCCAGCGGTAGCGACCAAGGCGGCAAGCCAGCCGCTACGGAGCATTTGCAACACTTGCAAGACGATGCCAAAGCTGCCCTTCAGGGCGCTAAGGAACACGGTGCAGCTCAGTTCGAACAGTACCGGGATACCGCGGCGGACCAGATCGATCATTTGGCGCAAACCGCCAAATCGGCAGCGGAGCAGTTTGAAGAAAACGACACCTTGGGCTTGTCCCACTACGTCACTGATATTGCTCAAGGCATGACCAGCCTTGCCGACAACCTTCGCGGAAAAAGCGCTGATGAACTGTTACGCCAGGCCGGCCAACTTGCGCGGGAAAATCCAGCCTTGTTCCTCACCGGTAGCATCGCCGTCGGATTTGGCTTGTCGCGCTTTTTGAAAGCATCAAGCTCGGACCCCTCATCGGGTACAGATGCCTCTAAATCACCGTCAAAAGCGCCTGATGCTCATGGCGGGTCCGGCTATAAATCCGAGTCCGACTCGTCTGCCAGCAGCAAGCAAGGTTTTCCGACCCCGCCGCCTCGCACCGATGACGTTTACCACAGCGCACGACCGGGGGTGCCCGATAGCTTTTCAACGTCACCGCTGAATGAAAAAGCTTTTGGTCCCGGCCATTTATCTGACGATTTGCCCAGAGACGGGCTTTCCAAAGGAGAAGTGTGATGCCCACAAGTCAACAGTTCCCACCGTCCGGCGCACCTGAAAACGAGTCGTCAATCATCAGCCTGATTCGTCAATTGGCCCACGAAGTGCCGGCGTTGGTTACCAAAGAGTTGGCCTTGGCCAAAGCAGAAATCAACGAATCGATCAACACCACCAAGACCGGCATTGCTGCCGTTGCAGGCGGCGCCATGGTGCTGTTTGCCGGGTTGATCATTTTGCTGATGTCGGCGGTTTATGCGCTGGCAATGATAATGGCCCCCTGGCTAGCCGCACTGATTGTTGGCGTGGTGGTCATGGTCATCGGCGTGGTTATGCTGCAATCGGGCAAAAAAACCTTTGACGCCACCCACTTCACGCCCGAGCGCACAGTGAACTCCTTGCAAAAGGATAAGGAAGCCATTCAGAGGAAAGTCTCATGAGTACTGACAGCAGTTTTGAAGACAATCGCTATGACAACACCGGTTACCAGACCAGCCCTCCAGGCGCCAGCAGCCTTGACGTCGAGTCGCACAAGAGCCCGGAATCATTGGAGCGTGAAATAGACGCGCAGCGCTCTAGCATCGGCAGCCTGGTTGACGCGCTAGAAAGCAAGCTTTCCCCCGGTCAATTAATCGATCAAGTGATGTCCTTTACTCGCGGCAATGGCGGTGAGTTTTTTAGCAATTTGGGTAATACCATCAAGGCTAATCCGGTACCTACGTTGCTGACCTCGGTTGGCGTGGTGTGGTTGTTGATGGGTTCGAACAAAAGCCCCAGTTACTCTAACGCGTCATCAGGCCCGTCGATGTTTGACGCATTGGGCAACCGCATCAGCAACATGGCTGATAAGGTTTCCGATACGTTGGGCAATGTCAAAGCGAAGGTGCAGGATAAGGCTCACGACCTCCAGGATGGCGCAAGCCGTCTCAAGGATAAGGCCAGCCACTTGACTGATAGCGTGACAGATAAAATGTCGTCGGCCGGGCATCAGGTGAATATGGGCTCCCATGACGCGACTCACGCATTGCACCAGCAATCTGAAAATATAAAGTCGGGCTTCAATTACCTGCTAAACGAGCAACCCTTGGCATTAGCTGCCATCGGTATCGCGCTGGGCGCGTTAGCAGGTGCCGCACTGCCTATCACGGACAAGGAAAATCAGATGATGGGGCACGCCAGCGATTCGCTGACGGACAAGGCAAAACAGATGGCCAGTGAGGGCTACGACAAGGCCGCCGAAATCGGTAAGGACATGGCCAACGAGGTGAAAAAGCCCGTGGAGGATAACGATAAGGATGCATCGTCAAATGGCGCATCGTCTGACCATCAGGCCTTTAGCAGTCAGCAGCCACCCAACAATCAGTCGACTGACACCCCGCAGTCGAACAACTCTCACAGCAACCCGGGTTCTACTCATGGGTTGGGATAGTCCATGCGCGGTGCCTGAGCGTAATGGATAAAAGCGTTTAAGTTGTAGATGAAAGGCCCTGGAGGGGAACGGGGCCTTGCATTCGGGGCGAACCACCTCAATCACTGGGCTACGAACGCTCGACTCCTGCAAACTCATTCAAACGTTCGCCTAGTTTTTCCTTGGACCACGTAATAAATGCCCGGGAGCGAATCGATACCCGCCTTGACGGCAAGTACACCAATGAGACCGGCAGCGGCTCTGGCTGATAATCGATAAGCACTCGTTCCAGCTTTCCTTCATCAATCAGTTGCTGAACCTGATAAGACAGGAAGAAACCTACGCCCACTCCCGACAGACACGCCGAAATGGCTGCATCGCCATTATTAGTAGTCATCCTGATATTGTTCATTTTCACCGTCACCGGTTTGCCGTGATCCTGCAACGTGAGCTGAGCGCCTGACACCAATCCACCCAAGCGAATGAACGGCGCATTGGCAAGGTCCGCCGGGCTTTTGATGGTTCTCAGTATCGCCAGCAACGTGGGGCTCGCACACAGATAACGGCGCACTTGGCCAACTCGCACGACGACCAGATCAGGTGCCGAGACATGACCGATGCGCACCGCGATGTCGATTCCCTCCTCGAGTAAATCCGTTACCCGATCAATCAGATTCAAAGTCACAGTGACATTGGGGAAGCGGGTCATAAACCCGTTTAACACCGGCGCCACATGCAGGCGTCCGAACAATACCGGCGCCGTGATGTTTAACGCACCACTGGGCTCGCTCTCTCTATCGCGAAACACATCTTCGATGTGTCCGATCTCGCGAATCACGGTGCGACACACCTCGGCGTATAACCGCCCCTCTTCAGTGATACGTACTTGCCGAGTAGTACGCTCAAAAAGTCGCACTCCCAAATGCTGCTCGATAGACGCCAAGACCCTGACGACCGTGGGCAGAGAGACATCAAGTTTTTCCGCCGCAGCCGTGAGGCTACCGTGGTCGACAATTCCAAGCACCACCCGCATTGACTGCATAGTGTCCATGGGCATTCCTTTATTAGTCCGTTATATGGAGTAATGATCTTCCGATTTCAGCATTTATTCAACTTGGCCAGTCCTTTAACATCGATTCAGGCAAAACAAACCCACGCTCCAAACGCTCTGAAGGTGCTCGCTATGAAGCTTTATTTTCACCCGCTCTCAGGTCACTCCCATCGCGCACTACTGTTTCTTTCATTGCTGGGCGTCGACCATTCGTTGACTGAAGTCGATTTACTCACCAGAGCTCAAAAAAGCCCGGAGTTCCTGAACATCAATCCCTTCGGACAAGTCCCTGTGCTGGAAGACGGCGACCAGCTGATCAGTGATTCCAATGCAATCCTGGTGTACTTGGCGAAAAAATTTGGCAGAACCGATTGGCTGCCGGAAACCGCTTTGGAAGCCTCGCGTGTTCAGCGTTGGTTATCAGTGGCTGCGGGGGAAATTAACCGGGGCCCGGCTTCGGCTAGATTGGTCAACGTTTTCGGCGCAAAACTTGACGCAGTGGACACGATCAACCGTTCACATGCCATTTTGAAACAGGTTGAAAAGGCGCTCGAGGGCCTTGACTGGATTGTCCCAGGCCTCCATCCAACCGTGGCTGATATCGCACTTTACAGTTACATCGCCAGAGCACCGGAAGGCGACGTGGATCTGGCGGCCTACCCGCTGATTCTTGGCTGGTTGACCCGGGTTGAAAATCTGCCTGGCTTCGTGCCATTCCAAAAAACCTCTGTGGGGCTGACCGCCTAGGCATGTCAGTTGGTAAACCCACTTAATTAGGGCAATAACGAGGGCGATGCCATGATCACAAAATTGGAGCAACAAACAGAATCGCCTTGGCATGCGGGTGAGCTGGCAATTCAACAAAGCCTTAACGTCGCCGAACGCATGGATGGGCTAGGCCGGCGCAACATCCGCGACCACTTGGTTGAGCAACACCGCAATTTTTTTGCTTTGCTGCCCTTCGTAGTGCTGGGAGCAGTAGATGCAGAGGGCGATGTCTGGGCTACCTTGCGCGCCGGTGAGCCGGGGTTCGCCTCTGCGCCCGACCTCAACAACTTAACACTGCAACTGCCACGAGACCTTGCCGACCCGGCAGAAAGCGGCCTGGATCAAAGTCACAACGTCGGCTTGTTGGGAATCGATATGGGAACCCGACGGCGTAACCGCCTAAACGGCTCGATCAACAGAAGTGACGATTCGGGATTTAGCATTGTGGTCGAAGAAAGCTTCGGCAATTGCCCGCAGTATATTCAGCTACGCCAGTTCGGTTTCAATCGGCCTGCTCAAGCGCTAACGTCGGCCTCGGTGTGCTGGCTAGATCGGCTGGATGACCCTGCTCGCGAACTGATCGGCAACGCCGCTACATTCTTCGTAGCGTCTTACGTTGACCATGAAGACGGGCGCCGTAAAGTCGATGTCTCGCACCGTGGCGGCAATCCTGGGTTCGTCCGAGTCGATGATGACGGCACGCTGATGATTCCAGACTTTGCCGGCAATCTATTTTTTTGCACCCTCGGTAATTTTTTGCTTAACCCCAAGGGCGGGCTGGTGTTTGTTGACTTTGCCACCGGAGAGCTACTGCAGATGACCGGGGACGTCGAGGTCATTCTCGATTCGCCACAAATCGCCACATTCCAGGGTGCTGAACGACTATGGCGTTTCACCCCGCGACGTATCGTTCGCCGAGCGGATGCGCTGTCCCTGCGCTGGACGGCGGGACCGCAGTAATCACACATGACCTGCATCGGGTCGGTGGACAGGAACGTGGTGGGAAGTTGGCTTGCCGATAACAGCGTCAATACAAGCGACCCGAGTTCACCGGCTTAAATCAGCGGAGCATGACAGGCCCCGCTTTTGTTACCCGACAACGGGAAAAATCAGTCTGCCAACGTCAGACGCTGGACGATTTTGTCTTTAACCAACAAGCGTTTTTCCTTGAGCTTTTTAAGTTGATCATCGGTTACATATCCCGAGGCTCCGGACTCAGCTTCGACGACTTCGGCGTCAACTGCTTCATACGAATCAAGCAATTGGCTGAGCCTGTCGTCGTTGCTCCTAAGCGCGGCGACGTCTTCCTTTGTAACGTTAAGATCCTTTAACAAATCGTGTTTGACCGGCATGCCTTCACCTCTCCTGAACCTGTGACGAGTCGTCAGAATATGAGACGGGTTCTTGGGAAAGTTTAGGCATAAATGAACACTCTCTTCCTGCGCACCCAGAACTACACGAACCCCATACTCCTGCAAATTGTAGTTTGCAGGACGCATTGCGCTAGTGAGCGTGAGAGGGAAGCAAGACCCGAATGATCAAGTCAGCGTTGGAGCGTTGGACGTGGCGCTGCTGATTGAAGTGCTGGTGCTAAATTATTTCAGGGTATCCGAGCGTCGGCAGCAGGCTTGCCAAGCTGACGCGCAATCTTAAAAATAATCCAGGAGGCAGTTTGCTGGCGAACATTTCTATCCCCGCAAACGCCTTGCCTCATACGCTTTGAGGTGGGTATAAGCGACCCCCAACATCGACAAACCAGCCGTTCCAACGGCATCTGCATCCCGACGTGCAACCAGATCGCCGAGCACATGGTCAACCTCGACCGGCGCGCCACGCTCTATATCACGCAGCATTGAAGCGGTCATTTTGGAGCCTGGCAACGTCAGCATTTTTACAAAGCGCTGGTACACCTCCGGGCGTATCGGATAACCAGCTTTGTCGGCAACTTCAGCGCACTCCCTCAACAAGTTGAGAATCAACGATTCCCCGCCGGCGACCAGCACATCACCGATGGCCGAACGCATAGAGCCGGTGATGCCTGCGCCCGTCGCTATGAAACACCATTTTTCCCACATTTCCTGAAGAATGCTCAAGCTGAGCCTGGCCTCAAAGCCGGCACCAGCCAACGCATTGGCGATCTGCTGGGCCCGTGCGGTCGATTCACCGCCCAGCTCACCAAAAGTAAGCTGATTGGTCTCGTTGAGGTGCACGATAGTGCCCGATGCGTCTCGGTCCAGTGAAATCAGGCATTGTCCGCCTAACACATTGAACTGGCTGAAACGTACGGCCAAACGATCAAGGTGAGCCATACCATTAAGCAGCGGCAAAATAGCTGTATCAGGACCGACCGCCGCGGCGAATGAATCCATCGCTGCATCCAGATCGTAGGCTTTGCAACTCAGCAATATAAGATCATACGGACCGCTCAGCTCCTGACTCGCAATATGCGGGGGCGCGGGATAGTCGATATTGCCTAGCGGACTTCGCACAACCAGGCCGTCACGGTCGAGCTCTTGAGCGCGGCCAGGTCTGACCAAAAACGTCACGTCACGTGCCGCCTCCAATAACCGCCCACCGAAGTAACCGCCTATCGCACCGGCCCCGACAATCAAAATGCGCATCGCTACTGACCTCCTTGCTGAAAGACACAAAGGCTTAATTTAGGCACAAGCCAAAAATTACCTGAGCCGAGAATAGAGGATACAGACCCACCCTTCTATATTAAATTATCATCATCATCTATTAGAAAGCCATCAAAAACAAAGGCCAAAAAAATCCCGAACAGCGTGTGCTACTCGGGATTAATCAGCTATCGGGCTGATGCGTCTTAGAACTTCGCGGAGACCATACTGGGCCAGAAAAACGGCCCATCATCCTCTTGACGTGCTTGGCGCCGGCGATCAGACACCACCATCTGTGCAACGGGTACGCTGAGCCGGGCCGAGACCGACCCGATTGCGACGCGGCTAGCATCGTTATGAAACTGCCAGACCCCATAAATCCGCCCATCGAACGACGGCTCGCTGCCCAAGCGTGGATCGACACCCAAGCCCGAACCGAGCCCAAAAAGATGCAAGCCGTATAAGCGCTGACCATTGGCGTCCAGTGGGCAGCCGGACGGGTCTGAATCCAGCCCTCCTTTTACCTCACGCAATTGAATCGGACTGCCATCGGCATATTTCAACGCAGGAAGCCGGGGTTGGTAGCCGGTGCATTGCACCACGACGCTCGATTCAGCTAACGCCTGACTGGCGAGTTCGTACTGTTGTCCCAAGCCTGGACCTGATTGCAACAAACGAACACGCACACCATTTGGGCTGATTCGGCCGTTTTGAAGAATATTTCGACCAACCTCCAATGCGCCGTACCGCAAGCCGCCAGAGCGATTCACTCGGCCCGATATAGGGCAAACATCATTCACCGGATCGAACACATAACCGCTAGCCAGTGCCTGCTCAACACTTTCATAGAACAGCCGAATCTGCGACCGATGCACCAGCGTCAACTCTTCAAGACCCACGCTTTGCAGGGCCTTGGCGAGGTTTTCGAGGATTGAGAAGGCGCTGTGTGAACCGCCCACCACCGTGAGGCGTCCGCCCTTGGCAATCGTCGGAGCAAAAAGAGCACGTAAATCATGCGAACTCATGCGCAACAACGTGTCAGCGCTTTGCACACTGGAGGCGGGCGGCAATGCCAGGCCCTGATCAGCCAATGCATTCAGCAAATGCTGAGGATCCTGATGCCCCCCCAGGTTAAGTACCAAGGAGCGGCAGCGAATCACTTGGGAGCGCCCGTTATGCTCAACCCATACCTGATACTCATCGGCGCTGCTGACGACTTCGGTAATCGTCGTACTGCTCCAGACTTCTACGGCGAAATGTTCGACCAGGTGGTCTAGCACTAACTTCGACGCTTCGGCGAGCAACTCACCGACTTCTGACAATAACGGGGCAACAAACGCTTGATTGCGAATACGCCAATACGCTGGACTGCGTTCCAGCGGCTCGAAAATATCCCGTAGAGAAGGGTCACGCAGGCAATCGAGAAATACGTCGCCGACTGAGTTAGCCGTAATCTGATAATCCCCTAGCCGGCCAATTCCTGGAAGTGGACTAGCATCGACGATTATCAAACCTTGCCGAACCAACTCCGGCAGACTGCCACTTTTCAACGCATTAAAAATCAACCCCATGCCTGCGGGGCCGGCACCCCCTACTACACAACCGCAAACAGTTTCCAGTTGGTTTCCAAACATGATGTCGTGCTCCGCATTTGAAAAGGACTGTCGGTTCTAGTTTTTATCGACGACACGCGTTGATTCACAGCAAAGGACTGCCGGAAGGCCATTCGAAGTCGGACGAAAGTTATAACGTGGACGGCTGCGAGCAACGTCAACGAGAACAAACATGAGGGGGATGGAATAATGCCGAGCATGGCTACCGCCGGGCTATCCCAAAAAAGTTAATGAAGTTAAATCAGCGACGTTAAACCTAACTGCGCCATTACACCGTTAGCGCAACCATCTACTCGCACGAAGGGCCCCCTGCAAAACCGTTTCCTTCCCTCAAAACAAGGAAAAGCAATGCGGCTTGGATATCCCCAGTGCCCTTTACCAGCGATAGATTGATAATTTCAAAGTTCATGAAAAGTGTCAAATTTATGGTAATACGTAAAATTGTAGGTTTAAGAGCACTAAGACTTTGATAATTATCATGTAATTTTTTTGACGCCGACAATTAAACGCTCAACCAATACAAGTTTAATTTTAATAATCGATTTTGACACTAGCGCCCCTTCGTGCCGGCGAATGAGGCTGTCACCCATCGTCACTAACGAGAACTTTAATATGCAGCGGTAACAGGCTCCCCATGGGAGCCATTCAACTTTAATACCACCCACTGCTTAACCGCACTTCAGTTCATTCCTCGTCGAAATAACAACTCGCTCAGGATTGCTGCAGCGAATAAATGAAGCGGCGCGGGCTATGTCCTCTCCCAAGGGCCGGTCATCGGCGTATACGGCGATCTCCTGCCGTAGCGCTTGGTAAAGCGCCGCAGTTCGCGGTGCGGGGTGCAGTGCACTGTTCAATAGGTCGTAACTTTGGCTAGCGGCCAGCAGCTCGATGGCGAACACATTTTCGAGATTATCGAGTATCAATTGCGCTTTAAGGGCAGCGGGGGTTGCGTGACAGAGGATGTCTTCCTGCAAACCGGAAGTCACCCCGCCGTCAAGACTGGCGGGTGTTGCTAGACGTCGGTTATGCGCCACCAACGAAACAGCGGTGTATTGGGCAATCATAAACCCCGACTCAACGCCACTCTCCCCCGCCAAAAAAGCCGGTAGGTGGTTGATCAGCGGGTTGACCATACGATCAATTCTGCGTTCTGAGATTGAGCCCAATTGCGCCATGGCGATGCCGAGTTGATCCATGGCCAAACCGATGCCCGCGCTGACCGCATGGGCTTGAGAGTAAATTTCCGGTGCTTGGGGAGTGCCACACACCACCGGGTTATCGGTAACACTCGCCAGCTCCTGATCAATTACCACCGCAACTTGATCAAGGACATCGCGAACCGCGCCGTGAACATGGGGAATACTGCGCAAGCTCAAGGCATCTTGGGTTTGTCGGCCGGCAGCCGCTGCCAGAATTTGCGAATCTTCAAGCCAATGGTTCAAACGCTGGGCCACGTATTTCTGCCCCGGCGACGCTCGCAGCGCCATGGGTGCCGGATGCATTGCCCTAATTTGGCAGCGTTGGGTTTCAAAACTCATGGCTGAAATGCAATCTGCCCAGTCCATTAAGTGCCCGGAGCGCTCCAACAGCAGGCACCCAAGGCCGGTCACACAAGGCGAGCCGTTGACCAGGCACAACCCTTCCTTGGCTTCCAGTACAAACGGTTCCAATCCGAGTCGATGTAACGCAGCGCCGGCAGTTAAACGTTCATTACCAAGGCGGCAGTCACCGTGGCCAATCATCACCAAGCCAATGTGCGCCATGTGACTGATATAACCCACCGATCCCTGATGCGGTACTAGCGGGGTACATCGGGCATTGAGCAGCGCAACAAGGCGCTCCACCAGTTGTAGACGCAACCCGGAATAACCGTGGGCGAAATTATTGATAGCGCACACCATGATTGCTCGGGTCTCACTTACCGATAACGGTGTACCCAAGCCCACCGCATGGCTCATCAAGATATTACGTGACAAGGCGCTTTGCTGCGCGGGCGCAACCACCGTGTTGGACAACGCCCCGACCCCGGTATTTACCCCATAAGCGCGGATATTCTTCTCTACCACCGTGCGCACTATGGCGTTTGCCGCCTCGATCCGTGCTTTGGCCGGTAAAGACAACTCCAGAAGCGCCTCCTCCTTTGCCACCTCTACAACCTGTGTCCAAACCAACGACTGATCGAGGATTACGCGCTTCATACAGCTACTCCCAATGAATTCAAGGTTCGTCGCCACGACCACCTCGTCAGCCTAAGCAGATCCATGCGTGAGAGGCTTTTATTGAAGCGGGGACAAAGTACGTTAAGCTCACTGTACTAAGTAGTAAATGCGGTGAATTCTCATGCAATCCATGCTTTTAGCTCATGCAACGGACAAGCCTAATTTTCAACTGCGATTGCCACCGTTGCGCGGCTTGGAAGTGTTCGCAGCAGCGGCGCGTTACGGTACGTTTAGCCGTGCAGCCAAGGAGTTATTTGTCACCCAAAGCGCGGTCAGTCGGCAGATACAACAGCTGGAGGAGCACCTAGGGGTGATCTTGTTTATCCGCCACAAAACCGGCCTGCGGATGACGCCGGAAGCGGAGGCATTGCTGCCTGTGGTGGATGACGCTTTCGCGCGCCTGACTAACATGTGCAACAGCTTGCGCACCTCGAGCCAAGTATTGACCCTGCGCATGCCGCCGACTTTGGCCACCCGCTGGTTTTTGCCATTGCTGCCCAGCCTGCGCCTGTTAATGCCCGACGTAGACGTGCGGGTGACTACCTACGACGCCTGGGAGCCTCGTTTCGAGGACAGCGACATTGATGCTGCGATTATTCACGGGCGTGGCGATTGGAAAGGGGTCGAGGCCATTGCGTTGATGGCGGAGCGACTCACCCCGGTGTGCTCGCCGGAGATGGCCAAGCGCCTGACGCAACCGGCGGACTTGAAGGCGATGCCGCTGCTGCATTGCATACCGGCAAACGGCTGGAGCCGCTGGCTGGAAGCTGCCGGGGTCGGCAGCATCGCCTCCCATCGCGGCCAGACATTCGACACCCTGGACCTTGCATTATCGGCGGCAACCCGTGGACAAGGCGTTGCCTTGGGCGACCTGAATCTGGTGCGAGAGAGTTTGAAAGACGGGGTGTTAGTGGCGCCGTTTGAAACGGAGCTTAATCAGGGCATAGGCTATTACCTGATTTACCCAGCAGCACGGGCGCAGTTGCCAAAAATACGAGCACTAAGGGAGTGGCTGCTAGATGCAGTTTAAGCACCACGCACCAAACGTTTACCAAATGATCTTAGGAACTCATCTAACGCCTATACACGAAACTATACATTTTAAGCGCGGTCGTACAACTCAAATCGGCCTCAACCTATTAGCGCGCTACCCCGCTTTCGCATGGACCTCGCCCCGAAGTCCGACATTATTAGCCAAGTCATAACGCAATTCAGCTACGAGATCAGATATGTCCCTGCTGGTATTAAGTCTATTCAATGAGATACCAGTAACACATAAATCCACTCGTTCGGAGTCAGCATCGGATATCTGAACTGTCATTGAATAATCGGGTGCCACAGTGCAAATGCAGCGTAACGGTAAAAAGGCGCGTTCAATAATGCCACGCAACTCCAACGTGGATAGCCTGTATGCAATCATCACACCCTCCTCAAACGAGACAGTTAATAGCACTCACCCGCTGCGCTCAAATTATAATTTCTGCGATCACATCTAAACGCCGCCAATTAGTCGGCGCCTTATTAATGAACGAATTCAAACTTTATACCGCACCTCTTTACAGATGCAATGAGCATAGGAGGCAGCTTCTTTATTAAAGTTATACCTTTCATTTACAAAACGTATAGAAGAAACGTTTCATCCATCGTTTAGAACACAGCCGATAAAGATTCAATCTTATTGGATGTTTTTTTAGTGGAGGTGGAAAGCACGTCGCTCTTCCCACTTCCCCTCAATCTAGTCTGGCGAGCGTTACTCAGGCGCCCATTCCGGCTTTTCAACCCGCAGGTTAATCAACGCTACCCGCGCGCCATGTGTGTCCACCCGCTCTTCGATGGAAAACGGTCGAAAACCCAGCTTAGGATAAAACAACAAACCCGGCACATTGTGGTTGAAGCACGACGCCGTCAATTCTCGCGCTTCATGTTTATCAAACGCAATGTCCATCATGCAGCCGATCAAATACCTGCCCACGCCACGGGATCGATTGCCCGGCGCAATAATCACGTTGCCTAATGAACATCGTCCCCGGAACTCCCAACGTGACAAATTGGCGAAGCCGACCACCTGATCATCCATCTCAATGACCGTCGAGTCCGAGCGACTTTCGATAGCATCCCTTAGCTGCGCGGGCGTTAGCGGATAGCGTGCTTTGGGAAACATATAAAACAACTCGTCAGTACTCTGCGGAAAACCGCAGATTACCGCGATGTCTTTTTCTTCTAGGGGACGATGAAGAAACATGGGCAGGAAACCTCTTGAAGAACAGGAGCGAATGCTAACGTAAATCAGATGCGATAGATCGCAAACCCGTGGTTAGGAACCGCTTCGAACCCTCCACGACCGCTTTTGGGTAAATGCAGGTGAATTACCTAGAATCCGACAGGCTTGAGCGCTAAGAATTCAAAACAGCGCTGTCAAAAACCGTGCCCGTCCAAAATGGCAGAAATGTTCAACAATGCATATCGCCCGCAAAAATTTCCCTTTCATTGCAAATTGCATGACCTAAAATATTTTTTATAAATATAAGTGCTTGAATAATATAAATTTATTTTTATGTTGCAAGCTGGCACGACGACTGCATTTCTGGTTTTAGAAAGTTGTAACAATCTTATTCATACATGGAAGAGACAACAATGACCTCATCTTCAGGTAATTTCGCATCAGGCTCGCATGAGTCGGCAAGCGTTTCAGGGGTGTCGTGGGGCGCCATCTTCGCCGGTGCGGCGGGTGCTGCGGCGCTCTCGTTGATTCTTGTCATCTTAGGATTTGGCCTTGGCTTTTCGGCAGTATCGCCTTGGTCAGATAGCGGGATGAGCGCCAAAGGGATCGGCATATCAACGATTATTTGGCTGGCAATCACTCAAATCATCGCATCGGGAATGGGTGGATATATCGCCGGACGTCTAAGGGTCAAGTGGGCAAATATGCACGGTGACGAGGTATATTTTCGCGACACCGCTCATGGCTTTCTGGCTTGGGCAGTGGCAACTTTGGTAGCGGCTACGTTAATTGCAAGTTCCGTCGGCAGTATTGTCGGTGGTGGCGTGCAGGCTGGGGCAAGTGCAGTGTCGGGCGTTGCAGGTGTAGCTACTCAAGCAGCAGGCAGTGCGGCCAGTAATAGCGGCGACAACTCGAGCTACTTTATAGACGCTCTGTTTCGCGATGATCGTGCCGCGTCAGTCAGTGATGATGCCGCACACAGTGTTGTGTTACGCATTTTTGCTAAAACCTTAAATAGCAAAGACGGTCAATTGAGCGCCGATGACCGCACGTACCTGGCGCACCTGGTTGCGCAGCGTACGAATCTGAGCCAAGCCGATGCACAGGCACGGGTTGATCACGTTTACGGTCAAGCACGTCAAGCGGTAGAAGATGCAAAAACCACGGCAAAAAATGCAGCTGACACGGCCGCCAAAGTGGCTGCCTGGACCTCGCTGTGGATGTTTGTCGCGCTGCTCTGCGGTGCCTTCTTCGCCAGCTACGCTGCGACTATGGGCGGTCGCCGCCGGGACGCTGTTGTGTACCTGAACGACTCCTCAACCTCGGGTCGGGAAACTTACACTTCCGCCACTAACATGCCACCGGTTCGTTAAGTCGACTTTGACCATAATTTTTAGCCAAGGAGAATCACCATGCGTTCACTACTTCTTTTGTTTCTCGGGGTACCTATCCCAATCATTATTTTGATTGCGCTTTTCATGCACTGATGTGATGTCAGGCTGAACCAAAAAGGCCGCCTCTGCTGATCACAGAGGCGGCCTTTGGGTATCAGGCGTACTCGCAGAAGCTCTCCGTCCACTTCAACCTTGCCAAGCCCCCTGCGTCATCAAGGCATCCCCAACCAATTCGGCAACGCCAGCGATATAAACGGCACGTAGGTCACCAGCACCAGGAACGCCAACAAGATCGTCAACCATGGCAACGCCGCGCGAATGGTTTCGCCCAGGGTCAGGCCAGTCACCGCCGAGGTCACGAACAGGTTGAGCCCCACGGGTGGGTGGACTAAACCGATCTCCATGTTCACCACCATGACGATGCCGAGGTGAACGGGGTCGATGCCGAGCTTCATGGCGATGGGGAAGAAGATCGGCGCGAGGATCAGCACGATGGCGGATGGTTCCATGAAGCTGCCGGCCACTAGCAGCACGATGTTGACCATGATCAGGAAGCCAACCGGCGTCAGACCTTCGGAAACCACCCAGTTGGTGATTTGCTGGGGTATCTGTTCGGTGGTCAGTACGTGGGCGAAGAGCATGGCGTTGGCGATGATAAACATCAGCATCAGCGTCAGCCGCCCTGATTCAACCAGGACGCGTGGGCAGTCGCGGATTTTCATGTCTTTGTAAATAAACAACGAGACGAACGCCGAATACACCGCTGCCACCGCGGCCGCTTCGGTGGGGGTGAACATGCCGCTGTAGATACCACCCAGGATGATCACCAGCAACAGCAATCCCCAGAACGCCCGTCGCGCAGTACGCAGCCATTCACGGAAGGTTACCCGTGGCTGGGCCGGCAATTTCTTGACCCGGGCGACGATATAAATCACCACTATCAACGCCAGGCCGAGGAGGATGCCGGGGACAATACCAGCGATGAACAGCTTGCCGACCGAGGTTTGGGTGGCAGACGCGTAGACCACCATCACAATTGAGGGCGGGATCAGAATGCCCAAGGTACCGGCGTTGCAAATAATCCCGGCGCCGAACGCTTTCGGGTACCCGGACCGGACCATACCCGCAACGGCGATGGAGCCGACCGCTGCCACGGTGGCTGGCGAAGAACCGGACAACGCGGCGAACAACATGCACGCCAGCACAGCAGCAATCGCCAGACCGCCACGAATGTGCCCGACACAGGCATTGGCAAAATCGATCAGCCGTTGTGCCACACCGCCGGTGGTCATGAACGCACCGGAAAGCAGGAAGAATGGAATAGCCAAAAGCGTGTAGGCGTCAGACGTTTCGAACAGCTTGATTGCCAGTGAACTCAAGGAGTCCGGGCTGAACAGCAGGATCGACAGTGCCCCGGACAAACCCAACGAAATAGCAATGGGTACGCCGAGAAACATGAATACGAACAGCAGCAGGAACAGACAAAGAACCGTCATCAGTGTTGCTCCGAGTCAGGACTGGCCAGCTTGCTGGCTTCTGCGGCCTCATCTGCGAGTCCAAGACCGATTTGGCGATGGGTGTACAGACGCCAAAAAATTTCCAGATAGCGGATCACTACCATGGCAAAACCGATGGGCACGATGACCGCAATATCGGACAGTGTGACCCCGAATTGATCAAGGTCTTCGGCACCGATACTGGCGATAAACAACGCGTTCAACCATTTGAAACTGGCCACCACGAACAAACCGGCATAAGCCAGGCAGCACAAGCAGGCAATCATTGCCAGCCAGCGTTGAACCCGGTGCGGGGTCAGTTTGACCAATGCGTCCAAGCCCAAATGCCCGGCGGTGCGCACGCCATAGGACATGCCAAAGAAAATCAACCAGCCAAACATCGCTTTGGTCAGCGCTACGCTCCAGGTCATGTCCTGGGCGTAACCCATCATGTGATCACCCGCACTGGCGAAGAAATCGCGGCTGAAGGCCCACTTGTCGCTTAACGCATAAAAAAGCGTGTAGACGTTGTTGAGCATCACGTAGACGAATGTCACCAGCGTCATGGCGGCCAGCAGGAAGGCGATGAAGGCTTCCTCCAGGTGCTCCCAGAGTCGCATCAGTGATTGCATAAAATGCTCCGAACGTAGAGAAGGCAGCCACTTATTAGAGCGGCTGCGCAGACATCACTGCCTGATAAGGCTTATGGCGCTTTGTTGGAATCGTCGGCAGCCTTGATCAAATCCGGGCCGATTTGTGCCGAGAACTTGTCCCACACCGGGCGCATGGCTTCGCGCCAGGCCGTCCGCTGCTCGGGGGTCAGTTGGATAATTTCGCTGGTGTGGGTGTCGATAATTTTCTGCTTGGCAGTCTGATTCAGCGCTTCGGCCTGCTTGTTCACCTCCACGGTGACCTCAGCCATGATTTTTTCCAACTCGGTACGAATGTCAGGTGGCAGCCCGCTCCAGAATTTGGCATTGGTGATCACCATGTAGTCGATCAAGCCGTGGTTGGATTCAGTGAAGTACTTCTGCACTTCATTGACCTTCTGGCTTTCATAGTTCGACCAAGTGTTCTCGGTACCGTTGACCGTGCCGGTCTGCAAGCCCTGATAGACTTCGTTGAAACCCATTTTGCGCGGGTTGGCGTGCAGTGCGACGAACTGTGCTTCCAGTACGCTGGAAGCCTGTACCCGGAACTTCAAACCACGGGCATCTTTAGGATCATGCAGCGGTTTGTTGGCAGACAGTTGCTTCAAGCCGTTGTGCCAATACGCCAGGCCGTGAATACCTTTGTCGTCCATTGAGCTGAGCAAGGCGACACCTTGAGGACCGTGTTGAAAACGGTCGACAGCGGCCAGATCGTTGAACAGGAATGGCAGATCAAAGACTTGGGTTTTTTTGGTGTACTGCTCGAACTTGGCCAAGGACGGCGCCAGCATTTGCACGTCACCCAGCAACAGCGCTTCCATTTCTTTGCCGTCACCAAACAGCGAGGAGTTGGGGTAAACCTCCACTTTTACTTTGCCCGCCAGACGTTCTTCGACAAGCTTTTTGAAGAGCAAGGCGCCCTGCCCTTTGGGGGTATTTTCCGCCACGACGTGGGAAAACTTGATGACGATAGGGTCGGCTGCCTGGGTCAGGCTGGCCATGGTCATTGCGGCGGCGCATAGCAGCGCCCGGGATACCTTGAACATCGAGTTCACCTTTTTATTGTTGTGATTATTCTTCTGAGAAACGGTGAAGCAGTAGGTTTGACGGTGGGTAGCGGCATAAGCACCCTGCACAAAATCGCGCGTTTAGGGAATCTGCATTTTCGTAAGCCAGCATTCGGTTTTGGTTAACGCTCGAGGTTTAGCGCCAATGCTAGTAATCGCTGGGCGCGCACTAACACCGGCGCATCGACCATTTGGCCATCGATTTGAAACGCGCCAACACCGTGTGCGCTGGCGTCGACCACCCGCTGGGCCCAAGCCAAAGTTGGAGCATCCGGGGCCAATGCCTGATGGATCACTGCGATTTGTTTTGGGTGAATGCACAAAGCGCCAGCGAAACCCATTTCGTAGGCGTGGCGAATGGAGTCGTGCAAGCCTTGCGGGTCATTAATGGCGGGGTGTACGCCGTCCAGTGGCGGCAACAAATGTGCACTGCGCGAATGCAGTAGTAAGGCAACGCGGGCCTGATCAAGGACAAACTGCGCCGCGTGAGAGCCGCTGTGCAAGTTCAGGTCGAGCGCCAAATCCAATGCACCGAATGACAAACGCTGAACCCCTAGAGCGGCGGCAATGTCTGCCAGTGCCAAAAGCCCGCGAGCACTTTCGATGATCGGCCAAATGGGTTTGCCCGCAGCGGCAACGGCAACGACCTGAGCAGCGCTTTCGACTTTAGGCAGCAGTACACCGGCCACGCCAGCTTGCTGTTGGCAGAACAGGATATCGGCGCCATGTTGCGCGTGCTCGGGTGCGTTGATCCGCACCCAGACCGATGCCGAGGGCGTGGCGTGCAGAAACGCCGCGAGGTTGTCCCGGGCCTGGCGCTTGAGGGGTTCTTCTACCGCGTCTTCAAAATCGACGATCACGGCATCGGCGCCCGCCGCCAACGCCTTGGCAAAACGCTCGGGTCGGCTACCGGGCACGAACAGCGCGGAGCGAATAGTGGAGCCGGACATGGGGGGTTCCTCGTTATTATTCGGTATTCAATTCACAAAAATCTAAAGGCCAAACCCGGTCCCCTGTGGGAACGAATTCATTCGCGAAAGGCCCCGACGCGGTAGGTCAGAAAAAACGCCTTCAACCGCTTCCCGAATAAATTCGGTCCCACAGATTTTGGCGCTGCACACATTTCTGTAGGAGCTGCCGAAGGCTGCGATCAGATATGCCTGCTATTTCATGCATGCCGAAATCCTTGTGGGAGTTGGCTTGCCAACGAAAGCGTCATTGCAAGCGACCCAGGTTCCAGGATCTACAACTGCTCGCTGTCTTCAAATCACGCCGTTTGCCTGTAATCGCGCTTGGTCTTCGGTGGAGAATCCCAGTTCGGCCAATATCCCCAAGGTATGTTCACCTAACCCCGGCACGGCATCCATGCGCGGAGTGAAGGCGCTATTGCGCCCCGGCGGCAATAGCGCAGGCAGTTTGCCGGCTGGGCTGTCGACTTCGCGCCAACTGTCGCGGGCCTTGAGTTGCGGGTGGTCCCATACGCCTTGCATGTCGTTGACCCGAGCGCTGGCAATGTGCGCAATTTCCAGACGGGCCACCACTTCATCGGCGGTCAACTGGGAGAAGCCGTCAACGATGATCTGACGCAACTGCACGCGGTTTTCCGAGCGTTTGAAATTCGCCGAGAAACGTTCGTCAGTGACCAGCGCCGGATCCAGCAAGACTTTCTCGCAAAACAGCGCCCATTCGCGCTCGTTCTGCAGACCCAGCATGACCGTGTCGCCGCCCTTGGTGGGAAACGGGCCGTAAGGGTAAATCGTCGAGTGAGCTGCGCCCGCCCGAGGGGGTGGCGCGGCACCGTCGAAGGCGTAATACATCGGGTAGCCCATCCACTCCACCAGACTTTCCAGCATGCTGACGTCGATCCGACTGCCAATGCCGGACTTATCGCGCAGCATCAGCGCCGATAAAATCCCGCTGTAGGCGTACATGCCAGCCGCGATATCGGCGATGGAGCACCCGGCCTTGGCCATTTGCTCTTCGCCTGGCCCACCGGTGACGGACAGAAAACCGCCTTCGCTCTGAATCAACAGGTCGTAGGCCTTCTTCTTTTCATACGGACCGCCTTCGCCATAACCAGAGATGTCACACACGATCAACCGTGGAAAACGCTCATGCAGCGCTTCGAACGACAAGCCCATGCGCGCCGCTGCGCCCGGCGCCAGGTTTTGCACCAGCACATCAGCCTTGCCGAGCAAACCCATGAGAATATCGCCGGCTTCGTCCTGTTTCAGGTCCAGGGTCAGGCTTTCTTTAGAGCGGTTGGTCCAGACAAAATGCGAGGCCAGGCCGTTTACCCGCTCATCGTAGCCACGGGCAAAATCACCGCTGCCGGGGCGTTCGATCTTCACCACCCTGGCGCCGAGATCGGCCAGTTGACGGGTGCAGAACGGGGCGGCAATCGCGTGTTCAAGGCTGATGACGGTGATGCCATCCAAGGGACGCGGGGAGTGTTGGGTGGTCATGTTTCTGTTCCTCAGATGACACCAATCTGTAGGAGCAGACTTGTTGGCGAGAGGCCCGTGAGCCGAAAACATCGCTTCGCCAACAAGCTGGCTCCCACAGAGGATCGTGTTAGATCAGGCTGTTCAATGATTGGGCACTGCGCAGTTGCCAGACTTTCTCGATCAGCGCCTTACCCTGCTCCACCGTCCGCGCCCCGGAAAAGGCCAACAGACGCTGGAATTTGTCTTCCAGTTCCGGCCGCGAAAGCGTGTTGCCCGGATCGCCTTTTGGCTCGTCGATGCCAGCCGTCAAGCTGCGGCCGTCGGTGGTGGTGACCACGACCCGGCCCAGCCAGCGGGCGGGATAGGCGCTGTCCACTTCGCTGTCGAGCTCCATGCTGACTTTTTCGCGAAAAGCCGCCACGTTGGGATCAGTCAATGCCAACTGCTGAAACTCAATCAACTGCGCACTGCCGTGGACCGCGATCAACGCCAGCACCGCGCCCATGGAAAATTTGGCTTGATGCACGGTTTGTGGCACCACGACCCGGCCCAACACATCGATGGCGGCTTGATGCACCAGGGTTCTAACGCTGGCGATCTGCTCGTGACGCAGTCCGTCGCGCTGCATCAAATGCAGCAACGCATCCGCCGCCGGATGGGTATGACGGCAAGACGCGTGAAATTTGAACGAGGTTTCTGCCAACGCCCAACGAGTGCCCAAACGATCCGATAACTTGCTCGGGTCCGAGTCACTGGACATTCCCGCCGCCAGGCCTTGGTCCCCTTCGAGGATATTGCGCGCACCGGTCAGACCGTCGAGGGTCATGTACGCCGCTAGCAACCCATCGGCGGCGGCCTTGGCCGTGTGCAGTTGTTTGGAGTCGGCAGCGTCGCGCAGGAACTCCCACAGCCCAGCGGCCTGAGTGCCCGCGTTGCCCAGCACGTTGATAAATTGCTCTTTGTCGAAGCCGAGTAATTTGCCGACGGCAACCGCTGCCGCCAAGGTGCCGACAGTCGCCGTGGTGTGGAATACGGTGTAGTGCGAGCGGCCCATGAACTCGCCAATACGAATCCCGGCTTCGTAACCGGCCACCGAGGCCAGCAGCAACTCACGACCGGACTTGCCCAAATCTTGTGCCGCTGCCAACACCGCAGGGAACACCACGGTGGCCGGATGTAACACAGAGCTGTTGTGCAGGTCGTCTTGCTCGACCAGGTGCGAGGACGCCGCATTCACCAACGCAGCGAAATAGGCCGAGGTGCCCCGGCCATTGACCAGCATTTTTGCCGGACCATCACTCGGCCCCATACGCTGGGCATAACGTTCAAACAGCGGGATCGGATGGGAGCCCTGGCTGGCCAGCGCGGAGCCGATCCAATCAAGAAAAAAATCTTCGGTACGGCCGAGGACCGCATCCGGAATGTCATCATATTTCAGCTCAGCCAGGAAACCGGCCAGTGCTTGGGTATGGCTCATGATCGGTTCCTCAGAAGCTACGCGGCAGTTCGAGCAAATGCTCGGCGACGTAGGAAAGAATCAGGTTGGTGGAGATCGGCGCGACTTGGTAAAGCCGGGTTTCGCGGAACTTGCGCTCGACGTCGTACTCGCAGGCAAAACCAAAACCACCGTGGGTTTGCAGGCAAGCGTTGGCCGCTTCCCATGAAGCTTTGGCGGCGAGGTATTTGGCCATGTTGGCGCTGGCCCCGGCGTTGACGCCGCTGTCGTATTCCTCGCAGGCTCTCCAGCGCATCAGGTCTGCCGCTTCAATCTCGATGTGCGCTTCGGCAATGGGGAATTGCACGCCTTGGTTCTGCCCGATAGGCCGACCAAACACCACCCGATCACGGGCATAGGCACTGGCTTTTTCGATGAACCAGCGGCCATCACCGATGCACTCGGCGGCGATCAAGGCGCGCTCGGCGTTCAGACCATCAAGGATGTATTTAAAGCCTTTGCCTTCTTCACCGATCAAGCTGTCGAGGGGCAGTTCCAGGTTGTCGAAAAACAGCTCGTTGGTCTCGTGATTGACCATGTTGGCAATAGGCTGAACCGTCATTCCGTTGCCAATTGCCTTGCGCAGGTCCACCAGGAAGATCGACATGCCTTCAGATTTTTTCTTCACCTCGGCCAATGGTGTGGTGCGCGCCAGCAGAATCATCAGGTCGGAATGCTGAACCCGGGAGATCCAGACCTTCTGGCCGTTGATCAGGTAGTTGTCGCCCTGTTTCACCGCAGTGGTTTTGATCTTGGTGGTGTCGGTGCCGGTGCTGGGTTCGGTCACGGCCATGGATTGCAGGCGCAACTCGCCGCTGGCCAGCTTCGGCAGATAGTAACTTTTTTGTGCGTCGCTGCCGTGCCGCAGCAAGGTGAACATGTTGTACATCTGGCCATGCACCGTGCCCGAGTTACCACCGCAGCGGTTAACCTCTTCAAGGATCACCGAGGCTTCGGCCAAGCCCAGGCCTGAACCACCGTATTGCTCGGGGATCATCGCCGACAACCAACCGGCATCGGTCAGAGCTTTGACGAAGGCTTCGGGAAAGCCTTTTTCTTCGTCGATCTTGCGCCAGTAAGCGGCATCAAATTCAGCACACAAAGCGCGCACGCCTTCGCGGATGGCATTGAGTTCTTCGTTGTTATTAGGGTTCATCAATCGGCTCTCGTGAGGTCCGCAACGGCGGATTTAGTCGAACAGCACTTCTGCGCTCTGGGCGATACCGGCGTGATTGCCGGCCCAGAGTTGCGCCTTGCCGGGTTCAAGGATTCGTCCGCCAACGCTGAACGGTTGCGGCGCTATCAATGGCCGAACGCCGCGATAGGAAAAGTGCCGAACACGCGCATTCGGATTGGCTCGGCAAAATGCACGCAAGCTCAGGGTGGCGATCATCGGGCCGTGAACTACCAGACCCGCGTAGCCTTCGGTACCGGTGACGTAGGGGTAGTCGTAATGGATCCGATGGCCGTTGAAGGTCACGGCCGAATAGCGAAACAGCAGGGTTGGGGTAGGCTCAATGCTTTCGTGCCAGTCGCCCTCCTCCAGCGCCTGGCCGCTGCTCTGCTTCGGCGGGTTAGGCTCACGGTAAACGATGTCTTGTTCTTCGCGGATGGCCAGGCGACGGTCTTGGGAATACTCGTGGCGCACGGTGACAAACAACAACGCACCCGTTCGGCCGATCTTTTCTTCAATGTGGGTGATGGTCGACAGGCGATGGGCATCGGCACCCACGCGCAAGGGTTCGAAAAACTCGATGCGGCCACCAGCCCACATCCGGTTGCGGTTGTCGGCCGGGGGCAAGAAACCACCACGCGCTGGATGACCGTCGCTGCCCAACTGAGATTCAGCCAGCGGTTCCTGGAAAAAGCACCACTGCCACAGCGGCGGCAACGCGGCGCCATGGACAGGTGCGTCTTCACCGAAGGTGGCGGCAATACGCTTGATCAGGTTGCAGCTGAACTGGTCCTGGGCCTCTTCGGTACGTCCAAGCCACGCGGTGAAATCTGCAGCACTCATGCGGGTTCCCTCTTTTTTGGGCCAGCTATTGTTCTGGGAAGGATCATGCAAGGTGCTGGGCATTCTGAGAATTTGCATTTGCGTAACCCGGCGTTCATATATGCTGAACGCCCGCCGCTTTTTCAGGAGACGACCATGCACTTTGATTTGGCCGACTTGCGCCTGTTCATCCACATTGGCGAGTCACCGAGCCTGACCCAAGGCGCCCGTCGTGCGTTTTTGTCGCCGGCCGCGGCCAGCGCTCGCATCAAGGCGTTAGAGAGTCAATTTGACACTCGACTGCTGTACCGCGACAGCCGTGGTGTTGAGTTGACGCCTGCCGGGCAACGCTTTCTCAAACATGCGCGACTGATCATGCGCCAAGTGGATTACCTCAAGTCGGAGTTCACCAGTTACGGGGCAGACTCGGCTGGACACATTCGCATCTTTGCCAACACCACGGCGGTGACTGAATTTCTCCCCGAGGTGCTGGCAGGATTCCTGGCGAAAAGGCCCGGCGTGACGGTTGATCTGCAGGAGCGCTTGTCGCGAGACATCGTCCGGGGCGTGTTGGATGGCAGCACCGACATGGGAATTATTGCCGGGCCGGTGGAGGCTGCTGGACTGCAAATCATGCATTTCAGCACAGACCGGCTGGTGTTGGTGGTGGCCGTAGGGCATGCACTGGCTGGGCCAATGCCAGTAACGCTGAAACAGACCTTGGCGTTCCAGCACATTGGGCTGCACGAAGGCAGCACGTTGCTGAGCTTCTTGCGCGATCACGTCGAGCGTTTGGGACAGAACCTGTCGTTACGGATACAGGTATCGAGTTTTGAGGCAATTTGCCGGATGGTTGAAGCGGGCGTGGGGATCGGGATCATTCCTGAATCTGCGGCACTTCGGCACAGTCGCACGATGGAACTGGCGATTATCGAGCTTGATGAACCTTGGGCGATTCGTGAGCGCAGTATTCTGGTGCGGGAGCTGGATGCATTGCCGGGGACCGTGCGTGCGTTGATCGCCACGTTGATGCCGCAGGTTGCTGTGGAGGGTAAGCCGTCTGTGCCGGCCCCTTCGTTGGCAAGCCAACCCCCACAGTTTTAACAGTTGCTGCTAGTTGTGTAAGCAGCTTCCCTGTGGGAGCAGGCTTGCCTGCGAAGGCCCCAACGCCGCCGTGCAGGCTTCACACCCCGGTTTTACTGCTCATTGCCGGCAATTCAAAGCAAAACGATGCGCCCTTTCCCGGTGTTGACAGCAGGTGTATCTCGCACCCATGCAGTTGCAGGATCCGCCGCACGATTAACAGGCCAAGGCCCCCCGTACGGCGATCACCCGTTTGGCTGAACGGTCGGCGGAACAGGCTTTCAAGCAATTCTTCAGGAATACCGGGGCCGCTATCGCTAACCGTGACGATGACGTTCGCCGCTTCGTGCCGGACTTCGACCTCAATGATGCCGCCGGATGGGGTATGGCGAATGGCGTTGTCGATCAGGTTAGTCAGAACACGTTCGATCAAGCCTAGGTCTGCCGAAACCATCGACGACGAACGCGGCAACACTGCCACTAGCCGCGAGTTTTTTTCCTCGGCCATCAGTTCGAATTTCTGGAACACGTCTTGGATCAAATCCGTCAGCGAGAAGTCTTCGATCACCGGCTGTACACCGCCGTGTTCAAGGCGGGCTAGTTCGAACAGTGCCTGCGCCAGTTGCCGCACTTTGTTGCTCTGGGCCAGCGCCACCGCCAAGTAGCGTTGCCGATCGACTTCACTGAGGCTTGCGCCTTTAACCGAGAGCATTTCCAGGTAGCCGTGCATTGAAGCCAAGGGCGTGCGCAGGTCGTGGGAAATGTTCGCCACCACTTCGCGGCGGTCCTGATCCAATTCCACTAACGTCCGCCATTGCTCGGCGATTCGGGTCGCCATTTGCACAAAACTGGCTTCCAACACCGCTATTTCATCCCGGCGACTGACGCCCGTTACAGCCACCATTGGTAGCACGGTCGGCTCTGCCTCAGTGTCGAAATCGCGCATGGTGTCGGTCAACCGGCGCAACGGCCGAGTGATCAAGCGGAAGGCCATCAACCCGGCCACAAGCCCTAACAGTGAGACCAGACCCATGGACCATAACGTGGTGCGCAACACCGAACTGGCAGCTACCTGAGCAGACAATTGATCGTGAGCCTCGCCCAATAGCACCACGTAGATGTAGCCGAGATCCTGATCACCCACGTGCAAAGCGGCGACGCTGAAGACTTTTTCGCCATCCAGGCTGCGCGGGTCGTCGCCCAAAATCGGCAAAGGCTGACCGGCCAACAACCGATGCAACGGCGCGAGGTCGACGTGATCACGCTTGAGGTGTCCGGCCGGAGCGTCATCAGCCGTGACACGTCCGCTGCTGTCGAGTAAATACACTTCGACGCTAGGATTGACGTTCATCAGCTTGCTGAACAGCCCACGCACCACGTCAGCCTTGGCGCCGATCATGTTGTTGTCCCGGGCGATCGTTTGCGCCAAGCCGAGGGACAGGCCTTGCACCACTTCTTTTTCATGCAGGTCGTTGGCGCGAATTTGCAGCCAGGCCGATGCACCGCAACAGGCGAGCAACAGGATGGCGAACGCTACCGATAAGCGCTGGAGCAGCGTCAGGTTCATCCCGCCAATCTCGCGCGGTCCGGGGAGAAGCGATAGCCTTTGCCCCACACGGTCAGGATGCGTGTCGGTTCGGCCGGATCGACCTCGACTTTGGAACGCAAGCGATTGATGTGGGTGTTGACCGTGTGCTCGTACCCGTCGTGCTTATAACCCCATACCTGATTGAGCAGGTCCATGCGCGAGAAGACTTTGCCGGGGTTTTTGACGAAGAAGTACAGCAAATCGAATTCACGCGGCGTGAGTTCAATATATTTGCCATCAACCTCTGCCTGGCGGGTCACCGGGTCTAGGGCCAAGCCGTTGAGCTCGATTTTGCCAGCGACGGTACGCAGGTTTTTTTCCAGCGCGTCGACTCGGCGCAACAATGCTTTGACCCGCGCGCCAAGTTCCAGCATCGAAAACGGTTTGGCGAGGTAATCATCGGCGCCTAGCTCAAGTCCTAACACGCGGTGCATTTCGCTAGAGCGGGCGCTGGTAATAATGATCGGCGTGTAACGCGCCATGGCCCGGGCTTGGCGACAAATTTCTAAACCGTCTACCCCAGGCAGCATCAAATCGAGGATCAGCGCATCCCAGCCGCCTTGTTCCAGGTGCGCCAACCCGGCATTGCCGTCGGCACAATGGGTCACGGCATAGCCTTCGTCCTGCAAATGCAGGCGCAGCAGGCCGGCAATGTGCAGGTCATCTTCGACGATTAATACGCGCTTGGGCACATCCATTATCAGCCTTCGGGGGTCAGTGGCTCGGCGCACGGGGCATGCGCCAGGACGGCCATTGTGCAAGATTGCAGCGTGGCCAATCTTCACAATTAATTTAACTTTGCGTGAAGACTTGGGGACCGTCTGCGCCAAAGAATAGCAGCACACCCACTCCCTCCAAGTGAACGTTATGCAATCCAGACGGTGGTTTCTTTTATACGGCAGCGCCGGCGTAGCCCTCGCCGCCAGCGGTGTACTCGGTTTACGTGCCTTCGCTGCGTCGCCGCTGCCAGCAACAACGGCCCGTGCCGCTGAGGTGTTTGAGGTGACCCATAGCGACGCCGAGTGGCACGCACGGCTGACACCGGTTCAATACGACGTACTGCGTAACAGCGGCACTGAACGGCCTGGTAGCAGTCCGCTAAACAATGAACACCGCACAGGTCGGTTCGCCTGCGCCGGGTGTCAGTTAGAGGCATTTTCTTCCAGCACCAAATTTGAGAGCCACACCGGCTGGCCGAGTTTCACCTCGCCATTGGCCCGTGCGGTGGTGGAAAACCGTGACACCTCGTTTGGCGTGGAGCGCACCGAAGTGCATTGCAAGCGCTGCGGCGGTCACTTGGGCCACGTGTTCGATGACGGCCCCGAACCCACGGGGCTGCGTTATTGCATGAACGGCGTGGCAATGACCTTCGCGCCGGGACAGGCTTGAGTCAGCCCATGGCTCGCGACAATTGAACGGCCTCTTATAAGGAATTGAAGCAATGTTACTGATCATTTTGTCGTACCTGGGCGGGGTACTAACGATCCTGAGCCCCTGCATTCTCCCGGTACTGCCGTTCGTTTTCGCCCGCTCCGGTGAGCCGTTTCGTCGCAGTGGTTTGCCGTTGTTATGCGGCATGGCGTTGACCTTCGCGCTGGTTGCCACCTTGGCCGCTGTCGGCGGTGGCTGGGTGGTACAGGCCAATCAGTACGGCCGTTGGCTGGCAATCGCGCTGATGGCGTTTTTCGGCGTGACCTTATTGTTTCCGCATTTGGCTGATCGCCTTACCCGCCCACTGGTGTCCATGGGGGATCGGCTGTCCAATTCGGCCCGAACCGAGCCCGGTAAATCCAGCGTCAAATCCTCGTTTGTATTGGGAGTTGCCACGGGGCTGTTATGGGCGCCGTGTGCCGGTCCGATTCTCGGGTTGGTTTTGACCGGAGCGGCGCTGCACGGTGCCAGTGTCGGCACCAGCTTTCTGCTATTGGCCTATGCCGCAGGCGCGGCCACCTCATTGGCATTGGCGTTGTTGATCGGCGGCAAGCTGTTCACCGCGATGAAACGCTCGTTGGGCGCAGGGGAATGGCTACGTCGAGGGTTGGGAGTGGCCATGTTGTGCGGCGTAGCCGCCATTGCCTTGGGTCTGGACACCGGTTTGCTGACCAAAGTCTCAACCGTGGCAACTGCTGGGATCGAACAAAAGTTGTTAGATACGCTGTCGCCATCGCCGATCGCGTCTTCATCGCTGTTGCCCCAAACACAAGGCGGCATGATGAACGTCGGCCTGCAGAACATCGCCAATACGCCGCTGTCGTTACCCGTGGAGGGCACGCTGCCTGACCTCTCCGGCGCAGTGGCCTGGCTGAACTCTGCGCCACTGACCGCTGAACAACTGAAGGGTAAAGTGGTAGTCATCGATTTTTGGACGTATTCCTGCATCAACTGCCTGCGCAGCCTGCCTTACGTCAACGCCTGGGCGAAGAAATACCACGACCAGGGCTTAGTGGTCATCGGGATACACGCACCAGAGTTTGCCTTCGAGCGTGACCTTAATAACGTTAAAAAAGCGGTCCACGATTTGGGCATCAACTACCCGGTGGCGCTGGATAACGACTTCGCCATCTGGAAGGGATTTAACAATCAATACTGGCCCGCGCATTACTTTGTCGATGCCAAAGGGCACATTCGTTATCACCATTTCGGCGAGGGCGATTACGCGCAGTCGGAACAGGTTATTCAGCAACTGTTGAACGAAGCCGGTCAGAAAAACGTCTCAAGCGATGTGGTGGTGGCCGACGCCCAAGGCGTGCAGAAGAGCGCAGACGATGCCCAAATGCATTCGCCTGAAACCTACCTCGGTTATGACCGTACTGAAAATTTCGCCTCGGCCAGTGAGCAAGTGATGGACTCGGCGCATACCTACGCGGCACCCGTGCAGCCTAGCCTCAACCAGTGGGGGCTGATGGGTAACTGGACGGCAAAACCCGAGCAAGTCGTGCTCGAAAAAGCACCTGGACGCATCGTCTATCGCTTTCATGCGCGGGACTTGCACTTAGTTCTCGGACCTGGCGCAGACGGCAAACCGGTGCGCTTTCGGGTCAGCGTCGATGGCGCAGCACCGGGCGACAATCACGGCACCGACATTGCCGCCGACGGTAGCGGCACGGTGACTGCGCAACGGCTCTATCAGTTAGTGCGGCAAAACGGTCCAGTGACCGATCACCTTTTCTCTATTGAATTTCTTGACCCCGGCGTACAGGCGTATGCGTTCACCTTCGGTTGATCACAGCCTGTCTTTAACACGTGAGGATTACCTATGAGTACGTTCAGTTTTGCCAAACATAAAGCATCTGTCGCGCTGAGCTGCGCAGGTGCCGTGGCGTTGATGTTGGGCTTGTCATTGCAATCGGCGAACTCTGCCGAACCAGTGGTGGCCCTCGCCCCGCCAACACTGGATGAAGCGGTCGGCACATCCCACAGCGAAGTCGCGGTATTTGCCGGTGGCTGTTTCTGGGGCGTTCAAGGCGTGTTTCAACACGTGATCGGTGTTGAAAATGCGCTGTCCGGTTATGCCGGTGGCGTAGCGAACACCGCCGAGTACGAGCAGGTTGGCTCCGGCGATACCGGGCATGCGGAATCGGTGCAGGTCACGTATGACCCGACGAAGGTGAGTTATGGGCGTTTGCTACAGGTGTTCTTCTCGGTGGCGCACAACCCGACCGAGCTGAACCGCCAAGGCCCTGATCGCGGCACGCAATACCGCTCGACGATTTTCGCGCAGAACCCTGAACAGGAAAAAGTTGCTCAGGCGTACATCGCCCAGTTAGAGAGATCGAAGGCGTTCAACGCACCGATTGTGACCACAATTGAAGACCACAAAAACTTCTTCCCGGCAGAGGGCTATCACCAGAACTACCTGACCTTGCACCCAACCAGCCCATACATTGCGATGAATGATTTGCCCAAAGTGCAGAGTTTGAAAGAACTGGTGCCGACGCTTTATCGCGCCGATCCAGTGTTGGTGGGCAAGCTTTGAGTGGCGACGCCATGACAATTGGCAGATAACACATCTGATCAAGTGGCGTGGCGAGGGTGCACCCGTCGATTAAAAACCCATAGCCCTATCAAGGTCAGGCCCATGCCCGCCATGCTAAACGAGGTCAGTGCATCACCGAATTGCACGTGAGCCCAGAGCATGGTCACGGGGGGTGTCAGGAACAATGCGCTGCTGATGCGTTGCAGGCTGAAGCGTTGTAAGCAAAGCCAATAAAATCCATAACCACCGAGTGTCGACAGTACGACCAACCACACCACCCCTGCCCCGAAGCCGAGGGTTGCAATCGGTCGCAGACTGCCTTCATACGATGCCAACAACGCAAATACGGGCAACGACGCACACACCTGAATAAACAGCCCCAGCAGTGGTGGCATTTTGCTGGGGCGTTGTTTCTGGTAATGGGTGGCGGCGACCAACGAAAGCACACCGGTCAACGGCAAGCTGTAAGCCCACCGCGCCGCAGTTCCGAGCTCAAACCCCGTGCCGCTGGCGATAATCATGCCCAGCACGCAGGTGCTTAACCCACACCATTGCCAGCCTCGGGTACGTTGGCCTGGGTAAATAGCCGTCATCAGCACGATCATCAATGGCAACAGGTTGGCGATCAATGCCGTCATTCCCGGCGCCACCCCACACTCAATCGCTTTGGCGATGGGCGCAATATAACCTGCAATTGCGAACAACCCCGTTAGCGCCTGTCGCAGTCCATTTCCCCACGCCAGCCTGCGCAAGTCGCCAATCACAAACGGCAACAGCACCAGCGCGGCCAGCACAAAGCGCCAGAAGGTCGCCAGAAATACCCCGCCTTGCTCCGCTACATAGCGATAGCCAATAAAGCCCGAACTCCAACTGAGCACCATGGCGGCCAGTAAGAGCGCCAGGGTAATCCACAACACGTTGAACGGATGTCGCTGGGCGCTGGGCGTCAACAAGGGCGCTGTTTGTCGAACGGTCATGAGCAATACCTGTGCAGGGTGTCTGCAATAGGGTATGAATAGAGCGGTAATGCAATCAAACGATACGATTAGCAGCAGTAATGCAGGATTACTCAATCATGGCCAACACCCTGGACATCGATCTGTTGCGTACCTTCCATGCCGTCGTCCGGTTCGGGCAATTTCTGGCGGCCTCGACGTTTCTCAATCGCAGCCCGTCGGCGGTAAGTCTGCATGTGCGACGCCTGGAGGATGTGGCCGGTGGGCGATTATTTGAGCGCGACAACCAGACCGTGACCTTGACCCCGCTGGGGCGGCGTTTCGCGTTGCACACCGCTGAGCTGCTGAGGATGCATGACCAGGTGCTCGACAGCTTCAGTAATCCAGTTGCCAGTGGCCGCGTGCGCTTGGGGATTTCAGAGGAGTACGCCGGGGCTTTGCTGCAATGCACATTGCCGTCATTGACCACGCATTTTCCGCATATTGAATTAGAAATCGAGACGGGTTCAAGTGGGCGTTTGCGGACACGATTGATCCGTGGCCAGCTGGATCTGGCGTTGGTCGTTGAGCCAATAGGCATGCCTTCACCCGACGACCAACCTGCAAAAACCTTTGGCACGACCCAACCGGTGTGGGTGGCTGCACATCAGTACCGGATCGACAGTACCCGACCCGTGCCGTTGGCGCTGCACGGTAGAGGCTGCCCTTATCGTGCCGTGGCGATTGATGCCTTGGCGCACACCCAGCGGCGGTGGCGCACGGTGGTCATGAGTGCGGGGGTGATGGCGCTGGAATTGACGATAAGCGCTGGGCTCGCCATCGGCATCATCGACCGCGCTCGAATCAGCGATGATATGCGCGAGCTGACCATCGACGATGGCTTCCCGGATTTGCCGCTGCATGAATTAAAACTGATCAAAGCGCCGGGAGCCGCCAGTGCAGCGGTTGAAGTATTGACCCAGTTGATAAGCGAACACTTCCGGCTGTAAGTGGCTACAGGCCGCCGATTTCATCCAATACCTCTTTCTGTTCATGGGGTGAAAGCCGATCAATCTTCGCCGCGAACAATGCGGTGAAGCGACGTTTAATTATTTCTACGGTTGTGTCAAACGCCGCTTGAATAGCCTCTTGCTCGCTTTGGACATCCGATGGATCAGCCAAACCCCAATGGCTTTTAATAGCCGGACCCAAGTACACCGGGCACGGCTCACCCGCTGCTTGGTCACAGACCGTGATCACGATATCGGGCGGCGAATCGGCAAACACTTCTGAGCCTTTGCTGTAGAGCCCGTGGACTGTAACCCCCGCTTTTTCCAACGTCGCCAGCGCGCGAAGATTCAGCTGACCGCTGGGAAAGCTGCCAGCGCTAACCGCCTGAAAACCCGCTGGGGCCATATGATTGAACAACGCTTCGGACAGCACGCTGCGACAGCTATTGGCGGTACACATGAACAGAATTTTCATCGGGGCCTCATAAATTCCATGGCAAAACTGAAGGAAATACCGCCTCCTCGACGCCGCAAGACGTGGCACCGCTCACTTAGCTGCGAAAGCTCAAACGAAGCGCCAACGCGGCCAAGGTGACGATGAGAATCGGCAAGGTCAGGAGGCTGCCGACTTTGAAGTAGTAGCCCCAACTGATACGAATATTTTTGCTGGCCAGTACGTGCAGCCATAACAGCGTCGCCAAGCTGCCGATGGGGGTGATTTTTGGACCCAGGTCGCTGCCGATGATGTTGGCGTAAATCAACGCCTGCTGAACCACACCGCTGGTGTGCGTACCCTGAATCGACAGCGCCCCGATAAGTACCGTCGGCATGTTGTTCATGATCGAGGACAGCAGTGCCGAGGTTATTCCTGTGCCCATCGCCGCGCCCCAAACCCCGTGTTCAGCAAAACGCCCAAGCAATGCAGTCAGGGCGTGGGTCAGCCCAGCGTTGTGCAGGCCGTAAACCACCAAATACATCCCCAAGGAGAACACGACGATTTGCCACGGGGCATTTTTTATCACCTTGCGCACCGAAATCACATGCCCACGTGCAGCAATAATCAACAGTAAAACGGCACAGGCCGCCGCCACAGCGCTGACGGGAACCCCCAACGGTTCCAGCGCAAACAGCCCTATCAGTAACAAACCCAATACCCAACCGCCGGCGCGGAACGTTGCGTGATCACGAATCGCTGCGGCGGGGTCTTCTAGCTGCGCGGGGTCGTAGTTGCCGGGAATGTCTTTGCGAAAGTACAGCCACAACATCAACAACGTTGCCGCGACGCTGACCACATTGACCGGCCACATTACGGACGCGTATTCACCGAAACCCAGGTTGAAGATGTCCGCCGAGACAATGTTGACCAGGTTGGACACCACCAACGGCAGGCTCGCTGTGTCTGCGATAAACCCCGCAGCCATGACGAATGCCAAGGTGGCTGCGGGAGAAAAGCGCAACGCTGTCAGCATGGCAATGACAATCGGCGTCAGAATCAATGCCGCACCGTCGTTAGCGAACAGCGCAGAAACCAACGCCCCCAACAGCACCATGAACGCAAATAAACGGACGCCGCTGCCGCGTCCCCAACGGGCAACGTGCAGTGCAGCCCATTTGAAAAAACCGGCCTCATCCAGCAGCAAACTGATGATGATCACGGCAATAAACGTCGCCGTCGCATTCCAGACAATGGCCCATACCGTTGGAATATCTCCCAACTGGACCACCCCGGCGAGCAACGCCAACACCGCACCGATAGCGGCGCTCCAGCCGACGCCGAGGCCTTTGGGTTGCCAGATGACCAATACCAACGTGAACACGAAAATCAATACAGCCAATAACATCCGAGGCACTCAAACAAAGGGTTGAAGATCAGCAGCACGCCACTATACGAACAGGTCGCTCGCCCATGGCGGTCAGACGTTTGCTGTCACTGGCGATCCAGGCCGTGTTGGCTTCTTGCGTTACCCGCAGCACCTCACGTGCCCACTCAGGCAGCCCGGTGTGCAGGCGGTAATAAATCCATTGGCCTTGACGACGGTCTTCCAACAGACCGCATGCGCGTAACTGCGCCAAGTGACGGGAAATTTTGGGCTGGCTGTCGTCAAGCGCGCAGATCAGCTCGCACACACATAACTCGGGTTCACTGCACAACAACAGCATGATCCGCACGCGGGTTTCATCACCCAGGCACTTGAAAAACACAGGGGGCTCGATGTTCATACACCTGCGACCTCCTCTCTAAATATATGAATATTCGAATATACAGATATACGAACGATAAAACAGAACGGACTCTTGATGCCTGACAGAAAACCGATGAGAAGCTTTGCATTAACCGGGTTGCCACCGGCAGACTGGCGGCCAACGGTCCGGGTGCCAGGACCCGCGTCGAAGCGCTACTCACTCAACCTACAAACCCTCTGCGCCGTATCTACACCGGCGCAAAACACCTAGAGCCTGCGTAACATGCCCGATCCATTGACTCACAACCCGCTACGCGGAGAGCAGACATGCCCACTTCATTTCTTTCGCGCGTCAAGGCTCGCCGCTTGATGCTGCTGCTTATGGCCTTGCTGGTCGTCGGTCTGCCAGCGAGCTGTGCGCTGCTTAAGCATGAGGAACGCAAGCTGCTGTTCCAGATCGAGCCTGGCACCGCCAGTTGGTATCACGGCTTGCCTGCCGACGTTCAGGAACTTGAGCTCAAAACCCCGGCCTTTGGCACGTCGCAAAACATTCACGCCTGGTGGTGGCCTGCGGCACAGGCCGGGGCGCCCTCTATCTTGTATTTGCACGGCACACGTTGGAACCTGACGGGCCAGCTGTTCCGCATTGAACAACTGCACGCCATGGGCTTTTCCATTCTGGCCATCGACTACCGGGGTTTTGGCCAAAGCCAAGGCGCGCTGCCATCGGAGCGCACGGTTTATGAAGATGCCCGCATCGCCTGGGCGCGCTTTAAAATCTTGCAGCCGGACGCCAACAAACGCTTGATCTACGGCCATTCATTGGGCGGTGCGGTGGCAATTGATCTGGCGAAAGAATTGGGCAATGACGTAAAGAGCGACGGCAGCGGCAAGCAGGCGCACGGGTTGATTATCGAATCTACTTTTACCTCCCTCGCCGACGTGGCCACCGCTGTGGCCAAAACCTCATTACCGGTGCGCTGGCTGCTGTCGCAAAAATTCGACTCCGTCGACAAAATCGCCGATATCCGTATGCCGGTACTGATTGTCCACGGTACTGCGGACCCGTTTGTGCCGTCGCGCTTCAGCGAGGAGCTTTACCGGGCCGCGCAGGAACCGAAAAGCTTACTTTTGGTTCCGGGCGGTACGCATAACAACAGCATGAGTTTGGGGCGGGAGGCATACAGCCAAGCCATCAAAACCTTATTGCGCTCGAACATCATGCCGATCCACGCAGCAGTTCCGGCAGCCACACCTGTGGCACCAGCGCAGAACAGCGTTTCTGGTTAAATCGGTAACGCCATTCAACTAACGGCCATGCAAATGTCACGGACGCTCACAAAGCGTGTTGTACTAATGACATCTTCATTCTTTGCCGGTACACCCGTGGACACCAAAAAAACCGACCGTATCAAATTGATTCAACAAGCCCTGCAGGACCAAAAAGCCATCCACCTGCGAGAAATGGCGGCTTTGCTGGATGTGTCGGAGATGACCCTACGTCGCGACCTTGGACGCCACACCGACAAATTTCGCCTGCTCGGCGGCCACATCACTCGCGTTTTCGACAGTACGCAAGCCAGCGATTATCGGGTCACTGAGCAGGACGCACGGCATGTTGAGGAGAAACGTCGAATCGGCAAACTGGCAGCCGCCTTCATCCTGCCGGGCGACACGGTATTTTTCGACTGCGGCACCACCATTCCATTTGTGGTGGACTTCATTGCTGACGAGCTGGAATTTACCGCGGTGTGCAACTCACTGAATGTTCTGCTCAAACTCCAACAAAAACCCAACTGCAACATCATCCTGTGTGGCGGCACGTTTCACCGAAAAAACCAGGTGTTTGAAAACAGTGCCGAAAACGGAATTCTCGACAGTATTCGGTTAACTTGGGCCTTCCTTTCCGCCGCCGGAGTTAGCCAGGAATTCGGCGTGACCTGTTTTAACTTCAATGAAGTCGAAATCAAAAAGAAGGTATTGCGCCAAGCCCAACAATGCATGTTGTTGGCCGACCACTCCAAATTTGACGCCGTACGCACCGCGCACTTCGCCTCGCTGGAAGACTTTCAATACGTCATCAGTGACAAGAAAATCCCTAAGCTTTATCGCGATTTGGTAAGCACCCACGGCATGCAACTGGTGGTGTAAAGGAGACATCTACGAACCTATTCGCGAAAGGCGCACCACGGCGTGCTTCCCGACATGAATTAGGCCCTACCTCGATCGCCGCTGGCCGCTACTGGTGCAGTCCTTGCTCCAGCAATCGCCGCTCACCCTCAGTCAAATACCCGGTGGTGAGGCTGAACTGGGCGCCCTCCCCGGCCGCCAGTGAGCGAACATTGCCCTTGGCAGATTCCGCTTTATAACCTTCAGGCTCGCAGGTCGCAGGCAATATAAAGGCAGCTACTTGCTGATCGGCGTTGTGCAGAACCCAGCGCGCCGCATGCTCAAACTGCTCGGGACGATAGCGGGTATAAAACGCCGAACCCTCAGGGTGGGTCAGCAAAAAATGCGCGTTGCCATGGCTATCGGCGCGCACGCCATCGAAAAAGCAAACAATTTCCGGGTCGTATAGCTCAGGCGTATCCAATACCTGCAAACGCGACGGTTCTTGCGTCAATTGCGCCATATAGCGAGCCCACTCCGGAGTCGGTCGAACATGCGCCGGCACGCTGCTGCGCACCCTGGTTTGATCCATGCCCAACGGTTCGACGAAGCGCGCACCTTCCACGTAGGCGTAATTCATGTGCGCCATGTACATCAGGTCCATCGGCACTCCCGCCAGATTCGTCACGTGCATGCTGATATCGAACAGCGCCGAATTCACCCGCAACGTGATGCCGGGACGTGCCCGGTAATGATCACCAAACCCTTGCACGTATTCGTAGTCGCCGCCCAGTCGAAGGAACGTACCGCCACCGTCTTCACCCACTTCCAGCCACGCGCTGTCCATGGGCGCGCAGGGCATTTCACCGTGCAGCGGATGATCATCTTCCGGGCCGGGGCAGCCGTTACGCAGCAGGCCGCTGTGGAACATAAAGCAGCCATAGGTGCCAATCACATGGGCACTGGGTCGTGGCTGGCGGAACATATTGCGCATGGTCAGATCGCAGCCATCGAACACCGCCGACCAAACCATCTGCCCCTGATACGGCAATACCACCACTCGCCCACGGCTATTTTCCAAAGCAAGGGCCAATACGCCAGACGGGTAGGTCCACGCGCTGACCTTAAAATCAGACGACTCCAGCAAGGTCTTTTCAGCGCCCGCGAACAGCTGTGGAAACAGCGTAACGGTTGTGTGCTTCATTGAGTTGACACTCATGAGACTGCCACCGCACCGACCGGCGCTCGCTCGCTTTTCGAATGACGCATGCAGTGCAGGGCATAGCCGACGATGACCACGAAACACACTAACGGCACGCTGTAGGCCAGTTGCATATTGCCGCCGGTGTAATCGGAAAGCAGGCCTTGGAAGATCGGAATGACCCCGCCGCCGACGATGCTCATCACCAACAGCGAACCGCCGACGCCGGTGTCTTCACCCAAGCCATCGATGGTCAGGCCATAAATGGTCGGCCAGCAAGGACCAAGGAAAATACTGACGCCCACAGCGGCGTATATCGCAGAAATATTGGGCACCAGAATCGTGTAAGCCAGCAATACAATGCACAGCACGCCATATAGCGCCAAGACCTTGGCCGGGTGCAGTTTGCGCATCAGCAAGTTGGCAATCACCTTGCCCACAAAGTAAGCAGCAAAAGTGGTCAGCAAAAACCACGACGCGCTACGCTCGTTCATCCCACCCATCTGCATCGCCAGGCGAATGGTAAAACTCCAAACCCCCACTTGCGCGCCGACGTACAGGAACTGCGCCAATACCCCGAACACAAAACGTGGATTACGGCGCAAGCGCGACAGACTTTGGCCGAGGCTGCTGTGTTTGACTTTGGCTTCGACAATGCCCTTACAAGCCGGAAACTTCGTGACTGCGACCAGAATGAACATCAGTACCAGAACGGCGATCATCCATTTGTACGGAAGCAAGGTCGATTGAATCATCTGAAGCTGTTGGACTGCCGCGTCTGCGGGGCTCATTTGCAACAGTTGCGCATGGCTAGCGTCGGTATCCTTGAACATCACGAAGCTGCCAACGTACACCCCGGCCATGGCGCCAAATGGGTGAAAGGTCTGGGAAATATTCAAACGACGAGTGCCGGTTTCCCTCGGCCCCATCAAGGTAGAGTAGGTATTACAGGCGGTTTCCAGGAATGACAGGCCGGCCGCGATCACAAACAACGCGAGCAAAAACATCCCGTACTTAGCGGTGGACGCCGCCGGGAAGAACAGCAAGCAGCCAAACATGTACAGCAGCAATCCGACGAGAATCGTGGTTTTGTAACTGAAGCGCCGAACCACCAAAGCTGCCGGGATCGCAACAAAAAAATAGCCCAGGTAAAACGCCGACTGGACGAACGCAGTCTGGAAATCGCTGAGTAAAAAAGCTTTTTTGAATTGCGCAATTAACACGTCGTTCATGCTGGCGGCCGCCGCCCATAGGGCAAAAATGCTGCACAACAGCAAGAAGGCAAACCAGGGCGTTCGGTTGAGGTAAAACCCGTCCGGCGTCTGTTGAAGCGCAGGCTTAGTCATTATTGTTCTCCGTGAAAAACAGGGTTGAAACAACACCTTCAGGCTTGGCGTTCCGGCAGGTGGTTGTGCAGAAATTCGGCGAACATCAACCCGTCAGGGTAGGAAGTCTGGGTGCCCAGTCCGGTGACCGAACACGCTGAATAGGCCACGGCCAGGGTCATGGCGTGTTTGATATCGCGGGTTTGCGTCCAGTGATGAGCAAAGCAACCAATGAATGCATCGCCCGCACCCGTGGTGTCCACCGCAGAGACGACGTGTCCGGTGACGCGGAACTCACCCTCTTCTCCAACATATAGCGCGCCCTTTTCGCCCAAGGTCACCACGACATGGCGAATACCGTCCGCCACCAGCAACCGCGCGGCTTGCAAGGCAGACTCGGGCGAGGTCACAGGTTGACCACTGATCAATGCCAGTTCGGTTTCGTTGGGGACCAGAAAGTCGAGTTGCACCAGTTGTGAACGGTCCAGCCCCGCGAGTGCCGGGGCCGGATTAAGCAATACTGGAATGCCCTGCTGTTTGCCAAAAGCAATGGCGTGATAGACCGTTTCCAGTTCGATTTCCAGCTGCAGCAAGATCAATGCGCAGTCACGTAAGGCTGGGCGGGCGGCGTCGATATCGGCAGGTTTGAGGTAAGCGTTGGCGCCCTTGATGATCAGGATACTGTTGTGAGAATCGCTTTTAACGAAGATCGGCGCGACGCCGCTGGAAACACCCGGAACTCGGGTTACGTGCTGAGTATCGACACCAAACAGTTGAAAGTTTGCCAGTGTGTTGCCCGCAAACACATCGTCACCGACCTTGCTCACCATCACCACTTCGGCGCCTAACTTCGCAGCAGCCACCGCCTGGTTAGCCCCCTTGCCGCCACAGCCCATGGCAAAACCAGGTGCCTCGATGGTTTCGCCCTGCAAAGGCATTCGATCAATGTAAGTGATCAGATCCACCATATTGCTGCCAATGACCGCAATCTTGCTCATTGTTCTGGCTACCTCATTAACGCCGGGAGAGACCACCCGATGCATTATTATTTTTGTTACTTTAGTAACATATTTTGTGATTATCCAATCTTTTTTTGGCTGGAGGCGCAGTTGCTCGGGGCAGTCCCTATATGAAATGCCAAAAGGTTGCGATTTTTATGGGGTTTCAGGCAGGAAGCATCGCCCTCACGCGGCAACGCAAAGTTAAGTTGGGCATCGGGCAAGGAGGATGCCTGATCGCTAAGAAGTGCCGCCTTCTAAGTAATATCCCGATCAATACAAGAACCTTTTCTGTAAAGCTCGGGTAAAGCTCGTTCCCTTCTCAGGTGTTTTGGATTAATTACTATCAATCGCTTTTCGTTACGCCGGGAGTACGCCATGAGCAATATTCAAATCGGTATGTTTGCCCTGTTTGCCATAGCCGTGTTGGGAGCCCTCAATTTCTATTTGGACTTCCTCCGTACCAGTAAGCCCAAGAAAGACAAAGTAAGCGCTCCCAAGTCCTGAATATCAGACACAACCCAGAAACGGCAGCACGTGTGTCAGCAGCAGTTCCGGTGCCTCTTCAGCGATGTAGTGCCCTGCGGCAATAGGTTTGCCGCGCACATCAGTGGCAACGAGTTGCCATTCCTTGAGCGGATCAAAGCAACGCCCGACAATCCCCTCCTCACCCCACAGCACCATCAACGGCAGCTGTAGCCGATTGCCTGCTGCTATGTCGGCACGGTCATGATCGAGGTCGATACCGGCACTGGCCCGGTAATCTTCGCAAATGCCACGCGCTGCACCCGGCAGTCTCAGGCAGCGCAGGTATTCGCCAAACGCTTCGTCGGTAAACGGTGCCATGCCTGCGCTACGGCTACCCATTACGCTGCGCAGGAATTGTTCGGGATCAGCTTCAATCAAAGTTTCCGGCAGCGGAGCCGGGCGAATTAGAAAAAACCAATGCCAATAGGCACGAGCGAAAGCCTCGTTGGTTTGGCTATACATCGACAGCGTGGGGGCGATGTCCAGCAGCACCATGCGGTTCACGGTCTGTGGATGATCCAACGCCAACCGATGGGCAACCCTGGCGCCACGGTCGTGGGCCAATATCGAAAACGTTGAAAAGCCCAATTTACCCATCAACTCAACGTTGTCGCGGCCCATTTCGCGCTTGGAATAAAGGCTGTGGTCGGCGTCAGCCAACGGCTTGCTGCTGTCGCCGTAACCACGCAGGTCAGCCGCGACCACCGTGAATCGCTTGGCCAGGGTTTCGGCGACTTTGTGCCAGATCACGTGGGTTTGCGGGTGGCCGTGCAGCAGCAATAGGCCGGGGCCAGAACCGCCAATCCGGTAGGCGATTTCAACGCCATTGACCTGACACGCATGCTTTTCAAATCCAGCGAACATGGATGACTCCTTATGATTGTTAGAGACATCCTAGATTGCTATGCGATAACGGCAAGGCGCGAAACGTGGCGCCCCCGTTCATGAAGTGTGTTTGCTCGGCGGAGCCAATCATGCTTGCTGGACAGCGACGTCCCGCTGGGTTGGTTCAGCTCAGACCCTGAGCAACCGGCCACCCAACGCCACACCCAGCAGCAGCAAGGCAATGCTCAGAAACGCCAGGTTCAAGCTGCTGGCATGGGCGATGAACCCGATAACGGCCGGTCCCGCAAGAATGCCGCCGTACCCCAGCGTGGTGACGGCCGGAACCGCCACGTGCTCCGGCATGACGGTTTGCCGTCCGATGGCGCTGTAGAGCACCGGCACGATATTCGAGCACCCAACGCCTACCAACGCGTACCCCAGCAGCGTCGCTTCCCAGGTGGGAATAACTGTTGCCAGTGTTAATCCTGCTGACGCGCACAGGCCGCCCAATATGATCATCCGATTGGCCCCGACCCGACGTACGATGGCATCACCGAAGAGTCGGCCGAGCGTCATCGTCAGGGCGAATACCGCATAACCTAAGCCTGCGTAAGCAGGGTCGACGCCGCGCATCGAACTCAGAAACACGGCGCTCCAGTCAAGCATCGCGCCTTCAGTCAGGAACACCGTCATGCACAGCAAACCGATAAACAACACGGTGCCGTGGGGAACGGCAAACGCCGGTCCTTTGCTTTCACTGCCATAAGTGAGGAAATGCGGCGAGGCCTTAACCAGCGCGATACCAATGATCGCCACGACCACCCACATGGCGATCAACGGGGAAGCGCCAGCACCGAGCAAGCCGCTGACACTGGCTGCGCTGGCGATCCCGCCGAGACTGAATAAGCCATGAAAACCCGACATCATGGTTCTACCGCTCGCCCGCTCGACAATAATCGCCTGAGTGTTTGCCGTGCAATCTAACGCCCCCATGCTGGCGCCGAACACAAACAGGGTCACAATCAGCAGGGGCAAGCTGGAGACCGTCGCCAATAATGGCAGGCATATACAGACCAATACGCTGGACATCACCAAGACCAATCGGCAGCCAAAGCGTGCGGCGAGTATTCCCGCTAAGGGCATCGCGATGATCGAGCCAACGCCCAAGCACAACAGCAATAGCCCGAGCGCGCCGTCGTTTAATCCCAAGCGCGCCTTAGCATAAGGCACCAATGGCGCCCAAGCGGCGACGCTGAAGCCGGCGATGAAAAAGGCAATTCGAGTGGAAAGCTGCTCGCGCCGAGCGCTGATGGCTGGCGCGAGGATATTGATGGAAGTCATGCAACGTCCTTCGAACACGTCAAGCGGGTAGAACCCGGCAATCGAAGTAGCCTAACAAAGGTGGCGGACTAACCAAATGTTTTGCATCGCTTTTAAAATAGCCTTCTCGAATGAATTCGGTTCCACAGGGATGATTTCTCGGTGGGCGCGAATTCATTTGCGAAAGTTTAGACGCAGTTTTGCAGGGTTAAGCCATCCAAGGGGATGTGCGGATGATTTCGACGAAGTTCATTGGTTTGAACTTAGGATCAACGGCCACCAGTACATCAGCGTTCACGGTACCGAACGTAGTATCTGGTTTGTCTTTGAAGCCGTCGGCGAATGCGCAGATGATGCACTCCTTGAAGCCATTACCACGTGGGTGCGCATGCACGACAGCGTCACGCTGTTCAGCGGAGAAGGCCGCGTATTCCATACCCAGCACGTCCATTTCGACCCCCGCAGTCACCAATGCGACGTTCGGACGCAAATGGCGCACAACGTTCGGTGTGGTGTGCAGGGCAATGGATAACCAGACCTGTTCCATGTCGCCTTCCGACAAGCCAAAGGGCTTCACGAACGCGCGTGCAGCATTGGCACTGTCAACTTCAAAACGCTCGTCAGCGCTGCGATGACCTTCAACCAGACCGAGGTCATGGAACATTGCACCGACGTACAGCTGCTCCGCATCGTACTTGAGCCCTTGGCGTTCACCGCTCAATGCGCCGAACAGAAAAACCCGGCGAGAGTGGTGATACAGCAGGTCAGGTTCGTTATCCCGAATGTATTCAGTGGTGGCTTTGGCCAAGGCACTGTCAGGGATTTTAATACCGGCGATGGTAGCGGTCATAGGGACGTTCCTCAGGCTGTCGCACCTGTACGGCGCGGCTGAAACAAGTCTCCGCCGGTGGGGTATTTGCCACAATCCGTGCGAGGTTACGTTATCTGCCAAACGTCCGTCATATCCTGCCACAAGGGATCGGCTAGACTACGCGCCGCTTCTGCCTTGGCTAAAACCAAATCCGGCGCAGAACATCTGCGCAACTAATAAGAATTCATAAAACGTGAGGAAGTTGTGTCAAAAGGCATTGTGCTGTCGGTTCTGGCCTCGATTCTGTTTGCGGTCATGTATTTTTACACGTCATTGCTCAAGCCTCTGGGCGGCAGCGAAATCTTTGGCTGGCGCATGCTGCTGACGGTGCCATGCGTAACGCTGTTTATGCTCTCCAGCGGCGATTGGCGACTGGTACGTGACATTGCCAAGCGCCTGCGGCGATCACCCATTCTATTAACAAGCATGCTGCTGTCATCGTTTTTGCTGGGCGTGCAGCTCTGGCTGTTCATGTGGGCGCCGCTGCATGGGCGCAGTATGGACGTGTCGCTGGGCTATTTTTTGTTGCCACTGACCATGATCGTTACCGGGCGCATCGCTTATGGGGAACACCTGTCACGCTTACAAACCATCGCTGCGTGTTGCGCCTTGGTGGGAGTTGGCAACGAGCTATACCGCGTGGGAAGTTTTTCTTGGGAGACCCTGCTGGTGGCTTTGGGTTACCCGCTTTATTTCGTCCTGCGGCGCAGGCTGAGCACCGATAACCTTGGCGGTCTCTGGTTTGACATGGCACTCATGCTGCCGCTAGGCCTGTGGTTCATTTTCAGCGGCGATCCCAGCGCCCTCTCCCACTTTCCACGCCTGTATGTGTTGATTCCGGTCTTGGGCATGATCAGCGCATCGGCACTGTGCAGCTACATCATCGCCAGCCGTCTGTTGCCCTTCAGCCTGTTTGGCCTGCTGAGTTATGTCGAACCGGTGTTATTGGTCGGCGTGGCGTTGTTGCTGGGTGAAAGCATCAACCGCGATGAATGGCTGACTTACCTGCCGATCTGGTTCGCGGTGCTGATACTGATCGCCGAAGGCAGCAAACACTTGCTGGCCCAGCGCCGAAAGAATCGCGTCCGCGCTGTTTTGTAGAGCAACGTGTTGGCGAGACGCGCTATACGGGGTATCAGTTACGCCGTCTCGCAAACACGTTCGCTGCTACGGATTTGAAAACCGCTCCAATTGCATTTCCTGCAATCGACTCAACGTGCGACGAAACGCAAAAGCTAAATAGCCTTCGTTGTACAACTCATCTAACGGCACCTGCGCCTCTACATACAGCGGTACTCGGCGGTCATAGCACTCGTCAATCAGTGCAATAAAGCGCCGAACACCGTCGTCATTGACTGATAATTGTGGCAGTTCACGATCACCGGCGGCGACTTGCAGGGCCGCGTCTTCAGTCCCCCGCGCGATTTTTCCTGCACGCTGCTTAGCGCTCAGCGCCGGTACTTCGCTGAGCAAAATCGCTGAAAAGCGGTCGCACACCTCGATGAAATCCATGGCCGCTAAGGGTTGTTCGCACACGTCGCGATAACGACACCAAAGAATAGTGTCGCTGTGCCGAATCACGTTGATATTGCGATGGCCAATCGCAACCGGGTCAGTCGAAGAAGACCGGCCCCCGCTCAGTTTTTCAAATACACCGCCCAGCGCACTCGGGCTGCCCGGCTGACTCACCCAATACCGCCGGTGCAATTGACCTGGATGCAGACGATGATCTTCGCCGCCGTCCACCGCGACCACCGCCATGTGATGATTGATGGCGATGATGGCCGGTGCGAAGCGTTCACGGTTGTAACCTTCGGCATACAGCTGGTCGGGTGGTTGATTGGAGGTAGACACCACCACCACGCCCTCTTCGAACATTACCTGGAACAAGCTACCCAGAATGATTGCGTCGCCGATGTCGCTGACGAACAACTCATCGAAACACAGCACCCGCACCTCTTTGCTCAGTTCCCGTGCCAACGCCCGCAAAGGATTAGGGGTGCCGGTAAGTTGGAACAGGCGCCTGTGAACCCAGCGCATGAAGTGATGAAAGTGCTGACGCCGTGCGGGCACGGTCAAGCTTTCGTAGAAACGGTCCATCAACCAGGTTTTGCCACGCCCCACCGGCCCCCACAAGTAAACGCCCTTGATCGCTGACCGACGCTTGCCGTGGTGCAGTGTCAGGAAACAGTCTTGCAGGCACAGTGCAGCATTCAACTGTGCAGCATCGGGGGTAAACCCGTGCTGGTCGATGGCCCGTTGATAGGCGTCCAGGGGAGAAACAACATTCATCTAAAAGTTACCGGCAGGCTCAAGCCCGCATGTTCACACAAAACGCAACGCCCGTACCCGTCGCCGGTTATTCGTGATGAACGCCGGCGCGTTTAAGCATGTGCTTGCAGCGCTCGGACAAGTGAAGCACGCGCAAGTGTTTGCCCACCTTGAGGTAGCGCTCACGCAATGCCTTCAATGCAGCGATCGCTGAATAGTCGACAAAACTCAATCGTCGACAGTCAAGGATCACAAGGGCAGGATCGTTTGCGGGGTCGAACTGGTTGAGGAACGGTGTCGTTGAGGCGAAGAACAGCGTGCCATGCACGCGATAGAGTTTGCTCCCGTCAGCTTCCAGTGAACTGTCGGCGTAGAGTTCGCGTGCCTGCTGCCAAGCGAAATTGAGCGCGGCAATGACAATGCCGCACAACACTGCGGTGGCCAGATCGGTGAACACCGTGATCACCGTCACCGCCAAAATCACCAGCACGTCGTTCAGTGGCACCTTATTCAGCACTCGTAGCGAGGCCCAGGCAAAGGTTTGCTGCGACACCACAAACATCACGCCGACCAACGCGGCCAGCGGGATATGCTCGATCAGCGGCGAAAGAAACAACACGAACAACAGGATCATGACCCCAGCGACCACACCGGAAAAACGTCCGCGGCCATTGGAGCTGAGATTAATCACGGTTTGACCGATCATCGCGCAACCGCCCATGCCGCCAAACAGACCGGAGACCATATTGGCCGCCCCCAGCGCCACGCATTCGCGATCCGGGTAACCACGGCTCTCGGTAATCTCGTCGGTAAGGTTGAGCGTCAGGAGGGTTTCCAGTATGCCAACCAAGGCCATCAATACCGCGTAAGGGCCCACGATGCGCAGGGTGTCAAGGCTCCAAGGCACCTGCGGGAACGCCAGGTCGGGCAAACCTCCGGCAATGTGCGCCATGTCTCCAAGGGTGCGTGTCGGCAGACCAAGCAGGTACACCGCCAGACCGACGCCGAGGATGGCCACCAGCGCTGGCGGCACGGCGCGGGTCAACCGTGGCAGCAGATAAACAGTGGCCATGGTCAATGCCACCAGCCCGATCATCAGGTAAAGCGCTGAACCACTCAGCCAGGTCTCGCCGCTCTTGAACTGCTCCAACTGCGCCAGAGCGATGATAATTGCCAGGCCGTTGACGAAGCCCAGCATCACCGGGTGCGGCACCATACGCACTAACTTACCCAGTCGAAGCAGGCCGAACGCAACCATCAACAACCCACCGATCAACACCGTGGCGAGCAAGTACTGCACGCCGTGTTGTACCACCAGCGCAACGATCACCACGGCCATCGAGCCCGCAGCACCGGAAATCATTCCAGGCCTCCCGCCAAACAAAGCAGTCAGGGTGCAAATGATGAAGGCGCCGTATAAGCCCATCAGCGGATTGAGATGAGCAACCAGAGCAAAAGCAATACATTCGGGCAGCAGGGCGAATGACGTCGTCAATCCAGCCAGAGCATCGGCGCGTAGGCGATTTGATTTCATGGCTTACCTAATAAGTTGGCCAGCGAAGCCGGTCGCAGGAACGCGGGAAAAGAGGGGGGAGAATGGTACGGAGTTGAGACCGGTCCCGCTAGCGGAATGCCACATAAGCACTCATTTCTCGCCAGGGGCTGCTCCGAAATGACACAGCGCTGATATAGGGTGGCGTGTGGTTTGGTCTTAATCAGATCTTTAAATTTCTTCGAAAAGCCGCTCTAGCTCGGGCCATCGGGACATAGCCCCACCCTAAAGCTGACCAAAAGATCAACTTTATGGCGCAATTATTGCCTTATGCAAAGATTCCCCAGCACTTTTCCGTCGTGGTTGTGCGTCCGCTCGTTTTGGAGTTTCCCTATGCCTGTCTGGCGAAAAAGTATTCAGTGGCAACTCACCTTGAGCATGGGTGCTGCATTGGTGATCAGTAGCCTGATTGTGATCGCTATTTACGCCTTCGCCTTAAATCGGTTGACCGATCGTTATTTGCTGCAACAGGCGATGCCCGCCAGTGTCGAGGCAATCCGTAACGACCTTGAACGGCTCCTTGCCTCCCCTCTCACCGCAGCCAGTGATATTGCCGACAACACACTGGTCGAGGATTGGCTGCGCACGGGCGAAGACCCGGCACAACAGGCAACCTTCGTACGCTATCTGGCCAATATCCAGCAAAAACACCACGCATTGACCACCTTTATCGTCGCCAAAGGCAGTGGCCATTATTTCACCAACAGAGGCGTGGACCGCACGTTGCAGCCTGCAACCAAGGAAAACAGCTGGTTCTATGATTTCCTCGCCAGCGGCAAACAGCGCGCGCTGGAAATCGATATTGATAAAAACACTCGGTTACCGACGCTGTTCATCAACCAGCGAATTGAAAGCAACGGTAGCGTTGTTGGCGTGGCAGGCCTTGGCTTTAGCTTGAGCGCCTTGTCAGACATGGTCCGCAACTTCCATTTCGGTGAGCAAGGCCAAGTCTACTTAGTGAGCCCGGACGGCAAGGTCAAGGTTCACCCTAACGCTGATTTCAACGACCGCCAAACACTGGAGCAATTGGTCGGCCCGGGGCCTGCCCACTCTTTACTGGGCGCTACCACCGGTAAAACCCCGGTCGAATTCGAGCGCAACGGCCAGGCTTTTGTCGCCTTGGCTGCTCCGGTGGACTCATTGGGTTGGACCTTGGTCAGTGAAGTGCCGATGGCGGAAGTCTATGGCCCGGCCAAAGACGCTTTGACGATCATTTCCGCCATCAGTCTGGCCGTAGTGCTGTGTTTTCTCGGTTTCGTAGCCTGGATAGCGCGTGGCATCGTGCGCCCCATTCGTCAGGTCACTACTGCCCTGATCGACATTGGTGGCGGCGATGGCGACCTGACCCACCGCCTGGATGATCACCGGCAGAACGAGCTGGGCGACCTGGCCCGAGGCTTCAATCGTTTCATCGCAAGCCTGCGCGAACTGATCGGCGATGCGTTGCAGACCAGCGAACAATTACGCCAAAGCGTGGGGGACGTGGCGCGGGTGGTGGAGAGCACATCGGCACGGGCGGTGCAGCAACAGCAAATGACTGACATGGTCGCCACTGCGGTACATGAGATGGGCCTGACCGTGCAGGAAATTGCCCGAAATGCAGGCGCCGCCGCCCAGGTGTCGCGCAGCACTCAAGACGAAGCCGTGTCCGCCAAAATCATCGTCGGCCAATCGATTGCTCACATTCAGGCGATGTCCGACGGCGTCGGCAACGCAGCGGGCGCGGTCGAAGCGCTGGCGACCAAGATCTCCAACATTGATCAAGTGTTGACGGTAATTCGTAGCATTTCCGAACAGACCAACTTGTTGGCCCTCAACGCAGCCATCGAAGCGGCGCGTGCCGGAGAACTGGGACGCGGGTTTGCCGTGGTAGCCGATGAAGTTCGCACCCTCGCCGGGCGCACCCAGAGCGCCACCGGCGAAATACAGCAGATGATAGGTGAGTTGAAAGGGGGTGCCAGTCAAGCCGTAGCGTCCATGCGCGCAGGTCAAGCCGCCACAGGCACCGGTGTTGAAGCGACCCGCCGCACTGGTAACTCGCTGGATGCCATAGCAGGGCACGTTGAGGAACTCACGGACCGCAACCATCAGGTCGCCGCCGCCACAGAGGAACAAAGTTCGGTCACCGAAGAAATTAACCGTAACGTCCAGGGCATCGCTGACCTTGCTCAGTCGACGGCTAAAGACGTGCAAATTTGTCGCGAGGACTGCCTAAAACTGTCGAGCAAAGCAGAGCATCTGGCCACGCAAATGGCGCGGTTCAAGTTGTAAGCCCTGCTGGCTACGCAACAGCACGGCATCGCAGGGCGGGGCAATCCCTTTGAGCGTTTGGGCGTGGGCACACCGCGCCTAAACTACCTCTTCTTGCTGCCCATTAAATTGCAACGCCGCCAACCTCGCGTACAACGGGTTGCTGGCAATCAGTTGTTGATGAGTACCGACGGCAATCAAACGTCCTTGATCAATCACTGCAATGCGGTCGGCGTTCTGCACGGTGGCCAGCCGGTGGGCAATGACCAAGGTTGTGCGGCCTTTCATCAAGCTTGGCAACGCCTGCTGGATAAGGTGTTCGCTTTGAGCGTCCAATGCGCTGGTCGCCTCATCAAGCAAGAGAATCGGCGCATCGACCAGTAAGGCCCGAGCGATTGCCAAACGTTGACGCTGGCCGCCAGACAAGCCAAGTCCGCCTTCCCCCAAGTGTGTCTGATAACCATCGGGCATCTGCAAAATGAACTCATGTGCATGGGCAATACGCGCGGCGGCCTGCACCTGCTCAATCGTTGCTTTAGGGTTGCCGTAGCGGATGTTGTCCTCAACGGTGCCGAAAAACAGTGCAGGGTTTTGCGAAACCATGGCGAAACAACGTCGCAAGTCCGACGGGTCAAGCTGTGCGATGGGCAGCCCTTCCACCAGCACCCGCCCCTGCTGCGGATCATAAAAACGCAATAGCAAATCGAACAGCGTCGACTTACCGGCGCCAGAAGGTCCGACCAGTGCCAAGGTCTCGCCGGCTTCGATAGTCAGGCTAAACCCATCGACAGCATTGCGCTCCGGGCGAGATGGGTACGCAAAACTAACGTCTTCTAAGGTGATCTGACCACTGACCCGTTCCGGCAGGTGCAGTAAACCCTGGATAGGCGGCTCAATTTCGCTAGGCGCCTGAAGCAGCTCTGCGATTCGTTCAGCCGCACCCGCTGCGCGCTGTAGTTCGCCGATGACTTCACTCAAGGTGCCCAAAGCACTGCCTACGATCAGGCTATAGAACACAAATGCTGCCAGCTCCCCACCGGAAATACGCCCGGCGATGACATCCATCCCACCGACCCACAGCATTACCCCAACCGCGCCCAACACCAAAACGATCACCAGGGTGATCAGCCAGGAGCGCTGCAATATGCGCTTGCGCGCCGTATTAAATGCCTCTTCCGCCGTCGCGGAGAAACGCACTCTGTCCTGCTGCTGATGGTTGTAAGCCTGTACGGTTTTGATCTGCCCCAATGCTTCGGCGACATAGCTTCCGACGTCGGCAATCCGGTCTTGGCTCAAACGCGAGAGACTGCGCACTCGCCGACCGAAAATCAGGATTGGCGCGACCACCAGCGGCAAGGCGACGACGACGATACTGGTGAGCTTTGGATTGGTAAAAAACAACAAGACAATACCGCCGATCACCATCAGCAAGTTGCGCAGGAATAACGAAAGTGACGACCCGATCACCGACTGTAACAGCGTGGTGTCGGTGGTTAGCCGCGACTGAATTTCTGAGCTTCGGTTATTTTCATAAAACCCCGGATGCAAATTAATTAGATGGTTGAATACCTGTTTACGCATGTCAGCAACCACGCGCTCACCAATCCACGACACCAGGTAAAACCGGGCAAATGTACCCATGGCCAGCCCGACAACCAGTATCAGAAAAAAACCGATCGAACGGTTAAGCATGGCCGGGGATTGAGTCATGAAGCCCTGATCGACCATCAGCTTGATGCCTTGCCCCATGGACAAAGTAATGCCCGCAGTAACGATCAATGCCAGTAGCGCCCCCATGGCGGGCCATCGATACGGAGCGACGTAACGCAGGGCCAGACGAACGGCATTGCGCTGACGACTTGATAACATTGAGGCCATACAAGACACCTGCCTGCCGGAAAGACTGAGCCAGAAAGCCTACACCTGTGGCTCAAACGAAGCTTGAAATATGTAAGGGTCGTAAAATACCGCCATTACCTTCAAATCCCTGTGCTTTTATGAGCTCAATAATTCTACTTATACGGTTCGCTCTAAAAACCTTGCTGGAAATTTTCAGACATTTCTGGTGGACTTAGACGTGTGTTGAACGGGCGTTGAAAGATGTCACAGCGCCGTCATAGAACGAGATTAGTTTTAAGCGCACAACCTGATGAGGAGCCAGGCCATGAGTTTGCAAAACAGCACCAATCACGTATCGCTCGTTCGAGCCACTCCGACCTTGGCTGTCGGTGGCGCCATTCTCGACGACGATGGACGCGAGATACTGATCACTGAAGAAATGGTTCAGGCCGCGTGTCAAGAATGCGATAAAAACTGGGTCAAACCTGAAAAAAAAGATTGATGCTGCAATAAGCATATTTTTAAACCCGGCGTTGATGCCGGGTTTTTTCTGTGTGCCCCTTTCATGCAACATCACGTGACAAGCGCTGGTTTGACACGGTGCGGAAAAGCCAATTACTTCGCCGCAGCTTCCTTAAATTGAAGCGAACCCTATCAAACTAATGGAGTGCCACATGATAGAACCTGCTCGTTATCCTTATACTCCCGCCGATGTGCAGTACGCCTATGACACGCTGTTTGCTGACGTATTTACCCGACCCGCAGTGGTCAATATCTCAACCGTATGGCCACCGAAAATTCTTATTGTCGCTGGGGTGCAAGGGTCGGGAAAAACTTACCTACTCGAGAACGCACTGCTACCCTCGGGCAACTACAACAACTACGTTCGATTGTACTTACCGGCATTCAGGGAGCTTCACCCACACTATCAAGCGATGCGACGTCATGGTGTCTTGCATGCCTACGAACACACAGAGAACTTTGTCAGAGCCGTGTGCGGAAAAATATTCAATCAGGCTTTTAGCTTCAAATATAACGTCATTATGGAATGTGCCTTAGACGACATTAACTTTGCAAATGTTCCAGACATGGTGACGGGGTTGGGGTATCAGTTTGATGTTCATTTAATTGCCTGCAAAAAAGAATTTGCTCATCTATCGACTATCAAAAGGGCGCTCAATAGCTTGACCGACCAAACCCTGGAACGCTTTGTCGACATGACCGCAATTGATGCCAGCATGGGCAACGCTCAGGGAATCCTGACCTCATTCGAAAATGCCTGTATGCGGGCGTCAGGCTCAAAACTTACCTTGTATGAACGAGGTCTTGGGGTACTAAAAAACCGACGCGTTGTGTGCAGCAGTGTGTGCACTGATGGCTTCGAATTACTGCCGCAACCCATAACGAACAATCATGGCGACGTGATAAGCCCGGCACAAAATACGGTCAGTATCATTCGAACGCCCACGCTGAATACTCCGTGCAGTTACTCTCGCTATTGCGAAATAGTGAACGCGCCGATTGAAACCAGAACCGAACGAGGTGAAATGCTTAAAGAATGCCACTTGGCGCTCACCCATACGAACGCCCATTCGGACAACGTGCACTTCTCAGTATTTAACGACTTGTACGCCTATATTGCTAAGCATCTTTACCGATACTGAAAAAACTGCAAGGCTCGCGCGCTGCCTTGCAGATGAATCAAATTTAAACCACACGAGCCCCCAGCGCCGTTACTAATTGTCTTAACGGTTCGGACTCACCATTGATCTGCACAAGTAACCCTTCAATCTCGCGACGCGCAGGATAATGCTTACGTAGCGCATCGAAGGCCAAACGCTGGCTCGCAGTATCGCCGACTAAGCTGCGTCGGAAGTCTGCATCGTCCCGACGTGGGTCATACACCCCACGGCATAGCATGGCCAACGCCCACGTCGGGGAACAGCTTGGGTTCAGGGTTACTTGCGTCAGCCAGGTTTGCGGTAACAATTGCTGCAAACTGATAGCGGGCGCACGTTTTAAGTAAGCACAAAGCGCCTCGTAGATTTGCGCGGTTCCCCGCTGCCGACCGTCAAGGCTGTAGCCGGCGATGTGTGGCGTAGCCAGTACACATAAATCGGCCAATGCTACATCGACTTGCGGCTCGCCTTCCCAGACGTCGAGCACGGCTTGTAAATCTTCGCGCCGCAGCAAAACCTCACGCAAAGCGCCGTTGTCCACCACCGCGCCGCGGCTGGCATTGATCAGCCAAGTGCCCGCCTTGAGCTGACTCAGGCGCTGCTGGTCGAACAAGTGCCATGTACGCATTCCACCGTTTTTGGTCAGAGGCGTGTGCAAACTGATTACGTCGCACTGCTCGATAATCTGTTCAAGGCTGACAAAGTCGCCACCCTCTGCCAACTGCCGAGGCGGATCACACACCAACACATTCCAACCCAAGCCACGTAATACCTCGACCAGGCGGCTGCCAACCTGGCCAGCGCCGACCACGCCATACGTGCGCTGGGTCAGTTCGACACCTTCAATCTCAGCCAAGGTCAACAGACTGCCTAGCACGTAATCCACCACCCCACGCGCGTTGCAACCGGGGGCGCTGGACCACTGAATTCCAGCCTGCTTAAAGTAATCCAGATCCAAATGATCAGTGCCAATGGTGCAGGTGCCGACAAAACGTACCGAGCTACCTTCCAACATTGCCCTATTGACGTTGGTCACCGAGCGCACCAGCAGCACGTCAGCCTCTGCCACCGCAGCACGGTCAATGGAACGGCCCGGCAAACGTCGTATGTCCCCGAATTGGGCGAAAAAGGCGTCGAGCAGCGGGATATTTTCATCGGCAACAATGCGCATGATTGGGCTCCATGGGGTCGGCGGCAGTGTAGGCACAGCCCGCCATCCTGCATGGGATCTACCGCCTACACAACTAGGATTCCTGACCCTAGTGTCAAGCAGGTAGAATGCTCGGCTTTCTGTACCCGCTTTTGGACTGACCGTGAATTGTGCAAAGACACTTGCCCCGCCTAAAGATCTACTGCCGCTCAATCGCACAGCTCGCGTTCGTCTAGAACTTCGCTCGCTGATGGCACTGGCATTGCCAATCATCATTGCGCAACTGGCCTATACCGCGATGGGGTTTGTCGATGCCGTGATGGCGGGCAACGTCGGCCCTCGTGACTTGGCGGCCGTGGCCTTGGGCAACTCGATCTGGGTGCCGATCTATTTGCTGATGACCGGCATATTGTTGGCGACCACGCCCAAAGTCGCGCAGCGGCATGGTGCGGGTCAAACTTCGGAAATAGGCTCCTTGGTGCGGCAGGCATTGTGGTTAGCGTCGACGGTGGGTGTTATCGCCGCGCTGCTGCTGTTGAGCGCTGAACCGGTGCTGCATCTGATGAGCGTTGATCCGGTACTGATCGAACCCTGTATGCGATACCTGCGCGGCATCGCTTGCGGCATGCCCGCTACGGCGTTGTTCTACGTATTGCGCTGCCTCAGTGATGCCCTGGGCCGAACCCGTCCGAGCATGGTGCTGGGTCTCTGCGGCCTGGCGTTGAATATTCCGCTGAATTACATCTTCATCTACGGCCACTTCGGCATGCCGGCGCTTGGCGGGGTTGGTTGCGGATGGGCCACTGCCATTGTGATGTGGGGGATTTTTTTGGGCATGATTGCCTGGGTACGCCGAGCGCCGGTCTATAAGCCGAGCGCCGTTTTTAGCCACTTCGAATGGCCGCAATGGGCAGTGATCAAACGCCTGATCGATATCGGTTTACCTATCGGCATCGCCGTGTTTGCCGAGGCCAGTATTTTTGCCGTGATCGCACTGCTGATCGGCAGTCTAGGCTCGAACGTGGTGGCCGGGCATCAAATCGCCCTCAACTTCAGCTCGCTGGTGTTCATGATCCCGTTTTCGCTGGGCATGGCGGTCACCGTGCGGGTCGGCCAGGCCCTAGGCCGCAATGCGCCACGAGACGCACGTTTTACTGCCGGTGTCGGCATGGCGACGGCGTTGTTTTACGCGTGCTTTTCGGCCAGTTTGATGCTGCTTATGCGTGAGCACATCGCCAGGATTTATACTGCCGACCCACTGGTGATAAAGCTGGCCGCTTCGTTGATTGTGTTTTCGGCGCTGTTCCAGTTTTCCGACGCGATTCAGGTCACCGCAGCAGGTGCGTTGCGCGGTTATCAAGACACACGGGTAACAATGATCCTGACATTGTTCGCCTACTGGGGAGTGGGTTTGCCGGTCGGCTACCTTCTCGGCCTGACCGACGTGCTCGGCCCCGCCAGTGGACCCGGCGGCCTGTGGCAGGGGTTGATTGTCGGCCTATCCTGCGCGGCGTTGATGCTGTCGATGCGCTTGGTCAGCAGTGCGCGCAAGCGGATTCGGATGGCGGCAAGGTAATCCCGGCACTGTGGGACCGAATTTATTCGGGAAGGCTTCAGTCCTGACACCCTGCAACCTCAAACCACACAAAAAGTGCCACACAGTTTGCTGTGCGACAGCGCGGCGTCGAAGACGTGGCGGACCCTCCTACAGAATCTGATCAATCAATCTTCTTGCGAATCCAGTACACATACGTCCCGCCGTCAGCCTGTTGCTCGACCAGTTCATGACCCAGGAACACACAAAACTTGGGAATATCGCGACGGGTTGAAGGGTCGGTGGCGATGACTTTGAGCAAGCCGCCCGCATGTAAATCCCGCACCTTTTGGTGCAGCATCATCACCGGCTCTGGGCAACTTAGGCCGCTGGCGTCAAGAACCGCGTCAACCGGCAAAGTATCGATGAGTTCGGGCATAGGTCTCTCCAAAAGCTGGCGGGTATTGTCACCCAATAAGCGAATGCCGCCAATTTCGCCGGGTAGGCTCAGAATTAACGGCGCTTGCCGTCCAGTCGACGCAAATGGCAGGTGACTTCTTCGCGGTCGTGGTACAGCTGTTTGCAGCCAATGCTGACGTTGATCCCACGATCAGCAAAACCTTCTTCGATGCGTAACAACAGGCGACGCACTTCGGCAAAGCGCTGTTTCATTGGCAATTTCAAGTTAACCACGGCTTCACGGCACAAGCCCTCCCCCAGCCAGGTTTCTAACAACGCAGCGTTGCGCGCAGGTTTTTCGACGATGTCACACACCATCCAATCCACCGGATGACGTGGCTTAAACGTAAAGCCGTCGGCCATCAAATGCTGCACTAAACCAGTGTCCATCAGGCTCTCGGCCATCGGCCCGTTATCGATGGCGGTCACGAGCATTCCACGACGCACCAGTTGATAGGTCCAGCCACCTGGCGCGGCACCGAGATCGACAGCGGTCATCTCACCCGACAGGCGCTCATCCCATTGATCACGGGGAATGAAATGATGCCACGCCTCTTCCAGCTTCAAGGTCGAGCGGCTAGGCGATTCACGGGGGAACTTCAAACGTGGGATGCCCATGGGCCACATCGCCGAATTATTAGCCTCTGCCATGCCGAGGAAGACTTCGCGCCCACTCTTGAAGGTCAGCAACAAACGCGGTTTGCTGGCGTCTTCCGTCAGTTTGCCCGCGTTGGCCAATGCCTTGCGCAACGGCGCTTCGAATTTTTTGCAGAAGTTCGACAGTTCTTTGCCGTCGTTGGTATCGACCACCTCCAGCCACAGGCTGCCGAAGACCGGAAAACCTGCCAGCTGCGCCAAAATCACGCTGATACGGTCGGTTTCCGGCAGATCGAGAAACACCCCCCGCGCCCATTGCCGAGGAAAAATCAACTCGGCAAAGCGCTGCCCCTTCATCAAACGTGCGGCGCCGTCTTCTTCGGTGCACACGAACTCGGCACAGGCCGCGTTGGTTTTGGCTTTGGCGTATCCGGCCACGTTCAGGCGAGCGGCATGCTCGGCAATTTCTGAACAGACTTCGCTTTCGAAGCCCGGCCGGCAGTGCATAAACAGGGTGTTCATCTATTTCTCCTGGGCAGTGGCGAAACATTTAGCCACTGCGCGGCGCTTGAGGTGAGCCTCAAGGCTTAAAAGCGGCGCATGATAGCCCAATCATGAACCACTGGCCCCGTTCTGCGGTCCAGTAATACTCAAGCCATTGGCCAGCACCACCCCTCAGACCGCATCAATGTTGGTTTAAGACGCTGTTCAATTCCAAGGTCCGTACCGTGCGGACTCGTCAAGGAGTTATGTCATGCCCTCCCTCGATAGCCTGAAAAGCCTCAAAACATTAGAAATCGATAATAAGACCTACCATTATTTCAGCCTGCCAGAAGCTGCAAAAACCCTGGGCGACCTGGACACGCTGCCGATGTCGTTGAAAGTGCTGCTGGAAAACCTGCTGCGCTGGGAAGACAACAAGACCGTTACCGGCACCGACCTCAAAGCCTTGGCCGCTTGGCTCACCGAGCGCCGTTCGGACCGGGAAATTCAATACCGCCCGGCTCGGGTGCTGATGCAAGACTTTACCGGCGTGCCGGCGGTGGTCGATTTGGCGGCCATGCGCGCCGCCGTGGCCAAAGCGGGGGGTGATCCACAACGTATCAACCCTCTGTCGCCTGTAGATCTGGTGATCGACCACTCGGTGATGGTCGATAAGTTCGGCGATGCCAGCGCCTTTGGCCAGAACGTCGACATCGAAATGCAGCGCAACGGTGAGCGTTACGCGTTCTTGCGTTGGGGTCAAAGCGCCTTCGACAACTTCAGCGTGGTGCCACCGGGCACCGGGATCTGTCACCAGGTCAACCTGGAATACCTCGGGCGCACGGTGTGGACCAAAGACGAGGATGGCCGCACCTACGCCTTCCCGGACACCCTGGTCGGCACGGACTCCCACACCACCATGATCAATGGTTTGGGCGTGCTCGGTTGGGGCGTCGGCGGTATCGAAGCGGAAGCGGCGATGCTCGGGCAACCGGTGTCGATGCTGATTCCGGAGGTCATCGGTTTCAAGCTGATCGGCAAGCTAAAAGAAGGCATTACTGCCACCGACCTGGTACTGACCGTCACGCAGATGCTGCGTAAAAAAGGCGTGGTCGGTAAATTTGTCGAGTTTTACGGCGACGGGCTGGCCGATCTACCACTGGCCGATCGCGCCACTATCGCCAACATGGCGCCGGAATATGGCGCAACTTGCGGCTTCTTCCCGGTCGACGACATCACCCTGAACTACTTGCGCTTGTCCGGGCGTCCTGCCGAAACCGTAAAACTGGTGGAGGCCTACTGCAAAGCCCAAGGCCTATGGCGCCTGCCGGGTAAAGAGCCAGTATTCACCGACAGCCTTGACCTGGACATGAGCACCGTTGAAGCCAGCCTCGCCGGGCCGAAGCGTCCGCAAGATCGAGTCTCGCTGCCCGACGTCGCACAAGCGTTCAGCGATTTTCTGGGCCTGCAAATCGCGCCATCACATAAAGAAGAAGGTCGACTGGAAAGTGAAGGCGGGGGTGGTGTCGCGGTGGGGAACGCCGACCTGATTGGTGAAGCAGACTACGAGTACCAAGGCCATACCTATCGCCTGAAAAACGGCGCGGTCGTTATCGCGGCCATTACCTCCTGCACCAACACCTCAAACCCCAGCGTGATGATGGCGGCGGGACTGGTGGCAAAAAAAGCCGTGGAAAAAGGGTTGAAGAGCAAACCGTGGGTCAAGACGTCATTGGCGCCGGGCTCCAAAGTGGTCACCGACTACTATAAAGCGGCCGGGCTGACCCAATACCTCGATGCGCTGGGCTTTGATTTGGTCGGCTACGGCTGCACCACTTGCATCGGCAACTCCGGACCGTTGGAGGCACCTATTGAGAAAGCTATCCAACAGTCGGACTTGACGGTTGCCTCGGTACTGTCTGGCAACCGCAACTTCGAAGGCCGTGTACACCCGCTGGTCAAGACCAACTGGCTCGCCTCTCCTCCGTTGGTCGTGGCCTATGCCTTGGCGGGCAGCGTGCGTATCGACATCAGCACCGAATCGCTGGGCGACGGCTCGGATGGCAAACCGGTGTACCTGCGCGATATCTGGCCGAGCCAGAAGGAAATCGCTGACGCCGTTGCCCAGGTCAACACCGGTATGTTCCACAAGGAATACGCCGAAGTGTTTGCCGGTGACGCGCAATGGCAATCGATTGAAGTGCCTCAAGCCGCGACTTATGTCTGGCAGGATGACTCCACCTACATCCAGCACCCGCCATTTTTCGACAATATTGCCGGGCCACTGCCGGTGATCGAAGACGTGGGCGGTGCGAGCATCCTGGCGTTGCTGGGTGACTCGGTGACCACCGACCACATCTCCCCTGCCGGAAATATCAAGGCTGACAGCCCAGCCGGTCGCTACCTGCGGCAAAAAGGCGTCGAACCCCGCGACTTCAACTCCTACGGCTCGCGCCGGGGTAACCATGAAGTCATGATGCGCGGCACGTTCGCCAACATCCGCATCCGCAACGAGATGCTGGGTGGCGAAGAAGGCGGCTATACGATCCATATTCCCACCGAGGAAAAACTACCGATCTATGACGCGGCCATGCGTTACCAGACCGAAGGCACGCCGCTGGTGGTGTTTGCCGGTCTGGAATATGGCACTGGCTCTAGCCGAGACTGGGCCGCAAAGGGCACTAACCTCCTAGGCATCAAGGCGGTTATCGCTGAAAGCTTCGAGCGGATTCACCGCTCTAATCTGGTAGGTATGGGCGTATTACCTTTGCAATTCAAAAACGGCCAAAGTCGCAAGACGCTGAAGCTGAAGGGCGATGAAAAAGTCGACATCAGTGGTTTGACCCACGCCGAGTTACGCCCTGGGATGAGTTTGAAACTGACCATCACCCGCACTGACGGCAGCCATGAAGACGTCGAAGTGCTGTGCCGGATCGATACCCTCAATGAAGTTGAATACTTCAAGGCGGGTGGCATTCTGCACTATGTGTTGCGTCAGTTGATTGGCAATACAGGAGGTCCGCAAGCCATCGCAAGCTGATCGGTTCACGTTATTGACCCAGCGTTTGTCGCCATGCGGGCTGCAGGCGCTGGTATTTTTAGCCAAACGGGCTGGCTGGCCCGCGATGGAGTGCAAAGCACGCCCATCGAAAACGAGCCCGGACCCAACTGATCATAAGTCCAATTTCCTTCCGAATAAGTGAGTGTTAGCGTAAAAGGCCGACGGTGATGGGTGCCTGGCACTCACGTTTTTGTTTGGCCGTCCAAATGAACACCTTGAATTGTCGAACAATATGCAGAAATAAGACCCCGCAAACGGGGGTCACAGCACCCGACTCCCATGTTAACGAGGTAAATTTTGAGTGTTCTTTAAAAAAGACGCTTAATTTTTCTACTATTTGGCCGATACCACGCTATAGCCCAGCGGATCGAACAGCCATGCGTAATAACCAGCCCATCACTCAACGCGAACGGACGTTTCCCGCGCAACAACGGTTGATATCAACCACCGATGCCAAGGGCGTAATCACCTACTGCAATGATGCGTTTGTCGAGATCAGCGGATTTTCCCGCGAAGAACTGCTTCGCGCACCGCACAATACGGTCCGCCACCCCGATGTGCCGTCTGCGGTCTTCGACCATATGTGGAGCACCCTAAAGCAAGCGCAGCCCTGGATGGGGATCGTTAAAAATCGTAGCAAAAACGGCGATTTCTATTGGGTGAACGCCTACGTCACGCCGATGTTTGAGAACAATCAGTGCGTAGGTTATGAGTCGGTACGGGTCAAGCCCACTGCGGAACAAATCCGTCGCGCTGAAGCGCTGTACTTGCGCGTGAATCTGGGAAAATCGGCGGTTCCTGGCCGAGATAAATGGCTGCCTGTGTTACAAGACTGGGTTCCATTCATCATGGTCAGCCAGCTAAGTTTTTTGATCGGTGCGTGGCTGAACTCCAATTGGGGCTTCGCACTGGCGGCCGTATTATCGGTACCGCTAGGCCTGCTCGGCTTGACTTGGCAACAACGTGGCATCAAGCGCCTGTTAAAACTGGCCGAGCAAACCACATCTGACCCCTTGATTGCTCAAATGTATACCGACAGCCGTGGACCACAGGCCCGACTGGAAATGTCCATTCTCAGTCAGGAGGCGCGCTTGAGGACGTGCCTGACACGCTTGCAAGACACCGCCGAACAACTGACTGACCAAGCCAAGCAGTCGGACACCCTCGCCCACGCCAGCTCTTCGGGACTGGAGCGTCAACGCGTCGAAACCGAACAGGTGGCCACAGCCGTTAATCAGATGGCGGCGACCACTCAAGAAGTTGCCAGCCATGTGCAACGCACTGCGGAGGCGACCCAGCAAGCCAATGAACTGACGCGACGAGGTCGTAATATTGCTGGCGAAACCCGCGCCGCTATCCAGCGCCTGTCTGCCGCTGTCGGCGAAACAGGGCTGACCGTGACCCAGTTGGCCAGAGACAGCAACGAAATCGGCAGCGTAGTCGATGTGATCAAGGGCATTGCTGATCAAACCAATCTGCTGGCGCTGAACGCCGCCATCGAAGCCGCTCGCGCCGGAGAAATGGGCCGGGGGTTCGCAGTAGTCGCCGATGAAGTTCGCCAACTGGCACAACGCACCGCCGAATCCACCGGACAAATTCACGGCCTCATCGCTAAACTTCAACAAACGGCTACTGCGGCGGTGCAAACCATGGACGCCGGTCATCGCCAGGCAGAAGAAGGCGTTGCCAGGGTAATGGAAGCCGATCAGGCCTTGGCTGGCATCAGCGACGCCGTGGCCAACATTACCGACATGACCACCCAAATCGCCGCAGCAACCGAAGAGCAAAGCGCCGTCGCGGAGGAAATCAGCCGTAATATCAGCACCATTGCCGAACTCGCGGATAAAACCTCAGACGAAGCGCGGCGCTCGGCGCAATTGAGCGGTGAGCTGACCAGTACAGCACATACTCAGTACTCACTAGTTGAGCGCTTTAATCGGTAGTTGCTAATCGTTGTATCAGAAGCCCCGACAGACTTGTTTGTTGGGGTTTTTTATTGGGTGGAATTTAGATCGTAGGAAATTTCACACACTTAACCCATTTAGGATACAAACCACTTTAGTGAAAATTTTTTCACCACAGATTGAACTTGACTTAGTTAGCAAAACGCTATTGGTTGAATAATGATAGGTAGGCCTGTCAAAACGATCACTAACATTAATTAATCTTAGTCAGGAATAAAAATGACCAATCAACCAAAGCATAGCTTAGAGGCCCCTACTGTTCCGGCAGCAGAGCCAGACGGTTTAATTAAAGTTGCCGATCTTCAAAGCGACATTGTCGTTCATTTACCGGTTTGGAGAGGAGCGATATCTCTCGATAGTTACCAACTGTTGGTGAACGGACTCACTATCGGGGATCCCGTTCAATTACCCACCCCCCTTCCAGACGTCGGTAGTTTGTTGACCCGACTCATTCCCATAGCAACTGAGCTCATGAACGATGGAAATTATTCAATCGCCTATCGAACAATTTCGTTCCCAGGACAAAATATATTCGATTCTGAGATGACTGTAATCAAGATCGATCGTACCGCACCGGGCGCAGCCCTGCTGGCTCCAATCATCTTTCCTAACATTACATTCGGTGACTCCCTCGCAGGCTTGATCCCCGGTTATGCCGGGATGGGACGGGGCGACCGTATTCAAACGGTGTGTAATGGAGTGCATGGACCTGTGATTTTGGTAGAGCCTGAGAACCTCACAACTTCATTAATAAAAATTCAGTTCGATAAAGCATTTTTGCTTTCTTTCGAAACCGATAAACTCGTGATCAATTACTCCATCACTGATCGTGCGGGCAATGTATCCATCACCTCTAAAACCATGGAATTAACCATAAACCAATAGTTTTTTGCATATTGTAAAAAACAGGCAGCTGGTCTGCCGGTTTTTTTATTTTTGTCGACGTTAAGTAGATTCCCATGGGCTTGTAGGAATAAATCCGCCCATGTAAGTTTATTCCTACAGCGAATGTTACATATTAGAAAACCCTACCCAAATGGATACGATACTTGACAAATTTCCCGACTAACATTACTTGTAGATGACTCGTTCATTACCTATCGGCCGGAACACCAGCGCCATCACTCCAACCTCACTTTAACTAGAAAAACACGTACGCAGCAGTTAACCTTTGACTAGACGCCGTCGTGCAGTCACACACGGCAATGTATTTCCCAGGATCAAATGATCACCGTGACCTATACATCCAATGCGGCAAAAATTTCAATCTCACTATTCGGAAGGATTATTAAACATGGACGATAACCAGTCGCCTGGCTCTCCTCCCATCAAGAAAAAAAAGCTGCCGACGGAAAGTAACCGTCCAGCTCGGCGAGACAGCCCTAGCAAACCCGGCTTGCCCGCAGGCCCTCAATTTCCGACAGAAACACAAGACAGCCCTAATTTCACTTCGACAACCGAGGAGATGTCACTTAATTACGATCATGAGACAGCGGTTGAATACGCGGCTGCATTGCCAGCCCTGATTTCCGGGCATCTGGCGGCCCCCTCGCTGGAGGACGTCGATCCAACGTCAGTGTCCCTCGACCAAGCCGGAAAAGGTTTCAGGGTGCTGATACCGGGGTCTGCGCACCTCGAACCTGGTGACGAGTTCAACCTGCTATGGGGAGGGGCGGTTTACCCAAAACAAATTATTGATGCGACGAACGCGAACCAAACGGTCATAGGCAGCGAATGGCTGTTTCACAGCCCAAGGTCTCATCTTCAGCAAGGCAAAGTAGAGGTGTGTTACGACGTTTACCGTAACGGCCAAAGGATCGGCACCTCAGCGATTCTGTACGTCAACCTGCACGAGTCCTACACCACAAACGACAAACACAAGAGCCGTAAAACCTCTTTTCAACGCAGAAGTAGACCGAACCGGAAGAAACCCTGACGGCCAAAATCAAAACCCCCAGTGAGTGATCACCAGGGGTTTTTGAGGTACTCGATGCAGAGTAAAAAGCCTTCGATATCAACCCATCAGAAGGCTAACCTGATACCCACATTCGCCCCCCACGGCTGCTCGACGTTATTGCCTTTCATGTAGTCGAAATCAGCGTGTACTTGCAGATTCTTCGACAGCGATACCGCCAACCCGACGCCCAGCTCGGCACGCGACCCGAACAGGTCATTGTCGAAACTCGTTTCATTGACCGACACCCTGTTACTGCGTGCGAACTCATGAGCCACCGCAGCACGAAGGTAAGGTCGGAGCACACCGCCGTCTTTCAGCGCTATGTTACGACCCACGGAGCTACCGACTTTGCCCAAAATCGATTGAGTGCGGTCGTTCTTGGCTTCCAGACCATTATCGAGGCGGTAGTGATCACCTTGCACCACCACAGCCTCCATCTGCGCGAAGGGTTCAATGAAATAGTCGTCGCCGAGCTTGATGTGCTTACCGACTTCCACCGAGCCACCGACAGCGGTGTTGTTGTAATCGCCTTCGGCCTTGGTCTGATCACTCATGGCAACCTTCGATTCGTTTCGAAATTTGTTGAGCTTAAGCACGGCGTCTACGTAGTAACCCTCCTCCGACAACCATGTGCCATAAGCCCCCACGTAGTAGCTGTCAACCTTGCCCGACGTTCCATGGCTAAGGTCCAAATCAGTTGTGCTGTAGCCACCCAGCACACCCAACAGTAAGTGGCCATTGCCAATAGGAACGGGGGCATCCGCACCGAACGACATTCCGCGTTGTTGCTGTTTATATTTAATACCTGCACCCGTGGCAGCGTCGAAACGGCTGCCATAAGCTCGCATCCATCCCCCGCCTTCCTCGCTGCCGCGCACTTCACCCATGCGGCTGCGCAACGTCGTCAGCTCGCTCATAAAAACAGTCGGCGCCGCATTAAACAGTGCCAATACGCTTTGGGTCGACGGACTGATGGTTTTGCCGGAACCGACGATAAACCAGTCATTGCCCTGTTTTTCCAGCTCGTATGAATACGCACCCAAATCCACCTTCTCGCCCAGCAGGTTAAACTGCGCATCACCGCCTTCGGTGTGGACGATCTGCAAGGGTTGCAGGTCTGGTGACACCGGTTCGGTGCCAGTGTTTTTTACTGCTAATGTGAAATTACCGTTGGCCTGACCGTTCACGTTCAACAGGTCACCCAACCCGGCATCAAGATCGATCTTCATGCCAAATACACCGCTCCCGGATAACTGGCCTAACGACAGCGTATGAAAGCCATCGAGACCGAATCTAACCTGGCTGCCATCAAGGCTCATGGTCTTGACAGCGTTATCGCCAACCATCTGCCACTGCGCGCCAGAATTGACGGCTAGATTGTTTCCATTGATCACATCGCCAGTGAGGCTCGCGTTGTTTTGTAGAGTCACATTGAGAGTGCTGGTGTCATCGGCGACCAAATTGCCGGTGAGAGTGCTGTTATCGACTTTGAGGTTGGCGGTGCTAACGTGTTTGACTTCCAGGAGGTTGCCGTTACCGGACAGTAGAGTGGATTCGTTTTGGACAACTATGTTAGCTAAACCACCAATGGAAACATTACCACTATGAATAATCTCATCAACTGTGATAGCCGACCCATACGTGCTCTGTACAATAGAGTTATCAATGGTGATAGCATCCAACTCCGTACTTCGTCCACCTCCGGGCAACTCCCCAGCCGAGGTCAATAACATTCCGACACTATCACCCAGAACATAACTACCTTCCTTCAAGATAACTGTACCGCCCTTCACATCTATGCCTATCCCTTTGCCTACACCGCTCTGAATTCCTACAACATCAGTATTGCTCAATTCTAGGTAACCCAACTTCCCCACCAAAACCCCCTTGCCAACGCCTGATATCTTACTATCGGTTATATATGCTTTTGACGGACCATTTATAATGCCACCCGCACCAAATTCTAACTTAAGCCCGTCTCCTTTAGAGTTAGAAATAACCGTTCCGCCCGCATTTAGTACGCTGGACCGAAGAATGAGTCCACCAGCGCCATATTGACTGATCGATCCACCTTTAATATTTATATATGAACTATCAACAGCAACACGTCCAACATCGGCGCCGCTGATATTAAAGGTCGCCCCTCCAGAAACTTGAAAATCGTTCTCGGTTGATGCACTAATTTCTGTGACGCCCCCCACGATATATTCAGTTTCTGCCCATGCGGCTCCAGCCACCGACATCCCTAAGGCAACTCCCGCCATACTCAAGTTCAGACGATTCAACTGTCGATTACTTTCCAATATCCATGCTCCCACGCTAAAAAATAGAGTGGGTATTGTCTAAAGTTGTAAACCTCAAATCTCCGCACGATATCTATTTAGTGTGTAGGACTTGTCTTGATCTTAGTAATATTTCTCCTACAGACATTTACTTGACGGCGAGGGATTCCTACCTAATGGACATTCTCAGCATCTGTTAACATTAGATTTTAATCGGATAATCGAATTTTACGATGGGCAACATCTACCAACTACGGCGGAGCGGATCAATCAGTGCTTTTTCGGCACAGAAAAAATTCTGTGCAGCTCGGTGATTATTACAAAAATAAAAAATGAAAATAATCAGCGCATTAATGCAGGACAAGTCTTATATCCAAGTAATACTATTCCGACAATCAAAATATTATATATAAAATATAATATTTATTTACCACCCCCTATTGACACAAAGGACGACTTACGATTAGTTCAACCACAGATAGAGAAACCCTCTACCTGATAGTATTTTTCAAACCTTGGACAATATTTGGCCAAACGTTAATTTGTGAAAAATTATCGGTCTTTTATTGCCAATTAAAAAGTAACGAACATTTAAAAAACCTAATGTCGTCTTTAAACCTGGAGAACTACCATGTGTACATCACACCCGCGCTCATTAATAACTCGCAAACGAAACCGTCCACGGGCATTGAATGCCCCGGTTATACCGTTGTCTGATCCCATCGATGGACTATTGACGCTTGATGACCTACAAAACCCCATTGTTGCAACTTTGGTCGTTTGGGACGAAGCCTTACCTGGAGACACATACCAACTGTTATGGAATGAAATCCCTACGGGACAAATCAAAAAAATTGCCGAGAATGAGGAACCCGGCGCTTCAATTTTTCTCAACGTCCCCGCAGCTCTTTTGGTTAACGACGGACGGTATGCTGTTGCTTATCAAGCCAAAAACTCGGGAGGGGGCCTAAGTAACGACTCTGACCCCACCCAGATCATTGTCGACAGAACCGCGCCAGGTGGCAGACTGCTGGCCGGGCTGGTATTCCCGTCAGTTATCAATGACGGTGTACTAACTTCTGCCGAATTGTCAGCTTTGGGCGATGTATTAAACACGAAGGTGCCTGGGTATACCGGCATAGCGTGGGGCGACTATATTCAAACGTTTTGGGGGGAGAAAGCTGGCCCGACGCATACGGTAATGGAAGATGAAGTCACTATGGATGAGGTGATGATCGACTTTAACCGAGCATTTTTGGAGAGTGTTGGCGATGTTACAGAGCCTGTACACTACATTATCACCGACCGTGCTGGAAACGTATCGATTAAATCCCAGACAAAAACATTTAGCCTGCTTCTAACACCCGTACCAAACAACTTCCCTGCGCCACTCTGCGAACAAGCAGAAGACGGTGTGATTGATGACGCGGACGCACGCGCCAATGTAGCCGTGAGTATTTCTAAATATCCCGATGCTCAATCCGGCGACAAAGTGACCCTGTACTGGGGTAATATTGCTTTGCCAGAAGCTGAGCTAAAGCCTGGCGATGAATCACAAGAGCCAATCTTTGATATCAATGTTCGTTATTCAACTATTGCACTGTCTGGGGATGGAGAGGTCGCGCTTCGTTATGAAGTCTTGCGCAATAATATTTTGATCGGTAGCTCTACTGAGCTAATGGTAAATGTCAATTTGAAATTACCAGGCCCCGTTGACCCGGACCCGGAAACCCCAGAAAATGAGAATCTCGATCTACCGATAATCCGAGGAACCAGCAGTAACGCTAATAACGATGACAACGTAATTGATGAAGAAGATTTTTTACTAGAGGCAAAAGCCGTCATTGGCTGGAAGAGTGATTTCGTAATAAGCGACCAAGTCCACTTATTCTGGGGTTCACAACCAACACCGATTACATTCCAGATAAAAACCATCGATCTAAACAAGGATATTACGCTAACCATCCCCAATGAAGTAATGGCTGCCGAGGGATCAGGCGAGGCGATCAAAGTTTACTATACCGTCAGTCATGACGGTAACCCAAACATATCCAAATCCTTCGCCCAATCAGTCGAAGTTCGATCCGAGGGCGATTTACCTGGCGGCGAAGTTGGCTTATCTCAGCCAGTGTATACAAGTGCCAATGAAAATAACGCTATCAGCCCGGTTTTAAGTCCTGACGGTACTCCCATTTTCATTGCTCCCTACGAAAATATCGAGAAATACCCTCGCGTCACCCTGGTGTTTCATGGGTACAACGCAGCCAACGGAAGCACACCTGTACCGGGCGCAAGTCTAGAGGAGACGCATACACTAGACGTTGACGAAATTGTCAACGGTTATAGCTTCCGCGTTCCAGATACCAAGTTACGGTTAATTTGTACAGGCCATGCAGAAGCTTATTACAAAGTCGATGGTCCTAACGGTCCGGTGAATTCCAGAACCGCGTCGGTTTTGATTCGAATGGCCATCCCTGGCGTAGGCTGCTGATGTAATGAACTGGGCGAGTCCTAACGGCTCGCCCTCTAATGAATTAATAAAACCGGAAAACATAATGACAAATTTTTTAAAAACCTTACTCCCTGCGCCCTCTATGCAAAACCTTCATGATCCTAGTGGTATAGGTTATGCGGATACACTTGACCCCAGAGTACCTCTTCTCGTAAAAGTAGGACCTTACTCAGGCATGGCGGTGGGTGATGTCATCGATCTATATTGCGATAGCATCCCTGTTTTAAACTATACGATCAAAGATGGAGATCTCATCCCTGAAACGCCGTCACATATTGTATTGGGACTGGATCAGCAGTACATTCGTCCTGAGCAGATAACCCTACTTTACGAAGTGACCGAACCTATTGGCGGGTTAAAAAATACATCCCACCCTGCCACCATCAGAGTTAAGTTGACATTACCCGGTGGGACTGACATTAACCCGGTCACACCGTGGGAAAACGAAGCCCTGATCAAAGTGGTTATTTCACCGCCAGGTATTATCAATTCGACCAAAGGTGTAAGCGTTACTATTGCGCCGTATCACAATATGGAATTAGGCGACAGAATTACACTTTCGTGGAACGGTGAATTCGTCAAGTATGAATTGAGTCTTGAATCCGAGATTGGCAAACCCGTCGTACTCCCCATTGCCAAGGACATCATTGATGCCGCTGGCGATTCCGACATGTTAGAAGTACGTTATGAACTTCGCGACGTTGTAAACAATTGGTCGCGCTGGTCTCTTCCCACTTACGTCGAAGTCGAAGTCGGCAACTCGACTTTGCCCGCCCCAGTCGCGCCACAGGCCCTGAATATGGAATTGGATCTGGTGACTCTGGCCGGTGCCGACGTACAGGCACTGGTGCTGTCTTATCCGGGTATCAATGCCACGGATGAAATCACACTAACTCTCGAACGCAGCACGGCTGAAGGCATGGGGCTGGAACCTTATGTCTCGAAAAAGGCAGTAGGGACGTCAGTCGGATTTGTGCAGTTCTTGATTCCGAATGAACAATTCGAGCCGATTGCCCAAGGTCGCGCGCGGCTTAAATATAAGGTTAAGACGGCATCCGGCGATGAGTTGCGTTCCAAAAGCCTGCCCCTGTCAATCGTCGGAGAAACTCAGGTATTGGCGCCACCGAAGCTACCTGCGGCGGAGCAGAATAACGGCGTGCTTGATCCTACCGCGCACAACGTAATCGCTCAGGTGCCGGCCTATTACTTTATGGCTGACGGCAACGATGTCACGTTGGTATGGATGGGCAAGACGGCCAGCGGGGCCAATGTTATCCATGAGGAAGTCAAGAATCTCAATAGTGATGACGTCGGGGTGCCGCTGGCGTTTCTGATCCCCGACGAAAAAGTCAGCGCGTTGGCAGGTGGCACGCTAGAGCTGTATTACACAGTGACTACGTTCGCCCGAGCGTTTTTCAAGTCACCTTCGCTGCATGTTCAAGTGAGCGCAGGTGGAAGCACGCTACTGCCGCCTGCGATTGTCGAGGGACTGGGTGCTAACGGTGTACTCGATCCAGCTGACATCGTGTTGGAAGCACTCGTGCGTATTCGACCGTTCGCAGGCATGGCGCCGTTGGACAAAGTTATCCTTCATTGGGATGGCACATCCCCGGGCGGGGCATACAGCACAAGCACTACGCTTAACAGCGGAACATCGGGGAAGGAAGTGCTTTTCCGGGTCAAAAAAATGTATGTGGACGCCAACCTGAACGGCAATGTCAATGTGTCGTACACGGTGGAGCGCGGCACTCAGACGTTCCCCTCGGACGTACTGCTCGTAAAAGTTGCTGCGCATGGCCCTACTTTGCTCCCCAAACCCACCGTCGCCGGTGTAGATCGAAACGACCTCCTGATCCCGGAAAACATCCCTGATTCCGGCGTCATCGTGACGGTCCCTCGCTACACCGACATTGATGGCAAAGACAGCATTATTGTGAAGTGGGCAGGCAGTTTTCCCTATACGACCGCGCCTCAGGTAGCGGGTGACGCGGGAGAGATCGACTTCACATTGCCCAAGTCGTTAGCGGTGGCGAGTGCAGGCAGTGAGGTCAGCGTTAACTACAGCGTCACTCGTGGCGAAGCCGCGCCGGTTGAGTCACCATCGAAGACCTTTAATGTGCAGGCGCTGGCGCCGCCTTTGAATTTGGGCGCCGACCACGCACTGACACTCGGTGGCTATGTAGTATTCGAAGGGCGGCCACCCGCGAATCCGCCAACCAATGCGGTTTACACGCGCGTCGCGGTCGGTGGCCAGCCACCTTACCAATACCAATCCAGTGCCACTGCGGTTGCGCTTGTGGATAACGATGGCAAGGTTATCGCTGCTGGTAACGGCGTTACGACGATCACGGTTACGGACGCGCTGGGTGCCACGGCTAGTTACACACTGACCACCTCGGGTGCACGGGTTTTCGTGGGTTTCCAAGATGTACGCAAAGACTTCTATGGCTATCGGGCTTTTTGCGATCAGCAAGGCGTTCACTCGATGAACGTTGATGACTTCAAACAACTTCGCGCCGTTTATGCAGAGGAAAACCCGTCAGTAGGCCTCCTATTGGGCTGGCATAACGGTTGGGGCTGGTGGACGAATGAACAAGTATCCAGTGGTTCACTCGGCAACTCTCGCTCCTTCAACCTGGACGGTGGCAGCGTGAACTTGGTGTCGAACAATTTGAAATTGAACTGTTTCGGGATTAGAAAGTAAAATCAAGCGCTGTAACAGGTAGGTCCCGGTTTGGGCCCTACCTGCTCTAAACACGCACCAACAGGTATTTAGCGGCCCTTTAAAAATGTCTCAACGGCCTGCGCCGCGCTGTCCAAGTGCTCCTCATGAGTAAACCCCGACGACTTCAACGGTTTCAGATCATGATCACCGCTCGTTAGCCAATAAAGACTGATCAGCGCTGACAACTCATACCCCTCCACTGTCTGGCGATTACCCAGCGCGTCCCGTTCGCCTTGCACGATCAGCGTCGGCGTTTTCAACCCCGCCAAGTGCGCGACCCGGGGCTTTTGCGGCTTACCCGCGGCATAAAACGGATAGCCCAGGCATACCAACCCATCTACCCCCAACTCATCAGCCACCAGACTGGCCATTCTGCCGCCCATGGACTTGCCGCCGATGGCCAGGCGGCCAGCGACCTGTGGTCGCACCTGCGTGTAGACCTGCCGCCAACAGTCAAGTAGCTGCGCTTGCGGGTTGGGCGGGCGCTTGCGGCTATCAACCCGCCGCTGGGCCATGTGGGCGAACTCGAAGCGCAATACGTTGACGCCCCGTGCTGCAAGGCGTTCAGCGATTCCATTCATGAAATCGCTGTCCATTGGCGCACCCGCTCCGTGAGCCAAAATCAGGGTCGCCATAGGGTCTTCAGCCCGCTTCGAAGCAGGCGTCCATAACCAACCATTGTTGTACGCCAGTTGCGCGCATTGATCCTCGTCAATACCGGCCCTTTGCCCATTGCTCATGCTTGCCTCGCTTTTGATCAGTCTGAATAACTCGGCGCTATGACCCGGAGCTCTGTTCCGGAGCTCTGTTGCGAACAAAGCAAGATAGGAACACACCTAAATGACTACAACGAACAGTACCGCCTACAACTACCGGGTGGTCCGCCAATTCGCCATTATGACGGTGGTGTGGGGGATCGTCGGAATGGGGCTCGGTGTATTTATCGCCGCGCAATTGGTTTGGCCCGAACTCAACTTCGACTTACCGTGGACAACATTTGGGCGTCTGCGCCCCTTGCACACCAATGCGGTGATTTTCGCCTTTGGTGGTTGTGCGCTGTTTGCAGCCTCTTACTACTCGGTACAACGCACCTGCCAGACGCAACTGTTCGCCCCGAAACTGGCGCAGTTTACGTTCTGGGGTTGGCAGCTTGTGATCGTACTGGCCGCCATCTCGTTGCCACTCGGTTATACCAGCTCCAAGGAATACGCCGAACTGGAGTGGCCGATCGATATTCTGATCACCATTGTTTGGGTCGCCTACGCGGTCGTGTTTTTTGGCACGCTGAAAAAGCGCACCACTAAACACATTTACGTCGGCAACTGGTTCTTCGGTGCGTTCATCCTCACCGTGGCAATTTTGCACATCGTCAACAACCTTGAAGTACCGATCAGTTTGACCAAGTCCTACTCAATCTACTCCGGGGCGACGGACGCCATGGTGCAGTGGTGGTACGGGCACAACGCAGTAGGGTTTTTCCTCACTGCAGGCTTTTTGGGGATGATGTATTACTTCGTGCCCAAGCAAGCCGAACGTCCGGTGTATTCGTATCGGTTGTCGATCGTTCACTTCTGGGCATTGATCACGCTGTACATCTGGGCCGGTCCTCACCACTTGCACTACACCGCCCTGCCGGATTGGGCCCAGTCGTTGGGCATGGTGATGTCACTGATTTTGCTGGCTCCAAGTTGGGGCGGCATGATCAACGGCATGATGACGTTATCAGGTGCCTGGCATAAGTTGCGCAGCGATCCGATCCTGCGCTTCTTGGTCGTCTCACTCGCGTTCTACGGCATGTCGACGTTTGAAGGGCCGATGATGGCCATCAAAACCGTCAACGCCCTCTCCCACTACACCGACTGGACCATCGGCCACGTACACGCCGGCGCTCTTGGCTGGGTAGCGATGATCTCGATTGGTGCCCTTTACCACATGATCCCGAAAATCTTCGGTCGTCCACAAATGCACAGCATGGGTTTGATCAATGCGCATTTCTGGCTGGCAACCATTGGCACCGTGTTGTACATCGCCTCGATGTGGGTCAACGGCATTGCTCAAGGCCTTATGTGGCGCGCAGTCAACGAAGACGGCACGCTCACTTACTCCTTCGTCGAAACCCTGGTCGCAAGCCACCCCGGCTATGTGGTGCGGCTAATTGGTGGCGCAATTTTTTTCAGCGGCATGCTGCTGATGGCCTACAACACGTGGCGCACCGTGCGGGCTTCAGTGCCTGCCGAAGCCATCGCCGCTGCGCAAATGGCCTGAGGAGTTCGCCATGAAACACGAAGTAATCGAGAAAAACGTTGGCCTTTTAATGCTCCTGATGGTGCTGGCTGTGAGCATCGGCGGTCTGACGCAGATTGTGCCGCTGTTTTTTCAGGACGTGACCAACAAACCGGTCGAAGGCATGAAGCCTTACACCGCGCTGCAACTTGAAGGTCGCGACATCTATATCGCCAACGGCTGTGTGGGTTGTCACTCGCAGATGATTCGGCCGTTCCGGGCTGAAACCGAACGCTATGGGCACTATTCAGTGGCCGGTGAAAGCGTTTGGGATCACCCATTCTTGTGGGGCTCCAAGCGTACAGGGCCGGATTTGGCAAGGGTCGGCGCACGCTATTCGGATGATTGGCACCGCGCGCACTTGTACAACCCGCGCAACGTCGTGCCGGAATCGAAAATGCCCGCCTACCCATGGCTGGTAACGACTCCACTCGACAGTAGCCACACTGAAATCAAGCTCAAAACCATGCGTAATTTTGGCGTGCCATACACCGACGGCGACATCGCCGGGGCCGTCGAATCTGTCAAGGGCAAAACCGAGATGGACGCGCTGGTTGCCTACCTGCAAGTGCTTGGCACTTCGATCAAGAGCAAGAGGTAAGCCATGACAACTTTTTGGAGCACCTACATTTGCGTCCTGACCATTGGCACGCTGATAGCCCTCACTTGGTTGCTGGTCGGCACCCGCAAAGGCGAAACCAAAGGCAGCACCGATCAGACCATGGGTCACAGCTTCGACGGCATTGAGGAATATGACAATCCACTGCCGCAATGGTGGTTCATGTTATTCGCCGGGACGATCGTATTTGCGATCGGTTACTTGATCCTTTATCCGGGTTTAGGTAACTGGAAAGGCGTTTTGCCCGGCTATGAAAATGGCTGGACCGGGGTTAACGAATGGCAGAAGGAAATGGACAAGGCTGACGCCAAGTTCGGACCCATCTTCGCCAAATTCGCTGCCATGCCGGTGGAGGAAGTCGCAAAAGATCCACAGGCATTGAAAATGGGTGGTCGCCTGTTTGCGTCCAACTGCTCGGTTTGCCACGGCTCGGACGCTAAGGGTGCTTACGGCTTTCCTAACCTGGCGGATAAAATTTGGCGCTGGGGCGGCAGTCCCGACACCATCAAGACCACCATCATGGGTGGTCGCATCGCGATGATGCCGGCTTGGGGTCCGATTCTTGGTGACGAAGGGGTGAAGAATGTGGCGGCGTATGTACGTCACGGTCTTGCCGGTCTGCCACGCTCGGCTGACGACACTGCCAACATTGAGGCAGGCCAACAAACGTTCAACACCACCTGTGTTGCTTGCCACGGCCCTGCCGGTAAAGGTACTCAGGCAATGGGCGCGCCGGACTTGACTCAACCTGCCGGTTTCATTTACGGCAGCAGCGTGGCGCAATTGCAACAAACCATCCGTTACGGGCGTCAGGGCCATATGCCTGCGCAAAACGATCTGCTAGGTAATGACAAAGTGCAGTTGTTAGCGGCCTATGTTTACAGCCTATCCCAAGACAATGCACAGACTGGGGAACAAACAGCCAAGGCAAAATAGTCTTTCTGTAAAGAAAATAACCTAAGGCTAAGAAACTGCCACTCTCTGGACAAGAGCGGCAGTTTTCTTATTTTCCGCGACTAAGTGTCGCACCTATTATGAGAACGGCTTCCCACCCTAGTCATTCAGGACTAAGCTTCCCCGCACAGTGGACGCATAACAGTAGGCCACCGAAAAAGTGATACACATTGTGCATTGCAGATTGTTCGACACTGCGCGCAAAACGCCCGGTAATACGGCTCTTCGCCGCTTACTTTGGTATTAGCGGGTAGCTTCTCGTGATGCACACTTTATTTCACTCGCTTGGAACCGTTACTTTGTATGTCTACCTCAGCATTTCTTCAGGATGCCCGATGGCCTCCTGACCATGCTGTAACGGCCGCAGAATAAGCTTCAGGGAGCAATTGCACGGCTTTGGTCGCGTTGCAATGAAAACCTGCTTTCTCCATACTTGCGACCGCTTTTTTATTCCAAAAAAACACTCCAACCGTGGAACCTTAGAATGAGCACAGCAATCAGTCCGACTGCTTATAACTATAAGGTAGTCCGCCAGTTCGCCATTATGACGGTGGTCTGGGGGATCCTTGGCATGGGGCTTGGTGTCTTTATCGCCTCACAGCTTGTATGGCCCGATTTAAATTTGGGTTTGCCGTGGACGACATTCGGACGCTTACGCCCACTGCACACAAACCTGGTGATTTTCGCCTTTGGTGGTTGTGCATTGTTTGCCACTTCTTATTATGTCGTGCAGCGAACCTGCCAGACACGATTGATCTCTGATGGCATGGCTGCTTTCCACTTTTGGGGATGGCAAGCAGTAATCGTCGGCGCAATCATCACTCTGCCGTTGGGCTATACAACGACTAAGGAATACGCCGAACTGGAATGGCCTCTCGCTATTTTGTTGGCCATTGTCTGGGTTACTTACGCGATTGTGTTTTTTGGCACCATCGTTAAGCGCAAGACCAAACACATTTACGTGGGCCTCTGGTTCTATGGCGCGTTTATTCTTGTGACTGCGATGTTGCACATCGTTAACCACGCCTCGTTACCTGTTTCGCTCTTTAAGTCCTATTCGGCTTACGCCGGTGCGACGGATGCAATGATTCAATGGTGGTACGGCCACAACGCGGTAGGGTTCTTCCTTACCACGGGCTTCTTGGGAATGATGTACTACTTCGTTCCGAAGCAGGCCGAGCGGCCGATCTACTCTTATCGTTTGTCGATCGTGCACTTCTGGGCGCTGATTACCCTGTACATCTGGGCCGGTCCGCACCACTTGCACTACACCGCATTACCGGATTGGGCTCAGTCGCTGGGCATGGCGATGTCGATCATTCTCCTGGCGCCTAGCTGGGGCGGGATGATCAACGGGATGATGACCCTCTCAGGTGCATGGCACAAGCTGCGCACCGACCCGATCCTGCGCTTCCTGGTAGTCTCCCTGGCGTTTTACGGCATGTCGACCTTCGAAGGTCCGATGATGGCCATCAAGACCGTCAACTCGCTGTCTCACTACACCGACTGGACAATCGGCCACGTACACGCCGGCGCTCTTGGCTGGGTAGCGATGATCTCGATAGGCGCCTTGTACCATATGATCCCGAAGGTCTTCGGCCGTCCTCAGATGCACAGTGTTGGCCTGATCAACACCCACTTCTGGTTGGCAACTATCGGCACCGTTTTGTACATCGCCTCGATGTGGGTCAATGGTATTACTCAGGGCCTGATGTGGCGTGCGATCAATGATGACGGCACCCTCACCTACTCGTTCGTTGAAGCGTTGCAAGCCAGCCACCCGGGCTACATTGTGCGCGCCATTGGCGGTGCTTTCTTCGCCAGCGGCATGCTGTTCATGGCGTACAACGTGTTTCGCACTGTACGCGCCTCGGACCCGGTTGAAGCTGATGCCGCCGCTCAGATCGCTGTAGTTGGAGCTCACTGATGAGACACGAAGTTCTCGAGAAGAACATTGGCCTGCTGGCCTTTTTCATGGTCATCGCCGTCAGCGTCGGTGGCTTGACCCAGATCGTTCCCTTGTTCTTCCAGGATGTGACCAACAAACCTGTCGAAGGCATGAAGCCGCGCCCGGCACTGGAGCTTGAAGGTCGCGACATCTTCATCGCCAACGGTTGTGTTGGCTGCCACTCGCAAATGATTCGTCCTTTCCGCGCGGAAACAGAACGCTACGGTCACTATTCAGTAGCCGGTGAAAGCGTTTGGGATCACCCGTTTCTGTGGGGTTCCAAGCGTACCGGTCCTGACTTGGCCCGCGTCGGCGGTCGCTACTCTGACGACTGGCACCGCGCCCACCTGTACAACCCTCGTAACGTCGTGCCCGAGTCGAAAATGCCTGCCTACCCGTTCTTGGTAGAAAACAAGCTCGACGGCAAAGACACAGGGAAAAAAATGGAAGTCTTACGCACGCTTGGCGTTCCTTACACTGACGAAGATATCGCCGGTGCAAGCGCTGCCGTGAAAGGCAAAACTGAAATGGATGCGTTGGTCGCTTACCTTCAGGGCCTCGGCACCATCATCAAAAGCAAACGGTGATAGTGATGGATATCGGCATGATTCGAGGCCTTGGCACAGTTGTTGTGCTGGTGGCGTTTATCGGTCTGGCACTGTGGGTATTTAGCGGACGACGTAAGTCCGAGTTCGATGAGGCGACCTTGCTGCCCTTTGCGGATGATCCCGAAGCCATCAAGCACGTCGAGCAAGAACAAGCGTCCAGGAGTAACAAAGAATGACAACGTTCTGGAGCCTGTACGTCACAGTTCTCAGTTTGGGTACCATTTTTGCCCTGACCTGGTTGCTGATGTCGACCCGCAAGGGCCAGCGCAGCGAGCAGACTGAAGAAACAGTGGGCCATTCCTTCGATGGCATCGAGGAATACGACAACCCGCTGCCTAAATGGTGGTTCATGCTGTTTCTCGGCACCATTATTTTTGCATTGGGCTATCTTGCGCTGTACCCAGGCCTAGGCAACTGGAAAGGCCTGTTACCAGGCTACGGTTACCTGGACAACGACAAAAAGACCGAGTTCGCCAATGGCCAAAGCGGCTGGACTGGCGTTCACGAATGGGAGAAGGAGATGGCCAAATCGGACGCTAGATTTGGTCCGATTTTCGCTAAGTTTGCGTCGATGCCCATCGAAGAAGTAGCCAAAGACCCGCAAGCCTTGAAGATGGGGGGCCGCTTGTTCGCCTCCAACTGCTCGGTTTGCCACGGTTCCGATGCGAAAGGTGCTTACGGTTTTCCTAACCTGACCGACGAAGATTGGCGCTGGGGTGGCGACCCGCAAACCATCAAGACCACCATCATGGGTGGCCGCCATGCGGTAATGCCTGCATGGGGTCCGGTGATCGGTGATCAGGGGGTACGGGACGTTTCTGCATTCGTCACCACACAACTGGACGGTCGTAAACTGCCTGCCGATTCGAACGCAGATCCAGTTGCGGGCCAAAAATTGTTCGCCACCAATTGTGTTGCGTGCCACGGACCAGAAGGAAAAGGAACTCCAGCAATGGGCGCCCCAAACCTGACTCATCCGGCGGCGTTCATCTACGGTTCGAGCTTCGCGCAATTGCAGCAGACTATCCGTTACGGCCGTCAGGGCCAGATGCCTGCTCAGGAATTGCTGCAAGGTAACGACAAGGTTCACCTGCTGGCTGCTTACGTTTACAGCCTCTCCCATGGAGAAAAAGCAGCCACTGCCGACTAACGCTTGAGGGCGGCACGCAACGGCCCCGTCAATAAAGTTGACGGGGCCGTTTTGCCTTTTGAGTATGCTCGCTCATTATTATTAAGTCTGCCCTGTGCGGGTCAACGCTAGTGGATCTTCAGCGTTGCAACGGGACGACGAGCTCGCCAGTCGTTTTTCTCCACCACGCTGACAGTTAACGAGGTTTTGTCGTCGGACAGCGTGGCTATCAGGTAACTTTGTCGAAATGCCGCGCCGCTCAAAAATACCGGCACTTCGCCAAACCGCCGGAGATCACCATCGTATTGACCCAACTCTAAATGCTTATGCCCGGCGAATACCGCTACCACCCCATAGCGCTGGATCATATCCCTGAATCGCTGGACCAAATGATCATCGCCACTCCATCTGCCCGGTTTATGCATATTCAAAATAATGATTTTGCCACTCGCCCGTGCGCCTTGCAGGTCGCGTTCGAGCCAGTCCAGCGCGTGGGTGATTTCATACTCGCGTTTGTTAAACAGTAACGCGTTACCGGCAGTGAAGTTAACGTGGTAAGTAGGCTCGTTATTCAACTGCACCCAATGGACTTGCCCCATGGTGCGTGAATACGCCAGGCTGCCGTAGTAAGACCTGCCAAACGTAGCATCCTTGGCGGCGAGGTCCATATTATCGACCTTGCCCCAGTAGCGATCAATGAAATCGCTCACACTCCCGCCTGCGCAGGCATTGAATAAACAGTCATCCACATTGTTGGCATAGTCATGGTTGCCTAACCCGTAGTCATACTGATTGTTCAGCAAGCTCGCCAACGTCTCACGCACGTAGCTACGCTCGGACGCGTGACCGTAAGCCGTCATGTCACCGTTGATCATTACTGGTACTGCATTGCCGCCACCATGCTGGTCGCGAAACGTTTGAATACTGGTGTATTGCGCAACGATGAAAGCGGCCGATCGAGCATCCCTGACCGAACTCGATTCGTTGCTACCATCCTCTGATTTGTCAGTCCACGGGTATTGAGGATCTGACGCAAACACCATGTGAGTGGGTGTATCGCCAGCGTACGTAGCTGGCACAACAACGGCGCATAACAGCAATGCAATACACGCCAAGCGCTTTGTAGTGGGCGGTAAGTTAAAAGATGAATTGGGCATGGAAATCCTTTTCCTAAAGTTTTCAAAAATACAGAATCAACGGCGTTATCCATTGACTCCAGGACAGTAGATAGATGAGTAACAGCGCCGTCCAGAGACCTATGAAGTTCTCGAAACTTTCATCCCGATCTTACGGCCGACAGGCGACAATCCCTTATTGGATCGGGCAAAGGACTACCAATCGTCCATAATTCATCCATTCATTGACTCAGATCACCTACACCAACATTCGTGTTAGCCCAACGCGACCAAAGGCCGCACACTTAGACTTGGGCGACAGGCGTATCATTGATGCCTTGGCGACACTACTTCTGACCTCGGCTGGCACGCACTGGCCAAGGCATTTTTCCACTGCCGTGGGACGCACTAATGAGCAATCAGATTCCGGTACACAACGTTACTCCGCCGTCTAAAAACGACAACAGCACTGTCGACCTCTACGCCTCGCGGGAAAAAATCTACACGCGCGCCTTTACCGGTCTTTTTCGCAATTTGCGAATGGCCGGCGGGGCCGGGTTGTTTCTATTGTATTTCGGCACGGTTTGGCTGAATTGGGGCGGGCATCAAGCGGTCTGGTGGAACCTGCCGGAACGCAAGTTCTATATCTTTGGAGCAACCTTCTGGCCGCAGGACTTCATTCTGCTGTCGGGCATATTGATCGTCAGTGCTTTTGGTCTGTTCTTCATCACCGTGTTCGCCGGTCGTGTCTGGTGCGGGTATACCTGTCCGCAAAGCGTCTGGACCTGGATTTTCATGTGGTGCGAAAAAGTCACCGAGGGTGACCGCAACCAGCGCATCAAGCTGGATAAAGCACCGATATCATCCAACAAGCTCCTGCGCAAAGCCGCAAAGCACAGCCTCTGGCTATTGATTGGTTTCGTTACCGGCCTGACTTTCGTGGGTTATTTCGCGCCGATCCGGGAACTCACCCTCGAGTTCTTCACAGGGCAGGCGGAAGGCTGGTCGTATTTCTGGGTAGGTTTTTTCACCCTTGCCACTTACGGCAACGCTGGCTGGCTGCGCGAGCAAGTGTGCATCTATATGTGCCCGTATGCGCGCTTCCAAAGTGTGATGTTCGATAAAGACACCCTGATCGTTTCCTATGACCCTCGTCGCGGTGAGAAGCGCGGCACGCGGAAAAAGGACATCGATTACAAAGCGCAAGGCTTGGGCGATTGCATCGATTGTACGATGTGCGTACAAGTTTGCCCGACCGGGATCGACATCCGTGACGGCTTGCAAATTGAATGCATCGGTTGCGCCGCGTGCGTCGATGCGTGCGACACGATCATGGATAAAATGAATTACCCCCGCGGGCTTATCAGTTACACCACTGAACACAACCTGTCAGGGCAAAAAACTTATAAACTGCGACCTCGCTTGATCGGCTATGCAGTGGTGCTGCTAATCATGATGGGGCTCCTTGCGAGCGCGTTCTTCATGCGGTCCCTGGTCGGTTTCGACGTGAGTAAGGACCGGGTTCTGTACCGGGAAAACGCTGAAGGCCGGATCGAAAACGTCTACAGCCTAAAAGTCATGAACAAAGATCAAGTCGACCACAGCTATGTGCTCGACGCATCTGGATTACCCGACCTGAAACTGCAGGGTCGCCGCGAGTTCAAGGTAGCCGCAGGTGAGATTTTCACCATGCCGTTCGAGTTATCGAGCGCTCCGGAGCAATTGCCATCGAGCACCAACGAGGTGACCTTCACCCTCAAAGACGCCGATAACAGCAGCACCCACGTTCAAGCCAAGAGCCGTTTCATCGGTCCACAAATTCGATAAGAGACAATTGTCATGCCCGTAGCAACAGCGTCCAGCCCTTGGTACAAGCACATTTGGCCATGGATCATCATCGGAATCCTTGCGTTTTCAACGACCTTGACGCTGGCGATGGTCACCATCGCCGTGAAGAATCCGGACAACCTGGTCAACGATAACTATTACGAGGCTGGCAAGGGCATCAACCGATCGCTGGACCGCGAAATATTGGCTCAAAACATGAAAATGCACGCGGCGATTCATCTCGACGAAGTGACCGGTGAAACCGTGCTGCGCTTGACCGGCGGTAGCCAACCGGAAAAATTGGAGCTGAACCTCATCTCGCCCACCCAACCAGAAAAAGACCGCAAGGTGGCGCTGACTCGCAGCGCTTCACAGCCGGGTCGCTACATCGGTCAACTGCCCGATAAGATTGAGGGTCGGCGCTTCGTTGAAGTACTGGGCGAAGAGCAAGGTCAGACCTGGCGCCTGTTTGAAGAAGAGCAGATCAACCACGACAAAGACCTGACCTTGGGCGACGAGCCGTTGCAAGGCGCGGAAGACATGAAAAACTGATCCATGTCCACCCTCATCCCCTGCTACCACTGCGCGTTGCCGGTCCCAACCGGCAAGCGCTTCACCGCCGTTGTGCTCGGAGAAACCCGCGAGCTCTGTTGTCCGGGTTGTCAGGCGGTGGCCCAAGCCATCGTGGCGGGCGGCCTGGAAAGCTATTACAGCCATCGCAGCGAGGCGTCGGCCAACCCGTCCGAATTACCCGTGCAATTGATCGACGAACTTGCACTGTATGATCGCCCAGACGTTCAAGCGCCGTTCGTGCGCCATGAGGGTGAGCAGGTCGAAACTACCCTGCTCATGGAAGGCATCAGCTGCGCGGCGTGCGGCTGGTTGATCGAACGCCACTTGCGCAGTTTGCCTGCGGTCACCGAAGCTCGATTGAATTTATCCAACCATCGGCTGCAGGTGCGATGGACCCACAGCGAATTGGCCTTGAGCCAAGTGCTCAGCGAATTACGCAGCATCGGTTACGCCGCGCACCCTTATCAGTCAGACCGCGCGGCCGAACAGCTGGCCAGTGAAAACCGCCTCGCCTTGCGTCAACTTGGGGTCGCTGGCCTGCTGTGGTTCCAGGCCATGATGGCAACCATGGCCACCTGGCCAGAGTTCAACATGGACCTCAGCCCGCAGATGCACACCATCTTGCGCTGGGTCGCGATGTTCCTCACAACGCCCATTGTGTTCTACAGTTGCACCCCCTTTTTTCGTGGCGCCCTACGGGATTTCCGTACCCGGCACCTGACCATGGATGTCTCGGTGTCGCTGGCCATCGGCAGTGCCTACATAGCAGGTATCTGGACAGCCATCACCGGAGTTGGGGAGCTGTACTTTGATGCCGTCGGCATGTTTGCGCTGTTCCTGCTGGCCGGACGCTACCTGGAACGGCGTGCTCGCGAGCGCACGGCGGCGGCGACGGCACAGTTGGTGAACCTGTTACCGGCCTCCTGCCTGAGACTGAGCAATGACGGGCAAAGCGAACGCATTTTGCTCAGTGAACTGCGTCTCCATGACCGTGTATTGGTACACCCCGGCGCGGTACTTCCAGCGGATGGCCGTATTCTTGAAGGTATCTCCAGCATTGATGAGTCACTGCTGACCGGCGAATACCTGCCGCAGCCACGATGCGTAGGCGATTCGGTCACTGCCGGCACGCTCAACGTCGAGGGCGCGCTGACGGTGCAGGTGCTGGCGTTAGGGCATGACACCCGGCTGTCGGCCATCGTCCGCTTGCTGGAACGCGCCCAAGCCGAAAAGCCGCGCTTGGCGGAAATCGCTGATCGCGCCGCGCAGTGGTTCCTGTTGTTGTCATTGGTTTCGGCGGCGGTCATTGGCCTGGTCTGGTGGCAGCTCGACCCTTCGCGGGCGTTCTGGATTGTGCTGGCCATGCTGGTCGCAACTTGTCCCTGCGCGCTGTCATTAGCGACCCCGACGGCCCTGACCGCTGCCACCGGCTCGTTACACAAGCTCGGGCTTTTGCTGACCCGCGGCCATGTGCTTGAAGGTCTCAATCAAATCGATACAGTGATTTTCGACAAGACCGGCACCCTCACCGAAGGTCGATTGGCCTTACGCAAGATTCTGCCCTTGGGAATGTTAGACGCCGATCTTTGCCTTGGGCTGGCGGCCGCCTTAGAGAACCGCTCCGAACATCCGATTGCTCGGGCTTTCGGTCGGGCGCCGGTCGCGGCAGAAGATGTTCACAGCACACCGGGGCTGGGTCTGGAAGGTCTTGTTGGCGAGCAGCGCGTGCGTATCGGTCAACCGGCATTCGTCTGTGAACTCAGCGGTTGCGCTGCTCCATCCTTACCTGACGATGCGGGCCAATGGCTGCTACTGGGCGACACTCAGGGGGCGCTGGCGTGGTTCGTCCTGGACGACCGCTTGCGTGCTGACGCCCCTGCGCTGCTGGAAGCGTGCCGGGCACGCGGCTGGAGGACTTTATTATTGTCCGGCGACAGTTCACCCATGGTTGCCAGCGTCGCCGCCGAACTGGGCATCGACGAAGCCCACGGCGGACTGCGCCCGGACGACAAACTCAAAATTCTGCAAGGACTGCATCAACAGGGCCGCAAGGTGATGATGCTCGGTGACGGCGTAAATGATGTGCCGGTACTCGCTGCCGCCGACATCAGTGTCGCCATGGGTTCGGCCACCGACCTGGCCAAAACCAGCGCCGACGCGGTGCTGTTATCCAATCGTTTGCAGGTATTGGTACAAGCCTTCACGCTGGCACGGCGCACTCGTCGGGTAATCATTGAGAACTTGATGTGGGCCACTCTATACAATGGCCTCATGTTGCCATTCGCCGCCCTTGGCTGGATCACTCCAATCTGGGCGGCGATTGGCATGTCCATCAGTTCATTGACCGTGGTCCTCAATGCGTTGCGCCTGACCCGCGTAAAAGCGCTGCCAGACCAAACACCGCACTTCCATAATCGCCCGCTGCCGACATGATTCGGCAATCGGCTTCGGAGGCTTCATGCCGGCTCTTTATGTGATGATCCCAGCAGCGCTGCTGATTGTTGCGGTTGCCATTTACATCTTTTTCTGGGCCGTTGACAGCGGCCAGTACGACGACCTTGACGGCCCGGCCCACAGTGTTTTGTTCGACGATCAAGACCCACAACACCTGGCCGCCATGGAGCAAGCCCAAACTCACAAGCCGTTACCTGACGCCGATAACGCCAATAACAACGGCGAGAAACCACCTCATGCTTGAGCTGGCGCCCCTTTTAGTGTCAGCGCTGATCCTGGGGCTGCTCGGCGGCGGTCATTGTCTGGGCATGTGTGGCGGCCTGATGGGCGCGCTGACCCTGGCGATCCCCAAAGAACAACGCAGCCGCCGTTTCCGCCTGCTGCTGGCGTACAACCTGGGACGAATTCTCAGCTACGCCACAGCTGGTCTGCTGATCGGGCTGGCAGGCTGGGCCGTCGCTAACAGCCCTGGCGCGATGATCATGCGAGTGATCGCTGCCTTACTGCTGATTGCCATGGGTCTGTACCTCGCTGGCTGGTGGAGCGGTCTGACCCGTATCGAAAGCCTCGGACGCGGCCTGTGGCGCTATATACAGCCAGTTGCCAGCCGATTGCTTCCCGTGTCAAGCCTGCCTCGGGCTTTGCTGCTGGGTGCGCTTTGGGGCTGGCTGCCATGCGGGTTGGTCTATAGCACGCTGTTGTGGTCGGCCAGCCAAGGCAATGCCATCGACAGCGCATTGCTGATGCTCGCCTTTGGCCTCGGTACATGGCCCGTATTACTTGCCACAGGCCTGGCCGCCGAACGCACCACGGCCATTTTGCGCAAACGTGGCGTGCGCATGGCGGGCGGCGTGCTGGTCATCCTGTTTGGCCTCTGGACCTTGCCCGGACCCCATCAGCATTGGCTGATGGGCCATTAGCCTTGGCACGACTTCACGCCTGTTTGATGTATATCAACATCAATAAAACCACTCTTCCCTAGACTCCGGACACTGCCAGCCTTTTCGGGGAAATGTCCGCATGCTCGATGCCATCCATTGGGATTCCGATCTGATCCGCCGCTATGATCTGGCGGGGCCACGCTATACGTCCTACCCAACTGCGGTGCAATTTCAGACAAAGGTTAGCGCTTTCGATTTGCTGCACGCCCTTCGCGACAGCCGAAAAGCCCTGCGCCCTCTGTCGCTGTACGTGCATGTGCCGTTCTGCGCCAACATTTGTTACTACTGCGGCTGCAACAAAGTCATCACTAAAGACCGTGGTCGCGCATTGCCGTATTTGCAGCACTTGGAGCAGGAGATCGAGATGATCGCTTGTCACCTTGACCCTCGGCAGCTTGTCGAACAACTGCATTTGGGCGGTGGTACGCCGACGTTCCTCAGCCATGACGAACTGCGTCAACTGATGGCGCATCTGCGCAAGCACTTCAACTTGCTGGATGACGATTCCGGTGACTACGGCATTGAGATAGACCCGCGCGAGGCCGACTGGGCAACCATGGGCCTGCTGCGCGAACTCGGTTTCAACCGGGTCAGCCTCGGCGTGCAGGACCTCGACCCGGACGTTCAGCGTGCGGTCAACCGCCCGCAAAGCCTGGAAGAGACCCGGGCCATTGTCGATGCGGCACACACATTGCAGTTTCGCTCGGTAAACATCGATCTCATTTACGGTTTGCCGAAACAGACACCCGAGTCTTTCGCCCGCACCGTCGATGAGATTATCGCGCTGCAACCAGACCGCCTGTCTGTATTCAACTACGCCCATCTGCCAGAACGCTTTATGCCACAGCGACGGATTAACGCTGAAGACCTACCTTCTTCCGGACAAAAGCTGGAAATGCTTCAGCGCACCATCGATCAGTTGACCGGCGCGGGCTATCGCTACATCGGGATGGACCACTTTGCCCTGCCGGACGATGAATTGGCCATCGCGCAGGAAGAGTCAACGCTGCAACGCAATTTCCAAGGCTATACCACTCACGGTCATTGTGACTTGGTGGGGCTGGGCGTATCAGCTATCAGTCAGATCGGCGATTTATACTGCCAGAACAGCAGCGACTTAAATGACTATCAAACCTTGTTGGCCAGCGATCAACTGGCGACTAAGCGCGGTTTGTTGTGCAACGCCGACGATCGCTTGCGCAGGGCGGTGATTCAACAATTGATCTGCCATTTCAGTCTAAACTTCGCAGGCATCGAATACGCGTTCAATATTGATTTCAGAGGCTATTTCAGCGAGGTATGGCCACAACTCGATGGCATGGCCAGTGATGGGCTGATCGCTGTTGATCATGTGGGTATAACTGTTTTACCCGCAGGACGCCTGTTAGTACGTTCGATATGCATGGTCTTTGATGCATACCTGAATCCGCATAACCGCCAATTGTTCTCTCGGATAATCTAATAACTGCCCCGCCCCATTTCGAGGCAGCACCCTCCTTCTTCGCCACCTCCTGGCGGACACTGAGCGTTGGGGCGTTTGGCTCTGCCGCGCTCTTGACGAACTACGTGCCAACGGCATATCGGCGGGACTTCTAGAAACTTAATTCAAAGTAAAGTGAATAATCGCATTAACTGTCGCAAGAGATTACATCCGCGCTGGCAAGAATTACTCACGCTGGGTTACCCTCACAACCTATGCGTGTTTCCCAAAAGGATTTTTGCGATGTCAGAGCCAGTCAAACTGCGCGCTCATAGTCAGGCCCACTGCAAGGACTGCAGCCTCGCCCCTTTGTGCCTACCACTTTCCTTGAATATGGAAGACATGAATGCCCTTGATGAAATCGTTAAACGAGGCCGCCCGCTGAGAAAGGGCGAGTTTCTGTTTCGACAGGGTGACCCGTTCGGTTCGGTTTACGCAGTACGCTCTGGCGCACTAAAAACTTTCAGCCTGAGCGACGGCGGCGAAGAGCAAATTACCGGCTTCCACTTGCCTAGCGAACTGGTTGGCTTATCCGGTATGGACACTGAGGCTTATCCGGTCTCCGCCCAGGCTCTGGAAACCACTTCGGTGTGTGAAATTCCATTCGAGCGTCTCGATGACTTGTCTGTGCAACTGCCCCAGTTGCGTCGACAATTAATGCGCATCATGAGCCGGGAAATTCGCGACGATCAGCAAATGATGTTGCTGCTGTCGAAAAAAACCGCCGACGAGCGTATTGCCACGTTATTGGTCAATCTCTCGGCCCGTTTCCATGCGCGCGGTTTCTCTGCCAATCAATTTCGATTGAGCATGTCGCGCAATGAAATCGGTAACTTTCTCGGGTTGGCGGTAGAGACCGTGTCCCGCGTTTTTACCCGCTTCCAAGGCAGCAACCTGATTTGCGCCGAAGGTAAAGAAATCCAGATTCTCGACCCGATCCAGCTTTGCGCACTGGCAGGCGGCTCGCTGGAAGGCTGAAACGTGGGATTCCTGGCGGCTGAGCGTTAGACTAGCGCCCAGCCACCCTGCCCAGGATCCTCTCGATGATTTTCGACGAATTCAGCTTTAAATCTCTTATCCGCCCTGTGTTGGACTTCCCTAAGCCCGGCATTATTTTTCGCGACATCACCCCGCTGTTTCAATCGCCAAAAGCACTGCGACTGGTGATAGACAGCTTCGTCCAACGCTATATCGAAGCTGACTTCAGCCATATCGGCGCGATGGACGCACGGGGGTTTTTAATTGGTTCGATTGTCGCTTATGAACTGAACAAGCCACTGATCCTGTTTCGCAAGCAAGGCAAACTCCCCGCAGACGTGCTGTCCGAAGGTTATCAAACCGAATATGGCGAAGCCTTTTTGGAAGTACACGCCGACAGCCTGTGCGAAGGCGATTCGATCCTGATGTTCGATGACTTGATTGCCACAGGTGGCACCCTGATTGCGGCTGCCAATCTGGTCCGGCGCATGGGTGCGCACGTCTATGAAGCCGCTGCGATTATCGATTTGCCTGAATTGGGCGGTTCACAGCGCCTGGAAGGTATGGGTATCCCGACGTTTTGCCTGACCCGTTTTGCATTGAGCGACAAATAAACCTGTGGGAACTGGATTGGAATTGGATGCGCAGCAGCACCGCGTTGAAAACGGTGCGCCTCTGTTGCTTAGCGTTAACTACAACGCGATGGGCTTACGTCCCGCGAATGAATGCGCCAAGGTGCCGCCGTCGACCAATTCCAATTCTCCGCCCAGCGGAACGCCGTGTGCGATTCGCGAGGTAATCAAGCCTTTATTACTCAGCAGCTGAGCAATGTAATGCGCCGTGGCTTCGCCTTCGACCGTGGGGTTGGTGGCCAAAATGATTTCGGTAAATGAGCCTTGCTCTTCAATGCGCGCAACCAGCTGTGGTATCCCAATGGCCTCTGGACCCAGGCCGTCAAGCGGCGACAAATGACCTTTGAGCACGAAGTAACGGCCACGGTAACCCGTTTGTTCCACGGCATAGACATCCATGGGCCCTTCGACCACACACAGAATCGTGTCGTCGCGGCGTACATCGGAGCATTGTGGACACAAGTCATCTTCAGTAAGCGTGCGGCATAGTCGGCAATGGCCAACGCCTTCCATGGCCTGGCTCAAGGCCAATGCCAAACGCGAGCCGCCACTGCGGTCACGCTCTAGCAATTGCAGGGCCATGCGCTGGGCGGTTTTCTGACCGACACCCGGCAATGTGCGCAAGGCATCGATCAATTGGCGAATCAGGGGACTGAAGCTCATGGAGAAAGGTCCGACAAAACAACGAGACGCGGTTTATACCCGCGCCTCCGGTTAGCGTCAATCAAGCGTCAGCGACCCGGACCACCAGCTTGCCGAAGTTACGGCCTTGCAGCATGCCGATGAACGCTTCTGGCGCTTGCTCCAGGCCGTCCACCACGTCCTCACGGAATTTGATTTTGCCCTCTGTCACCAACGGCACCATGGCCGCAAGAAACTCCGCATGACGATCACCGTATTCTTCGAAGACGATAAACCCCTGAATTCGCGCACGCTTGGTCAGCAATGTTCGCATCAGCAATGGCAAGTAATCGGTGCCTTCAGGTAACGCCTGCGCGTTGTATTGCGCGATCAACCCACACAGCGGAATACGTGCACGAGCATTGAGCAGCGGCAATACAGCGCTGAAAACCTTGCCTCCGACCAGCTCGAAGTAGATGTCGATACCATTGCCACAGGCATCGGCCAACTCTTGGGCAAAGTGCTCACTCTTGTGATCGATACAGGCGTCAAAACCTAACTCGTCAACCACGTAACGGCATTTATCGGGACCACCGGCAATGCCCACCACCCGCAGGCCTTTGAGCTTCGCCACTTGACCCACCACCGAACCCACAGCACCCGAGGCTGCAGCCACTACCAATGTCTCACCGGCTTTGGGTTTGCCAATTTCCATCAGGCCCATATAGGCCGTGATGCCCGGCATGCCCAACACGCCCACCGCCATGGAGGGGCTGGGCAAGTCTTTTGGCAACGGCAGCACTTGGGTGCCATCGCAAATGCTATGGGTCTGCCAGCCAGTCATACCCACAACCAGATCACCCTGTTTGAAGCGGACGTTGCGTGATTGCTCGACACAGCTGACGGCGCCCCCGGTCATGACGTTGTTGACCTGAACCGGCTCGGCATAGGACGGCGTATCGTTCATCCGGCCGCGCATATATGGGTCCAGAGACAGATACAAGGTGCGCAGCAGCACTTGGCCCTCTTCCAGGTCAGGCAACGCTTCTCGCTCCAAGCGGAAATTTTCTGGGGTCGGCGCGCCGTTGGGGCGCGAGGCGAGAACAATGCGTTGATTGAGGATCAGTTCTGGCGGCATCGAAGCGGTTCCTTCAGCAATAAGTTGGATCATAGAAGCAGACCGTTTGGGCGCTTGGGGGTTCGGTTCGATTTTTGTAGCGCCAGCGTGTTGGCGAGGGTGGCATATCGGGCACGCCACGCTTGACCCTTCTGCCAACAAGTTGGCTCTAAAGGTGTTGGAGTCGGCAAAAAATCAAAGAAGCCAGACACTGGGCCTGGCTTCTCATAAATACCAAAGCAACTTAGAACGGCAGCTTCATGCCTGGAGGCAACTGCATGCCAGCGGTCATGCCGGACATCTTTTCCTGGCTGTTCTGCTCGACTTTGCGCACGGCGTCGTTAACCGCTGCGGCAATCAAGTCTTCGAGAACTTCTTTGTCTTCTTGCATCAGGCTGTCGTCGAGACTGATACGTTTGACGTCATGACGACCGGTCATGACTACGCTGACCAAACCAGCGCCTGATTGGCCAGTAACTTCGGCGTTGGCGAGCTCTTCCTGCGCCTTGGCCATTTTTTCTTGCATCTGCTGTGCCTGCTTCATCAGGCCGGCCATGCCACCTTTCATCATGAGAATTCACCTCGAACGTTGTGGGGTTTGTCTGCGCAACACCCTGCGGGCACCACGCGCATTAGTTAAAGGGTCTGAGCCACCGGAGTATCTACAGGTTCAATCGTATCCTCTCGGATCACCGCACCAAACTGTTGCAACATTTGTTGGATGAACGGATCGCAATGGATCGATGTGACTGCTTCGCTTTGGCGCTTGGCGCGCAGGCGCGAACCTGCCTGGGCCGGGGTTTCCTGTTCGGGCTTGATCAGCTCGATAGTGAGGGTCAGCGTGCGCCCATGGTATTGATTCAGGGCGTCATTGAGCCGACGTTGCTGAGTGGTGTTGAACAGCGCGCTGTGGGCCGGGTCCAGGTGCATCAACCAATGATCGCCGTCCACTGCCATCAACGTACAGTTGGCGGCGATACTGCCGGTCATGCCTGAGATGGGCAGCTTCGGAAACAGGTTTAGCCAATCCAGCGCCAGCCCGGTCGCGGGCATTAGCGCAGGTAACTGCTCAGGTTCGACGACGTCCGCCACACTGTCGTGGGCCAACTCATCCAGATAACTGTAGGACGCCGGATCAATATCAAGCTCACCATCGAAATTGTCGTCGTCGGGCGGCTCATCGTCACGCTCCATCGGCGCCAAGACCGACGACGATGCATCTGGAATCTGTTCAAGCATGGCCGGCGTCACTTCTGCGACTGGCGCGGCAGGTTCAACCACATCGGGAGCATCCGGGACTGGACTGGCCGGTGCCTGAGCAGGCATTGGCGTCAGATCGGGTTGCTCAGCGACGGTATCGAGCATTGGCTCGGGTATCGACTCGGCAACCGGTTCTGGTTCTGGTTCTGGCTCGACCGCCACGGGTGGACTCGGCGCGCGCTCGATCCACGGCAGATCAACTTCAATTGCAGCAACCGCGACAGGCTCAACGGCTACCGGCACCATAGCCGGTTCAGGTATTGCCACGACCGGCGCCAGCACAGCCACTGGAGTGGCAACAGTTACCGGTACAT